>CBFHXH010000089.1:0-15241 GCA_965659735.1 uncultured Pikeienuella sp.
CTGGGCAATCTCAAGGAGGAAAGCGCCGCAATGACCGCCCGCTGGCAGGCGGAGCGCGACAAGCTGGAAGGTTCCCGCGATGTGCAGGAACGGTTGGAGAAGGCCCGAATCGAGCTTGAGAACGCCAAGCGCGAAGGCAACCTCGCCCAGGCGGGTGAGCTGTCCTACGGCGTTATCCCTGACCTTGAAGCGAAGCTGGGCGAGGCGGAAACCGCCGAGGACGTAATGGTTGAAGAGGCTGTGACGCCTGAACATGTCGCCGCTGTCGTCAGCCGCTGGACCGGTGTGCCCGTCGACAAGATGCTGGAAGGGGAACGTGACAAGCTCCTCCGCATGGAAGAGGAAATCGGCAAGCGCGTCATCGGTCAGAACGCCGCCGTGCAGGCTGTCGCCAACGCCACCCGCCGCGCGCGGGCCGGGCTGAACGATCCGTCGCGGCCGATTGGCAGCTTCCTGTTCCTCGGCCCGACCGGTGTGGGTAAAACGGAGCTGACCAAGGCGCTGGCGGGCTTCATGTTCGAGGATGATCAGGCGATGTGCCGGATCGACATGTCTGAGTTCATGGAGAAGCACGCGGTGTCTCGCCTGATCGGCGCCCCTCCGGGCTATGTCGGGTATGACGAAGGTGGCGTTCTGACTGAAGCCGTGCGGCGACGCCCTTACCAGATCGTCCTGTTTGACGAGGTGGAAAAGGCGCATCCGGATGTCTTCAACGTGCTTCTTCAGGTGCTGGATGATGGCCGTCTGACGGATGGACAGGGCCGGACGGTGGACTTCAAGAACACCATCATCATCCTGACGTCGAACCTCGGCGCGCAGGCCCTGTCGACGCTGCTGCCCGAAGGCGGCGACATGGATGCGGCCAAGGCCCAGGTTATGGAGGCTGTGCGGGCTCATTTCCGCCCTGAATTCCTGAACCGGCTGGACGAGATCGCCATCTTCGACCGTCTTGCGCGTGAAGATATGGGCGGCATCGTCGATATTCAGCTCGCCATCCTCGAAAAACGCCTAGCGGATCGCAAGATCACCCTGGCGATTGATGAGGACGCCAAGGCCTGGCTGGGCGACAAGGGGTACGACCCCGTCTATGGCGCGCGTCCGTTGAAGCGCGTGATCCAGAAGGCGGTGCAGGACCCGCTGGCTGAAATGTTGTTGGGCGGTGAAATCCGCGATGGGGGAACTGTCGAGGTCAGCGCCGGACCGGATGGCCTGATCATCGGCGGTGCGGTTCGTGGGCTGGGCGAGCCGCCCCAGCCGAACGGGCCAAGCCAGATGGTGCATTGACGCAGGCCGGATCAGATCCGAGCCAAACTCCACCCAAAGTCACGTCAAAGCGTGGGCGTCTTTGGGTGGAGCGACACCATGGCGGCCCCGCCGCCGAACGTTGGGGGCGTGGATCGCCCACTAGCGTGACTGAAGATGGGGCAGGGCCGTCATGCATGCTGTTCTGCACGCGAAGACTGTGCCTGTGCCAATTGGCATGCGGCTCCCGGCGCGCATGTTGATAATATTTTAACTAGTTGCAGTGCGAATTGAATCCTGTCCTTTGGGACTTTTTTAGATCGACACCAAAGGGGGCCTTTGATCATGTCGAATGCATTTAGATGTTTCTTGCGCGATACTCGCGGCGCGGTCGCACGGGATTGGGTAGCGCTGACATCATCCGTCGTCGTGATTGGCTTCGGCCTAGCCTATATGGTTTTCGGCGGCGAAGATGGGTCAATCACGACCTTGATCGGCGACTATAACGCCGGGCTTGATCAGGCTGCGGCCAACCTGTCGGGTGTGGTCGCAGCGGCGACACCGCCGCCGTTGCAGTAACGTTTCAGGTTGCGCAGCGTTTGCAGAACGGCGTGTCGGGCAACAGGCTGAGCCGTTCATCCGATATGCGCTCACTGCATTTGCCGCATATCCCGTAGTCGCCGCTTTCGATGCGGTGCAGCGCGGCGTCGATGCGGCGGACCTCTGCAAGCTCCATCTGTCCAAGGCCTTCCAGGACTTCATCGCCCTGTCGTTCGGCGGATCTGTCCTCCCAATCCTTTGACTGGGGTTCGTCCAGACGATGCTCCGTTTCGATCAGAAGAGCGGCCAGTTCGGCCCGGCGGTCGATCAGTGTCTGTTTCTGGTTTGCGAAATTCATTGGCTTTCTCCCGTACATACCAGCAGATTGCGCGCCCGCGCGCCGCTGCGCCTTGATATGCATCAACCGGCCACCCTATTGACGACGCAGTTGAGCGCGATATCCAACGCGGCGGCCCGGAAGATTGGCATGGAAGGGAGATGCGATTATGGCTAGTCTGGGAATGCAGGCGCTGCAGGTAATGGCGGCGCTGTTGGTCTTTGTGCTGGGGCTGGGCCTGCTGGCCGCTGTTGCGGTAGCCATCGCCGATCGGGCGCAGACCGAAGACGCGGTCAGGCGCAACTATCCGCTGATCGGCTGGTTTCGTGATCTGTTTTCTTCGCTCGGAGAATTCTTCCGCCAGTATTTCTTTGCGATGGACCGCGAAGAAATACCGTTTAACTGCGCGCAGCGTCACTGGATCGAACGCGCCGCCGACGGCCATGACACCACTGTCGCCTTTGGTTCGACCAAGGCGCTGACCATGCCGGGCGCAACTATTTTCGCCCCCGCTGCCTTTCCAGCGCTGGAGGAAGATCACCAAACCGCTCCGGCGCTGGTCATCGGACCGGGGTGCGGCCATCCTTATGTGCCGGCCAGCTATTTCAACATCTCTGGGATGAGCTACGGCGCTTTGTCGAAGGTCGCGATTGAGGCGCTGTCGCGTGGCGCCGCCAAGGCCGGATGCTGGTTGAACACCGGCGAAGGCGGGCTGTCACCTCACCATCTGGCGGGGGGCTGCGACATCATCTTTCAGATTGGCACTGCCAAATATGGTGTGCGCTATGCGGAAGGACGGCTGAGCGACACAAAACTGGCGGAAATCGCCGCGCATGACCAGGTGCGCATGTTTGAGATCAAGCTCGCCCAGGGCGCCAAACCCGGCAAGGGTGGGATCCTGCCGGCCGAAAAGGTCAGCGAGGAAATCGCTGCGATCCGTGGGATCAGGGTGGGGGAGGCGTCAATTTCCCCAACAGGCATGTGGAGGCGGGCGACATTGCAGGGCTTTTGGACCTGATCGCGCGGGTCAGGGCGGCGACGGGCAAACCCACCGGGATCAAGCTGGTCATGGGCGATCCAGGTTTTGTCGATGCGCTGGCGGTGGGGATCGCCGGGCGCGGCGAGGCGGACGCTGCGCCTTACTTCATCACGGCGATGGCGGCACCGGGGCCGCGCCGATGCCGCTGATGGACAATGTCGGCCTGACGGTGCGCGAGGCGTGTCCGCTGCTTGACGACGCGCTCCGCCGTCATGGCCAGCGCGAGCGCATTTGCATCATCGCCTTGGGCAAATTGGTGAACCCGTCAGACGTCGCCTATGCGCTGGCCGCGGGGGCGGATTTTGCGGTGTCTGCGCGTGGTTTCATGTTCTTGCTTGGCTGTATTCAGGCTTTGAAATGCAACAAGAACACCTGCCCGACGGGCATCACGACGCATGACCCACGTTTCCAGCGCGGGCTAGACCCGACGGAAAAGGCGGAAAAGGTTGCGCATTTTCACAAAAGCCTGGTGAAAGAGGTGGAGATGATCGTGCATTCCTGCGGTGCCCCCCATGCCCGCGCCCTGACGCGGGACATGTTGCGCGTGGTACGCCAGACCGGGCGAACCGAAAGCTTAGCGTCGATTTATCCGCCCATCGCGGGGTAAGGCTGGACACATCGCGGGCCTTGCCTGATGCTTTCCCAAACAAATGCGGGAGGCGGCGATGGCCCTGGAGTTTCATCAGTTTTCTTACATGTCCGACAATTACGGCGTGTTGATCCACGAACCTGTGACGGGCGAGACCGCAATGGTTGACGCGGGCGACGCCGCTGCGGCCATGGCGGCGCTGAAGAAAACGGGCTGGTCGCTAAGCCACATCCTGATCACGCACCACCACGGCGACCACACGGCGGGCCTTGCCGCGGTCAAGGACGCGACGGGCGCGGTGGTCATCGGCCCGGACAACCCGTCGATCAAGGGCGTGGATGAACGGTATGGCGACGGTGATGAGTTCATCTTCGCAGGCCATGTCTGCCGGTGCATCCATACGCCGGGCCATACGCTGGATATGCTGAATTTCTATTTCCCGGACACTGGCGTCGTCTTCACGGGCGATACGCTGTTCACGCTGGGCTGTGGGCGCGTTTTTGAAGGCGACAAGCCGACGATGTGGGCTAGCCTGCAGAAATTGATGGCCTTGCCCGCTGAGACGATCATCTATTCGGCCCATGAATACACCCTTGCGAACGCCCGCTTCGCTCTGTCGGTCGACCCGGGGAATTTGGCGCTACAGCAGCGTACGCTGGACTTTGAACAGATGCGCGAACGGGGCGAGGCGACGTCACCCACCACGATGGCGGAAGAGCTGGCGACCAACCCGTTTCTGCGCGCTTCAGACTTGGGCGTGCGGGCGCATCTGGGGATGGAAGACGCCAAGGACGAAGCGGTGTTTGGCGAGATTCGAAGTCGCAAGGATAATTTCTGAGGCTGGAATTTCGCGTGTTTGAACTCAAAGAAGAGGGGCGATCATGAAGATCACGGCGCTTGAAACCCTGCGGCTGAGTGAGCATCCTAACCTGATATGGGTGCGGATCCATACCGATCAGGGCCTGACAGGGCTGGGCGAGACGTATTTCGGGACCGGGGCGGTTGAGGCGGACCTGCACGACCGTATCGCACCGATGATCCTCGGGCAGGACGCGCGGCGGATTGAGTTTCTGAACCACAAGATGACGCCTTATGTCGGCTTCACCGGGACGGGCGCCGAGATCCGGGCGTTGTCGGCGGTGGATGTCGCCCTCTGGGACATTGCAGGCAAGGCGGCGGGGGTGCCGATTTGTGATCTATTGGGGGGACGGACGCGGGCCGAGATCCCGATCTACAATACCTGCGCGGGGCCGAATTATGTGTCCAAGACCTCCGCTGTCAGGCCGGACAATTTTGGCGACAAGGCTGAAACGTCAAACGGCGTAATCTATGAAGATATCGAGGCTTTTCTGAACACGCCTGAGGATCTTGCGGCGTCGTTGCTGGAGATGGGCATCACGTCGATGAAGATCTGGCCGCTGGATCTGGCGGCGGGCGCAGCGGATGGGATGGATATCTCAACTGCCGATCTGAAGAAGGGCATCGAACCTTTTGAGCGTATTCGCGCCGCCCATGGCGACAAGATGCGGCTGAAAGCGGAACTGCATGGGTTGTGGTCGCTGAACGCCGCCAAGAAGATCGCCGCGGCGTTGGAGCCGATTGGGATGGACTGGATCGAAGACCCGATCTTCATGGATCGGACAGAGGAGCTGGCGGAACTGGCTAGCGCGACCTCTGCGCCGCTGGCGGGCGGTGAAACGCTGGCCAGCATTGGGCAGTTCTCTGAGCTGATCAATGATGGGAATATCGCGACGCCGATCATGGATGTGGTGTGGGCTGGCGGGATCTCGGCCGCGCGGAAAGTTGCGGCGTTGGCCGAGGCGCGTGCACGGCCGATCGCGTTTCACGATTGCTCCGGCCCCGTCACATTGGCGGTCTCAACCCATTTGGCGCTGAGCCTGAGGAACGTGAAAGAGCAGGAGATCGCGCGCGGCTTCTACTATGCCTGGTATCAGGACTTTGTGGATCATCTGCCGCCAATCACAAACGGCATGATTGCCGTGCCAGGCGGGCCCGGGCTGGGTATGGACCTTTTGCCCGGGCTTACGGATCGGCCTGACGCAGTGCATCGGATCAGCCAGGCGGAATAGGCGACTGGCGATCAGGCCTGCTTTTTGTCAGCCGCTTTGCGGGCCTTTTTATTGGCCTTTTTGGCGGCTTTCTTTGCTGCCTTCTTCGCCGCCTTCTTCAGCTCTTTTTCGAACTCGGCGACGGCCTTTTTGTTGGCCTTCGCGCGCTTGCGATCCTTCGCTTTTTGCTTTTGCGCTCTGATCAGCGCTGCGGCCTCCGCCTGAAAAGCCTGTGCTTTTGCCACCGTGACGCCTTTAACGCCGGTCAGCGCAGACATGTCGGCGTTGGCAATTTCTGCAGGGCCTTGCAGTCCGACCTCAGCAAGACGCTGGGCGAGAACGGGGCCGACCCCGCGAATGTCTGTCAGTTCTTTCATAAGGACCTCCCAATCCCACAGTCACGTCGTGCGGCATCGCGGTTTCACCGCGATGCTTGGCCAACCATAGGACGCCTCAGGCGACTTTGCCAAACACCTGACGGGCAAATTTGGGGTAGGGGCCAGCAATCGCATCTGCAATATCGCCGCGGATCAGGGCAATCTCCGCTGCGGTCGGTTCGGCCGTTTCGGGCACATGATTGGGCAGATCGAAGGCGAAACCGGTATTGTCCTGCACCTCCTCCAGCGTCACGCCCTTGTGAAGGCTGTCGAGCCGAAAGCCGCCCTTCGCCCGGTCAAAGCTGAAGGCGCAGAGGTTCGTGACCAGCGCATGCGGGCCGCCAGGGCGGTGCACGCCCGGCTCGCTTACACCAGGGCTGGAGATGAAATCGACCTTTTCGGGGAAGACGCGGCGCGAATGTTCCAGCCGGAACAGGATCACTTTGGGGACAAGGAAATAAAGATAGCCTGACCCAAAAGCGCCCGACCAGCGCACCTTCATTTCCGGGTAATCGCCGACACCATGCAAGTTAATGTTTGCTTGCCCATCGATCTGTCCGCCCGACAGGAAAAAGGCGTTGATCCGGCCCTGGCCCGCCTGGTCAAACAGCTCAACCCCGCCATCGCAGCGATATTTCGGGTGGTCTGATCCGATGATCGAAACCTTGCCGCCCTGACGTTCCGCCGCCAGCATCGCGGCCGATCCGGGGATGGGCGAGATGACGCCAACGGCGATGTGCGGGCAATCATCCAGGTAACTGGCGATGCAGGTGATCAGGCGTTCTTCCAGTTTTATGTCTGTGGGCGCATTGGTCATTCTGCGGCGACCGCTGGCAGGATGTGGTCGTTCAGCCAGGCTTGGAACCCTTCGTCGGTGCGGGCCTGCGCACCGTAAGCGATGACCGCGTCTTCGTCGAAGCCATAATGGCCGGGCGCGGCGTCGGGCCAGGAGCCCTTCTTTGCTTCGGCGATGGCGCGGACGTAGAGGCCCGAGATCAGGTTGGGTGCCGCGGCTTCGTCCAGACGCAGATCACCATCGATGATTTCTTCCACTGTGATCAGCGTCTGCTTGGCGGCGTGGGCGAGTGATTTCAGCTCGTGCCGCCCGCCGACCCAGACATTGCCGTACGTGTCCGCCTTGGCCGCGTGCATGATCGCAAAATCAGGCCGGATCGCGGGAAGAAGGACAATGTCATCCCCCGCCTCAAACGGATTTTCCATCACCTTGTAATCAGGCCGGTTGGCCAGAACATCTGACCCGATCAGCCCGCGCAGGGGGGCAAAGGGCTGGCCCTTTTCGCCAGCCTGGATGGCGGCGTAGACGGCGGGGCAGGTGCTGTCCTTGATCTGGATCGCGCCGGATTTGACTGCGGCGACAAAGCGGGGCGCGGGGCCAAGTTCGCCCAATGACACGCCGGACGTTTCCACCAGGCTGATGCAACCGCCACCGATCAGCAGGTCCGCGACATATGCCTGCGTCGGCGATGTGATCAGGTGGATGTCGCGCACGCCGCGCCGGATCATTGCGCCAGCGATGGCGGTAGGTGACAGCGGCGGTTTGCCGATTGCGACCTGCGCGCCATCTGGGATCAGCGCGGCGAGGTCGTCTGCGGTGGAGAGATACTGTGTCATGGCGTGAAAATGCGCCTGACCCGCCCGCCGGTCAAGGGATTGCAGGCGTCGCCGCCACATGCCGCGAGGATGGCTTGCAGCAGCGGCTTGCGCGTCACATGTGCAGAGCGCTTCTCATGCCGCCCATATGTTCTTCCCATCCTATATCCAACGCCAGGCTCAGGTCATAGGCGGCGCCGCCTTGGGGCAGACCGCTATGTTCAAGTGACAGGGTGACGCCGGCGTCGCCCTCGGTCAGCGTCCATTTCACCATGCTGGCGACGCCGCTCATCTGGGTAAGTTCAAAGGTGGGCTCGAGGCGTTTGAAGGGCTCCGCCACCAGAATGTCTCCCCACATGAACCGCTCGCCGCTTTCTGCGCCCAGCATCTCGTAGGGGCCATCCAGAAGCGGCGTCGTAGGGCGATGGAACCAGATGGCCAACTTGTCCGGATCGGTCAGAAAGGCCCAGACCTTGGCGAGAGCGGCGCGCAGAATGATGGCTTTGCGGATCACTGTCTCAGTCATAGCATGTCTTCCTCTATTGCTGATTTGAGCGTGCTGAGGTGGTCGTCCCAGAAGGCGTCGAAGGCGCTGAGCCAGGTGACGACCGGCTGCATACCCGATGGGTTGAAGCGATTGATGCGGGATCTGCCTTTTGGCTCCACCGTGATCAGCCCGCCTTCATCCAGAATGGTCAGGTGTTTCTTTACGGCTGTTCTGGTCATCTCAAACCAATCAGCGACGTCCCCGATCGTCAGATCGTCTTTGACGAGCAAAGATAGGATTTTCCTGCGGGTCGGATCGGCCAGCGCCCGAAAGCATCGTTGCCGCTGATCGGTCATTGCGCCACCGGCAGAAAATCAAAGGGCGCGTCCTGAAACAGGTATGTGACGCAGGGGGCGGCTGACACGCAGGCGGATACGTGCGGCGGGCCGGCCGGTATTCGATAGAAACCGCCGGGGCCAATATCCTGAGCATCCGCCGCCTGGCCAACAGCGTAGTGGCGCATCTTGCCCGCGATCATCACGCCAACCATCGCAGCCGATTTCATATGGGCCGGACTGGTCGTTCCTAACGGCAGGTTGACCATGGCGCGGTAGGGTTCGGTAAACCGATCGCTTTCCAGCGGCGCAAAGGCGACCCCTTCGGGCGTGACGGTCCAGTTCAGGTCATTGGCGTCGATCAAGACGATATCCTCGGCGATAGCCGGTTGGCTAAGGCATATCACGAGAAAAAAGGAAAAGCGTTTCATCATGTCCTCATATAAAACCATTTGGTATCACACTTAGTAACACTAAATGGTTTTATATCAGGGTGCAATTTTCATTGCATGAAATCTCAGGCTGTTGGCGTTAGTCTTTCAGCAGCCAGATGCACACTGCCAACGCCGCCAGGGCGCCGACGATCTGCGCTGCGATGAAGGCGGGCGTATGGCTGGGGTCGATTCCGGCGAACGTGTTGGAAAAGCTTCGCGCGATGGTGACGGCGGGGTTGGCGAAACTGGTCGATGCGGTGAACCAGTAGGCCGCGGTGATGTACAGGCCGACGGCCATCGGCACAGCTTCTGCCCGCGCCTTGATCGTTGCCAGAATGGTGAAGACCAGCCCGAAGGTCGCGACGCCTTCGGCGAACCATTGCGCGCTGCCGGTGCGGGCCTTTTCGCTGAACTGGAGGAGGTCGAGGTCGAACATCATGTGCGCCACTAGCACACCGGCGACGCCGCCTATGACTTGCACCGCCACGAAGGCCGCGGAAAGGCCGACGCTAATTTCGCGTCGGATCAGAAAGACCAGCGTGACCGCCGGGTTGAAATGGGCGCCTGAAATCGGGCCAAGCATCGTAATCAGCACGACAAGGATTGCGCCGGTTGGAATGGTGTTGCCCAAAAGCGCGATGGCGACGTTTCCGCCCGCAAGCGCCTCGGCCATGATGCCAGACCCAACAACAGTGGCGAGCAGAAAGGCGGTTCCGATCAGCTCAGCCGCCAGCATGCGTGATGTGTTTGTGCTCACTCGGTTTCCCCTCGGCATGTGCGCCCGCCCGGTGGGACGCCAGGCGCTTGGGGAATGAATGCGTCAGGTGGTCTGCGCCGTCAATCCGTCAGCTGACGGCGGTGCCAATCGCGGCGATGCAGGTCGCGGCGGTCAGCGCGAAGGGCCACATCCGCAGATCCACGGCAAAGCCTAGACGGGCAGGGGCGGCGACGGCCGCCTCCCTGAACGCCGGCTCCGGTTCGGCGGGCGACGTCGCGGCGATGGTTCCAGGAAACAGCTAGCGCGGGCGAAGCGACGCCGCCTCGGTCTGTTCACCCCGCCAGTCTGTCATGTCGATGGTCTTCGCCACGCCCATGCCCATTGGCGGCTGGACATATTTGGCCAGGACCGAGGTCAGCCGACCATTCGTCAGACCGGAATGCGCCGCATCCAGCACATCCTGATTTTCGATTGAGTCTTTCAACCAGATCGCGATGACATCGTCCGCCGCCGCCAGATGTGATTTCGCCGTTGCGATCCGCCAGCCCCCCAGTTGGGTGCGGGTGTGCCGCCAAACGGTGTGCTCGGCCATTTCCAAAACCGCCTCCAACGCCCGCGCCATCGGTTCGTCATTGTGGGAATGCGAGATGTAAATCTGTCTCATCAGTGCCCCAGCTCTTTAACAATTTAATGAAAACACCCTAACAGATTCGCGGAATTTGGGGAGATAACGTGCGCGCAGAGTGCGTAAGTCCACCAGATCCGCGGTGTTATTCGAGCGTATTCAGATGCTTGCGGGCGCTGACGATCCCAACGTCGAGCGCTTTTTGGCACCAATCACGCGCTTCGGGCAGTTTGTCATAAGCCAGCGTTTCGCAAAGGCTGTCCAACGCTGACAGGTCGCCGCCATTCGCGGCGATCGAGTAATTTCGAACCGCGCCGTCGAAATCCCCGCCCGTGTCGTAAGAGCGGCCCAAAAGGTAATGCAGCTTGGGGCTGGGTGATGTTGCGATTGCCGCTTCGCAGGCGATAACAGCCTCGGCGGCGTGACCCGTCAGCGTGTCCCAGTCGACGGTTGGACCAGCAAGGCGCTGACAGGTGGCGACGCCATCTTCGGCTTGCGCAGGCGTAAGGATGCTTGACTAGCCCGCAAAATATACCCCGGTGGTGACAAAAGCTACGGCCGCGGCAGCCGGCCAGAACGGGCGCGATTTGGGTGCTGGCGGCGGCGCCGCCACGGGCGTCTGCCCAGTGGCTGGCGCATTTGGCGACAGGTGGGCGACAAATTCCAGAAGCGCCGGATCATCTGCTGCGCCGGACCAGGATGTCAGATCGTGGGGGTGGAGCTGCCCAAAGCCGACCGGCGAGCGCACGTGATTGATAAGAACGGGTGTCAGGCTGCCTGCAATCCGGGCGCGATCAGCTTCGTCGCACACATAGTCCGAGGTTATTGAAGTTTCCGACCACATCACCACCACGGCTAGGGTGCTGTCGATTCGTTCGGCCAAGGTGGCGGCTAACCGGTCGCCGGGCAACAGATCATTATCCCACCAGACCGTCAGGCCCGCCTGTTCCAACGCTGCTGCCATGGCGGCGGCTTTGGATTTGTCTTTTTGACTGTAGGAAATGAAAATCCCGGTCATGCCGCATATTCGGGTCTGGCTTTTTCGAGCGCTAGACTATCAGATTATCGCGGGATGACCGCAGATTTTTCAAAACGACCGTCAGGCCGCCGCCTGATCTTCCGCGCCAACCAATCCAACAATGTCGAACATGATCTTGTTAAGATCAAAATCCTTGGGCGTGTAGACCTTCGCAACGCCCTTCGCCAGCAGCAGATCAGCGTCGGCGTCCGGGATGATCCCGCCAACGACGACCGGGATGTCGAGGTTCTGTTTCGTCAACCGCGCCATCACTTCTTCGATCAGCGGCACATGAGATCCTGAAAGGATCGACAGCCCAATGACATGCGCGTCTTCTTCGATAGCCCGTTTCAGGATTTCTTCCGGCGTCATGCGGATGCCTTCATAGGTGACGTCGATACCGCTGTCGCGGGCGCGCACAGCGATCTGCTCGGCGCCGTTTGAATGCCCATCCAGGCCTGGTTTGCCGACGATGAACTTCATCCGGCGGCCCAGTTTCGCGGAAACGGCGTCAACCGCCTCGCGGATCTCATCAAGACCGGTCGCGGCGTTTGAAATGGCTTTGCCGACGCCCGTGGGGGCGCGGTATTCGCCGAACTCGGCCCGCATCGCAAAGCCCCACTCACCGGTGGTGACCCTGGCTTTGGCGCAGGCGATCGAGGCCGGCATGATGTTTCTTCCTTCGCGCGCCGCGGCGCGGAGGCCCGCAAGGGCGGTTTTGACCGCCTCTTCATCGCGGGCCTCGCGCCACGCCCCGAGGCGAGCGATCTGCTCGGCCTCTACGGCTGGGTCGACGACCATGATGCCGCCGTCCCCGGCTGTGAGTGGGCTTTCCTCCCCCAGCTCAAACTTGTTTACGCCAACAACCGTCGTCTCACCGGTTTCGATCCGGCCCAGACGGGCGGAGTTGCTGTCGACCAGTTGGCCTTTCATATACTCAATGCAGGCCACGGCGCCGCCCATCTGGTCGATGGTTTTCAGTTCTTCGCGGGCGCCGGTTTTCAGTTCTTCAACCTTGCGGTCAACGGCCGGGTTGCCGTCGAACAGATCGTCAAATTCCAGGAGGTCCGTCTCGTAAGCGAGGATCTGCTGCATACGCAGCGACCACTGTTGGTCCCAAGGGCGGGGCAGGCCCAGCGCCTCATTCCAGGCGGGCAGCTGCACCGCGCGGGCGCGGGCCTTCTTCGACAGGGTGACCGCCAGCATCTCCATCAGGATGCGATAGACGTTGTTTTCTGGCTGTTGCTCGGTCAGGCCAAGGCTGTTGACCTGAACGCCATAGCGGAAGCGACGCATCTTTTCTTCCGTGATGCCATAGCGTTCCAGGCAAATCTCATCCCAGAGATCGCAAAACGCGCGCATCTTGCACATCTCGGTCACGAAACGGATACCTGCGTTCACGAAGAAGGAAATGCGCCCGACGACACGTGGGAAGTCTTCGTCACTGACCGCGCCTTGCGCTTTCACCGTGTCCAGAACGGCGATGGCGGTGGCCAGCGCAAAAGCCAGCTCCTGCTCTGGCGTCGCGCCAGCCTCTTGCAGGTGATAGGAACACACGTTCATCGGGTTCCATTTCGGCGTGTTCTGGTAGGTCCACGCCGCGATGTCGCCGATCAGGCGCAAGGACGGCTCTGGCGGGAACACGTATGTGCCGCGGCTGAGATATTCCTTGATGATGTCGTTCTGAACGGTGCCCTGCAGTTTCGAGATGTCGGCTCCCTGTTCCTCCGCCACCGCAACGTACATCGCCAAAAGCCAGGCAGCGGTGGCGTTGATGGTCATCGACGTGTTCATGTCTTCCAGATTAATCTGGTCGAACAGCGTGCGCATGTCGCCGAGATGGCTGATCGGCACGCCGACCTTGCCGACCTCGCCCCGCGCCAGAACGTGATCGCTGTCATACCCGGTCTGTGTCGGCAGATCGAACGCCACCGACAGCCCGGTCTGACCCTTGGCGAGGTTTGATCGATACAGTTCGTTCGAGGCCTTCGCGGTCGAATGGCCTGAATAGGTGCGGAACAGCCAGGGGCGATCGGTCATCTTCTGGTCCTCTGCGCGGAATTAGTCGCGGATCATTGTGCAGCGCAGCGTAGAAAATAGTTAGCTAACAAAATTACGCAAGAGGGAATTTGTTATACGGATAATTACCTTTTGATGTGTGTCGCTTAAAGCGCCTTCTGCATGTCGATCCGCGCATGGCCACCGGGAAAGTCGAAGCGCGCATAAGCGGTGTAGCCTTTTCCGGTGATAGGAGCGCTCCGCCTGCCACGAATAGGTATACAGCATCGCCTTGCGAGCGCCCCGTGACCGGGCCTCGTCTTCAATGGCAGCCAGAAGGCGACCGCCCAGCCCAGCCCCGCCCCTCGATCCGCCTGATCCACCCACAATCCGCTCAGTTCCAGTGCGCCGAGGTAGACATGGCCACGACCGCCCGCGGCGATGTGGTCGCCCTTGCGCCAGACCAGGCTGAAGGTTTCGACCGACCAGCCGCTTTGGGCGGCGTTGTAGGCGCTGAAATTTGCGGAATAGTCCGCGTAAACAGCGTCGTCAGGTTCTATGGGGTCGAATGTCATGAGCGCACCGCCAGCTTGATCCCGGCTAAAGTCGTAAGACGGGGTTTGCCAAACAAGCGCCAATTCCAAGGAATATGATCAAGCCGGTTTGCTGGCTCGAAGGGAGAGGCCATAAAAAACGGCGGGCGGCGCCACCCGCCGTTTCACGATCTTTTAATTGGCTTATATTGTCGGCTCCGCGCGGCGCCAGACGGGGAACGGGTCCTTGAAGTCCGGCAGATCTTCCAAGGTGGTCGCGATATCCGGCGTGACCAGCGCCGCGTCGAGGCGGGCGCTGAGTTTCGCCCAGTCGATGCCGGCGCCGATGAATACAATCTCCTGACGACGGTCGCCCCACGGTTCGGCCCAATTCGCCCTCATGTATACGCGCGCGCCCTCATGGTCGGGCCAACGTTCCTGCGGGACCGCGGCCCACCACGTGCCTAGCGGTCGCACGGATGACAGCGCGCCTGCCAACGAGAATTCCGCAACCCAATCGGGGCGGGTCGACAGCCAGAAATGGCCCTTGGCGCGGATCACGCCCGGAAGCTCGCCATTCAGGACCTGCATGATCTTTTCTGGCTCAAACGGCTGACGGGCGCGGTAGACATGACTTGTGACGCCGTATTCTTCGGTTTCTGGTGTGTGATCGGCAAAACCATACAGCTCTTTCGCCCACATCGGGTGATCATGGGCCTTTTCGAAGTCGAACAATCCGGTGTCTAGAACGCTGTCCGCTTCAACCTCTGAATGGTTGGTTTCAATGATCTTTGCGTCACCATTCAGGCTGCGAATGATCTTTCGCGCCGCATCGGTTTTTTCGGGGCCGGCGTTATCGACTTTGTTCAGGATCACCACGTCCGCAAATTCGATCTGGTCGGTCAGAAGATGCACAAGCGTGCGTTCATCTTCTTCGCCCATCGTCTCACCCCGGTCGGACAGGAAGTCATGGCTGGCGTAGTCATTGAGCAGGTTCACTGCGTCCACGACTGTCACCATGGTGTCGAGGCGGGCGATGTCGGACAGGCTTTCGCCATTCTCATCGCGAAACTCGAACGTCGTGGCGACGGGCAGGGGTTCTGATATTCCAGTGGATTCGATGAGCAGATAATCAAAGCGACCCTCAGTGGCCAGACGGCGCACCTCCATCAGCAGGTCGTCGCGCAGGGTGCAACAGATGCAGCCATTGGACATTTCGACCAGGGTTTCGTTAGTGCGGCTCAGCTCGCTATCTGCGCGGACGAGGTCGGCATCGATGTTCACCTCGG
>CBFHXH010000090.1:0-15195 GCA_965659735.1 uncultured Pikeienuella sp.
TCAACGTGCCTTGTCATTCGGCCGGACAAAGGGTGAGGTCCGCAAAAGTCTGATGAGGGGCGCGTTTTGGGAGTTGAGGGCTCTCCGTGCTTCTTTGAAACACTTGCCGCGAGAGGTCAGCTCTTGCTGAAAGCGGATACTCTTTTGCTTTGCAAAAGTGTTTGGCGACCCCTGAAGGATTCGAACCCTCGACCTACGGATTAGAAGTCCGTTGCTCTATCCAGCTGAGCTAAGGGGCCATCGCGTTGGATATGCCGGGACAGGGCGCGTTTTGCAACGCCTGCATGAAATCAAAGCGCTGAATGGCGGCACCAGACCAATTTGGTGACATAGATTGCGCCAGACTTCGAGGTTTCTGGCGCCGTGGTCAGCTCGATCGTGTCCGCATCGATCACCGAAACAGTGCGAACAAAATCTGTACCGACCTTGGTCGGAATCGAAGAAAACTCAATAAAATGGCGAACCTGATCGCCCACAAGCTCCCACCGGCCGCCATAGCTGAAAAACTCGGTGAAGCTGCTTGCTTCAACCACCCCGCGGTTGGCCCAGGCCAGGTCCATCAGAAACGCGCCCATACGTCCGTCAGCTGTGTACTGGATCTGGCCCGTAGGCGGTTCGCCAAAAGTTGGCGTGGGCGCGTCGTTACGATAGTTGATGCTGGATTGAAGCGACCAGGCTCCGATCAGATCATCTGCGCCAAATCCCATGATCAGTGCGTCCAGGCGCCCCGGCGGTTATGGGCGAAGTTGCCGCCATAGCCGCCCGGCTTGATCACGTGTTTGCGGCGCTTGGGTTCATCAACGCGGTAGGCCAGGCCATGTTTTTCCGCATAGGCGATCGCAGCACCCTTGGAAGAAAACTGCATCCTGACCTGAGACTGAGTGTCACCCGACCCTGACCAGCCCATCAGCGGATCAATTTTCTTTGCCTCAGCAGGCGCGAATTCAAGCACCCAGTCCAGTTTGGACTGACCAGATTGCATGGCACTGCGGGCGGGTTGGTAAATTCTGGCGAGCATCGCGAACCTCTGATCGGCGTTTCATGCTTTATGTCTCAGCTTGGGGGGAGTCGCAAGAAGAAGAGGTTGACCGCCCGCTGGACGCTTGGGAGCGAAGGGTGGGGTGGGTGGTGCAGCACCCAACCGACGGTCTTCTCTACTGCTTGCTCTATTCCGATACATCCTTGAGGCGAGTCTTTACAGATAAAATTATCAAATAAATTGATTAAAGCTGTGTATTTTCAGCGGTACCGAATATTGACTGAATGACACCTGACACCTCCTGTCATTAAGAATTGGTTACTATCTCTGAAATCAGACTAGATTATCGCATTCCAAGGAAAAGAGGCCCACCATGACCGTCGACACGCTTGTCACCGTGCCAGATCGCCCGAATCGGGAAAAGCTGGAAGGCGGCGTCAGATTCGTCATGGAAACCCCGTTTGAGCCTGCCGGCGACCAACCCACGGCGATCAAAGAGCTTTCCGAAGGCGTGCTTGAAGGCGAACAGGATCAGGTGCTTCTGGGCGCGACGGGCACTGGCAAGACCTACACCATGGCCAAGGTGATCGAGCAAACCCAACGGCCGGCGATTATCCTTGCGCCGAACAAAACTCTCGCCGCGCAGCTTTACGGCGAATTTAAATCGATGTTTCCAAACAACGCCGTCGAGTATTTCGTGTCCTACTACGACTATTACCAACCTGAGGCGTATGTCCCAAGATCGGACACCTACATCGAAAAAGAGGCGCAGATTAACGAACAGATCGACCGGATGCGCCACTCCGCCACCCGGTCGCTGCTGGAACGGGATGATGTGATCATCGTCGCCTCGGTATCCTGCATCTATGGCATCGGTGCGGTGGAAACCTATGGCGCAATGACCCAGGATCTGCGCGCTGGCGGGTCGTATGAACAGCGCGACATCATCCGCGAACTCGTCGCCCAGCAGTATAAGCGCAATGACGCCGCCTTTCAGCGAGGGTCGTTTCGGGTGAAGGGCGATACGCTCGACCTCTTCCCCGCTCACCTTGAGGACCGGGCGTGGCGACTTGCGTTTTTTGGCGATGAGCTTGAGGCGGTCACGGAATTTGACCCGCTGACCGGCGAGAAAACCGATACGCTGGATCGGATCCGCATCTACGCCAACAGCCACTATGTCACCGCCCGACCAACACTGAACCAGGCGATGAAGGGCATCAAGGAAGAACTAAAGACAACGCTGAAGCGCCTCGAAGAACAGGGCATGCTGCTGGAGGCGCAGCGGCTGGAACAACGCACGAATTTCGACCTCGAAATGATGGAAACGACCGGTTCCTGCGCCGGGATTGAGAACTATTCCCGCTATCTCACCGGCCGCAAACCCGGTGAGCCGCCCCCCACCCTTTTCGAATATATCCCGGACAATGCGATCGTCTTTGCCGACGAAAGCCATGTCTCGGTGCCTCAGCTTGGCGCAATGTACAAGGGTGACTTTCGGCGTAAGATGACCTTGTCGGAACATGGTTTCCGCCTGCCGTCCTGCATGGATAACCGGCCTCTGAAATTCGAGGAATGGGACGCGATGCGTCCACAATCGGTTTTCGTCAGCGCCACCCCCGGCGCATGGGAGCTGGAACGATCAGGCGGCGTCTTCGCCGAACAGATCATCCGCCCAACCGGTTTGATAGACCCACCCGTCGAAATCCGCCCCGTCGAAACCCAGGTCGATGATCTGCTGGACGAGGTGAAGAAGGTCGCTCTTGCGGGATATCGCAGCCTCGTCACGACGCTGACGAAACGCATGGCGGAAGATCTGACAGAATACCTGCACGAACAGGGCGCGCGCGTTCGCTATATGCACTCTGACATCGACACGCTGGAGCGGATTGAGATCCTCCGCGATCTCCGGCTCGGCGCGTTCGATGTGCTGGTCGGGATCAACCTTCTGCGCGAGGGTTTGGATATTCCCGAATGCGCACTGGTCGCAATTTTGGACGCCGACAAGGAGGGGTTCCTGCGATCTGAGACATCGCTGGTGCAGACCATCGGCCGCGCGGCGCGCAACGTTGACGGCAAGGTCGTGATGTACGCTGACCGCATGACCGGGTCGATGGACCGCGCGATCAAGGAAACCAATCGCCGCCGCGAAAAGCAGCAGGCCTATAACGATCTGCACGGCATCACACCCGAAACCATCAAGCGCGATATTGGCGATATTCTGGACAGCGTCTACGAGGGCGATCACGTCACGCCAGAGGTTAAGGGCGCCAAGGGCAAGAAGGGCATGGTCGGCAACAATCTGCAGGCCCATCTAGACGCTTTGCGCAAAGATATGATGAAGGCCGCCGAGAACTTGGAGTTCGAGGAAGCCGCGCGCCTGCGCGACGAGGTCAAGCGGTTGGAGGCGGTCGAACTGACCATCGCCGACGACCCTCTCGCCCGTCAGTCAGCGGTGGAGGAAGCGGCGGAAATGGCCGTAAAACCCAAAGGACGGTCAATGTCGGGCAAGCCCGGCACGCGGACCTATAGGGGTAAGAGCAGCAAGAAGAACTTTTGAACGTGATGCAGGGCGGCCAGCGCCCTGCGCATCTCGCTTACAACGCGCGGCCAGCCGGACAAATTCACGACCGTCTCAGCGCGGACTTGCAAAGCGCCGACTATGTGACCCGGCCCGACCGCACCGGTGGTTAAGGAAGACTGGCGTTTTGCCCCGATATCGTGACCGCGCAACTTGATATGTGACGCGTCACCAGTTTCCTTACCGTCAGGGCCTAGCTGCCAGACTTCTGAGCTTCAAATCCGTGCAAAAAAACATCAAGGCAGAACTCAAATTCTTCATGCGGCTGGCGTATCGCAAACTTATCGAGCAACTGATTCATCGTGGGAAACGGGCCATCGGCAAGATCCGTCTTCAGCTCTTCCACGTCATGCGGTTCCATCCAGCCGGCGACCTCGTCGACGGCGAAGGCTTCAACAAATGCAATCAATTGGCGTGACGCCCAAACGGCCTTTTCGTCTGAGAAACCACCCCGCAGCAATGCTGCAAGAAACGCCTCATGGATCTGATACTCCGCAGGAACCCAGTTTTCGTACAATTCATACAGTCCAAAAAGTTGAGGATTTTTCTGCGCCAGCACCCTAATACTGCTGCATAAATTCCGTATATCCTGACGCCAATCACCTGTCGAAGGCGGAATATCGCAACTTTCAATCAGCCACTGGACCATTTCATCAAGCAAGGCTGTCTTGCTTTTGTGGTGATGGTAAATGGCCATCGGATCAACGCCCAACCGACCGGCGAGACGGCGCATGGTAAAGGCCTTTGCGCCCTCTTCCTCGATCAACGCAATCGCCGCTTGGACAATGCCATCACGGCTCAACTTTTCACGCTTCGGCAACTTGTGGCTCCAATCGATTGAACCAACCCTACACCGTTGAGTATAAACTCTACAGCGTAGGGTTTGATGGGAAAACGATAACTTAGAATTGCCGCCAGCGCCATCAAGATTGGTGCTTTGGATATTCTGTAAATTGCCGTCTGTCACACAGTGATGAAGACTTCAAAGGTATCCGTGGCGCACCTGATGCAGCCATGGGAAGGGGCTTGCCAATGGCGTCGTGTGTGGGGCAGCTCGCGCGCCCGTCTGTTGACAGGTCAAGCAGTCGCGCGAGACATCGCCAGAGGCAAGCCCCACTAATTCCTCAAACGGGAAGCCTCAAGTGTTCGTCAGATCGGCTGCCTCCAACGTCAGGCCTGATTTGTTTCCGCAGGCCTGATCTGCACGCCGTTGATGCGCCAAACACCATCAACCTCTTGCATCAGATAATCGGCGATATAGACGCGCCCTTGTTGATCTTCGAAGAACATCGTCTGCATCAGGCCCCGAGGCGTCGGCGTCAGTTCGCCTGTGCGCACGTCGCGGGGGCGGTGCACCATCGGATACCCGCGCTTGACCATTTCCGAAAAGTTGAAAGGGCTTTTGAAGATGCCCTGAATTGTGGGCGAGGCGAAGGTGAAAGCCTTGTCCCAATCATCTTCCTGCATGGCGGCGATCTGGCCGCGGATGGTGGTTTCGATGGCGCCCGCCTGCTCCACCGTCTGGGCGTCGGCGCGCGGCACCATCACGGCAATTGCAAGGAATGCGGCGGCGAGGATGGTCTTGAACATGAACGCGGCTCCTGTCTCTTGTCGTCTGTTTAAGCGCTTTCCAATCAACCTAGTGTCCCGGATTGATAGGAAAGCGCAACCTGCGCTAACGACCCCCGCCTCGTTTGCCTTTCTATCACATGGCGCGGCGACGAGGCGTGGCAAGCGCGCCTGTTGTCTTAATCTACGTTGCAATGGGCGATAAAGTTTACTGAACAATCTCACTTTGCCTGCATTTACATAAGAGTTCCTTAACCAATTTGTTTAGCCATACCGGCCATGCGCGTGTTTATCATCCTTTACGCCCTACTGGTCGGTCAGGGGCTGGCGCCGTCTGCGGATGCCGGCGCATGGACGCGCGCGTCAGGGTCGACCTTCACCTCCCAATCGGTGAAGTTCTTCACAACTGAGTTCACATCCAACACCTCGCCGTCATTTTGCAAAGTGGCGACATCCTCGCACCTTGAATATGGGCTGACTGACGCCGTGACGCTTGGCGGCGAGCTTGATTACGCCCTGCGCGCCGATGGCGCTGAGGAAGGCCTGATCCGCGGCTTCGCCCGCGCCCGCGTCTGGCGCGGTGAAGCAGGCGACGTCGTATCCACCGAAATAAGCTGCGGCTACCCTGCACTGGACGCCCTGTCGCCAGTCGCTGCAGCGCGTGACGTTACCCCTGACGCGAAGCTGGGCGTCGCCTATGGGCGCAGCCTGCCGTGGGGCGCTGGCGGGTGGGCTGAGGCGTCACTTGCCTTTCGCCACCGCGTGGACAGCCCTGCGAATGAGATCAAGCTGGACCTGACGCTGGGCTGGCGTCCGAATTAAGACTTCATCCCGATTGGCCAAATATTTGGCACGCTTGGCCTGCGAAATGAGGGACCGTTTAGCGCCAATTATGATGCGCTAAAGCTTAGCCTTTAGGCCGGATACGTTGTGAGTGAGCGGCGTGCTCTGCTGCTGGCCATCGCGCAGGACGCTTTCGGACGGAACATCGACCTTGGAACGGAAATCGGCGTGACGATCTGGACAGAATTCTGAGCCACGCCTCAGTTTGATGCGACCGCGCGGCCAATCACGTCGTTTAAACCTGTGTATTCATAACGAAACTTTTGGCCTGTGCGTGTTTCAGTCATCACCATACGAATGCCCTTTGGACGCTTGATCTGATACGTGATCCGCTCAGCGTCAAGCGGTCTGCCAGCATCATCACGCGAGTGAACCATCAGCCCGTCCCGCGAAAAATCAACCTTGCGCCCACGCTTGTAGATCCGCGTCCAGCCCGTCAGCTGGCCCCCATCGGTATAAGTGAATTCATCAGTCCAATTCCGTAATGGCCAGAGCACCGGATCAAAATAGACGCCGCGCGGCGTTGGACCGTAAGTGATCGACAGCGGGCGACCGTCAGATGCGTCTTCAGGGTATGTCCGGGTCTGATGGCCGGGAAACGCAAGGCTGAAAAACGCCGGCGCAGAATAGGCGACGCCATTATAGGCAAAGAACGCAATATCGATCCTTGATGACTTCAATCCGCCGAGGCTGTTGGTCTGATCATGCCAGTCCACGCTCAACTCGATCGTTTCCGCATTAGCGCTGGACCGCTTGATGGAGATCTTCGTCGGATCACCTCTGATGATACGCCATAAATACGTCAACGGACGACCATTTGCATCGCGCGAACCCGCAGCGCTCAACTGAAACACCCGCGTGCGCCCGCCGCCGCGCCACAGGTATGCTGCGGCGTCGGGTGTTGCGAATAGCTTTTCGTCCATTATCGCCGCAAACAGCCCCTGGGAGGGTTCCGAGGCAGCAACGGAAAGGCGCGCTCGGGGCGGCGCTGCGCTTGCCTTCAGCGCGTAGGCCAAGCGCATCATACGGTCGAGCCAGACGTTCGCCTGATCAAACACTTTCGGATGCGCCTTGGGGCTGAGGTAATCATCCTCTGTCTCCACCCCCGCCATGCCGCAGCGCAGGATTTGCTGCACGGTAGGCGCGACGAGGCGGTTTTCGGTCGGAAACGCCTTAACTTCAGGCCGAAACGCCGCGAGAATCGCCTGCACCGCCTGTAGCAGCCCCCTGTCAGAGCCAGAAGATCCTTGCGAGATCAGCATCATCGGCGTATTTGGGGAAGAGATCCCCTTTGTCCGGATCATGATCGCCGTGTTCCGGGCACACGTACACATGATTGTTGTCGTAAAGCTGCCAGGCGCGGAGCGGTCCAAATTGGGTCGTCAGCGCATGGCGCGGCTGTGATCGCCAACCGGCGCCCTTTAGCGCCGTGGAAGAGTTGCCAAATGTCGGCCCGCTGAACAAAATACCTTCATTCAGGCCATAGTGAACGCCGCGCTCCGTCGCCTCCGCCCCATAAATCTTACGCGTGACCTGTGTGCCCGTGACATCGGGCGGGACAGAATGATCGGCATCTCGGCTGTCGTAAAAGTCACCAAAATTCCCCGCGGCAGCCCAGCTACGAACCAACTGGTTCAGTACAGCTAATGCAGCCTTTCTGGTGTCAGAAAAAGCCGGGTTATTGCGGCGTTTCGGCGGAATGGTGAAAACAGATCTCAGCCGGGCCAGCGGCGCCTCCCACCGCGTATTGCCGGGCGTGACCTCGGCCCAGCCGCCCACAGCCGTCTTGGGTGCAAATGTTGCGGGGCTCAAAGACGCAGCTGGCGCCGAAAGCAGAGCTTGCAAACGTTCATCGCCCGCAAGGGGGCCAAAAACCGGCGACGCCACCAAATCAGAAAAATCAGAAAGGCCCAATGACCGGGCGGCCGCCAAAGCGTTCAACGCCTGTTCAGGGTCACCCGTGGTAATCGCAAGTTCCGCTTTTTTGACCTGAAGCCGCGGTGCGCCAGGATATTTGCGGATCAGATGTTCCAGCGCCTATCCGGCGCGGTCGAGCGCCCCTGCACGGGTCAGCGCGCCAACCAAACCTTCGGTTTCGGCAAAGTCTGGCGTGCCGAAAATAGGCACGCCCTGCACCGCTTCAGTCTGGGCGAGCGCGCGGCCAAAGCCGAGCAGGATGAAGACTAAAACAAGAAAACGCATGGGCGAAAGATAACCTTCATCGCCCTATGCGCAATGCCTTACGCGGTGAACGCGCCGCCAAGGGCCTGATCGATCAGGTCAGCCGTTTCTGTCACGCCATAAAGGGCGATAAAGCCGCCAAAACGCGGGCCCTGGCTGGCACCCAGTAGAACCTCGTAAATCGCCTTAAACCAGTCGCGCAGTTTTTCAAACTCCGCCTCTTTACCGATGGCGAAGACTGCGGATTGCAAGTCTTCCGCATCCGGTTCAGCGGACCAGTCCCGCAAAGTCGCGGCCAGCTTCTCCAAGGCGCCCCGTTCCCGGGCGTCCGGTTTGCGGTAGGTTTTGGTCGGTTTGACGTAGTCGTTGAAGTACCGCACGGCGAACCCGGCCGCTGCATCCAGACCCGGATGCGTATCCGCTGTTGCATCAGGCGCATAGCGGCGGATAAAGCCCCACAACACGTCCTTGTCATCCGCCGACGCGGCCGAAGCGAGGTTCAGCAGCATCGAAAACGGCACCACCATGTCCGACTTTGGCGGCTGGCCATTGTGGATGTGCCATACGGGGTTGGCGGCCTGTTTGTCTGGCTCCTGATCTGGATAGGCGCGCAGATGCTGGTGATATTCGTCAACCGCGCGCGGGATCACATCCCAATGCAGACGCTTCGCTGTACGTGGTTTCTGGAACATGAACTGGCTAAGGCTTTCGGCGCTGGCATAGGTCAGCCATTCGTCAATCGTCAGGCCATTGCCCTTGGATTTCGAAATTTTCGTGCCTTCGCCATCCAGGAACAGCTCGTAAACGTAATGTTCCGGCGCCGGCGCACCGAGCGCGCGGCAGATCCGGTCATAGACGATGGAATTTGACTGGTGGTCTTTGCCGAACATCTCAAAATCCACGCCCAGCTGCGCCCAGCGTGCGCCGAAGTCAGGCTTCCACTGCAGTTTCACCGCACCACCCGTTACGGGCAGCGTCACATCGGTTCCGTCCTCATCCGCGAAGGTCACTTCGCCATTGGCGGCGTCGACATTCTTCATCGGCACATACAGCACACGACCTGTCGTGGGTGAGATGGGCAGGAAAGGCGAATAGGTCGCCCGCCGTTCCTCGCCCAGCGTCGGCAGCATGATGTCCATGATGTCCTGATATTTTTCAGCACATCGCAGCAACGTCTGATCTAACTTGCCTGCCCTGTAAAATTCCGTGGAGGAGATGAATTCATAGTCGAACCCAAACCGATCCAGAAACGTGTTAAGCCGCGCATTCATGTGATCGGCAAAGCTGTCATGCGTTCCAAAAGGATCAGGCACATCGCTGAGCGGGCGCTGCAGATATTCCTGCAACGCCGCCGGGTTCGGCACGTTGTCCGGCACCTTGCGCATGCCATCCAGATCGTCCGAGAAACAGATCAACCGCGTCGGGATGTCGGAAATAGCTTCGAACGCCTGGCGCACCATCGTGGTGCGCGCGACCTCGCCAAAGGTGCCGATATGCGGCAGGCCCGATGGGCCATAGCCGGTTTCAAACAGCACATAGCCCTTTTCGGGTGGTGATTTGGCGAACCGTTTGACCAGTTTGCGCGCTTCTTCAAAGGGCCAGGCTTTGGAAGGCAGTGCTGCATCTTGGAAATTGGTCATTGGTCCCGTCCTTCGGGGCTGATTTCAGTGCTGAGCGTGGCCGTAGCGGTTAGGGCCAAGTCGGTCAACCGCGCGGGTTGTTCGCCCTGCCCCACACACACGAAAAAAGGCCGAGGCGCAACGCCTCGGCTAAGTCAGGGAGAAAGAGTAAAGTGCAAGCGTTTACGCGCGCCGATTTTGGACCACCCAAGCGACAATGACGCCTTAAAGAACATGGCCCCACAGCGCGACCCATGTGATGCCGCCCCACCCAAGGAAGGGTTTGTCGCCCGCAACCAGATGCGCCATAACGTAAAGCGCAAAGACCCACAGGACGACACCGTAGGCGATGGCTGTGACAAGCCAGGGCAGGTTCGGTGCCACGCGGTCCGCGATGGGTTTGGCGATGAACATCCATCCAAAGGCGTATGCGATAAGCCCGGTCAGAAAATGCACCAGCGACCCGGCATGCTTGATAGGCTCGCCAGCGATGACCTTTACGACGCTGCCCGCCAGCGGCGCCGGGGCCAGCTTGGCGTATTCAGCAAGCGGGGCGACCGCCCGGCCAAACATGTCGAATGCGACTGTCGCAGCGGCGCCAGCCAGTAGCATCGCCACCAGCGTTTCGCGTGAGATTATTGGCAGGGTCAGGGTGCCGCGGTTGTCTACGGTCATGGTCATTTCAGGTCCTTTTCAGCAGCTGTTCGTTCACGTTGCTTTAAAATTAGAAACTGATCAGCTTATAAAAAACCACCCTCATGCAAAAGCGAGCAAGCGTTATTTTCAAGTCTCATTTATTGCAGATATTGCCCCGATTGTTTCATCCCCGTAGGGTCACGCTGAAACATTTGATGGAGCGTTCCCCATGACCGCCGTGCTCAGCCCCCAGGACGCCCTGATCGCCGTTATGATCGCCACTTCCAAGGTCGACGCCAAGCAATCGGACGCCGAACTGCTGACGATTGAGGCGGAGATTAGCTCCCTCCCCGCATTCGCCGATTACGATCATTCGCGCATCCCCGGCCTCAACTCTCTGATCGCGGAACTGTTCGAGGAAGTAGACGGCATCGACGCGCTGATCGGACTGGTGCAGCAGGCGCTGCCCGAACGGTTCAACGAGACAGCCTATGCGCTCGCCTGCGATATTGCTGCGGCGGATGGCAACGTGAATATGTCAGAGCTGCGGTTCTTGGAAATCGTGCGCCATGACCTGAAGGTTGGTCGCCTTGCCTCCGCAGCGATCGAACGTGGCGCCCGGGCCCGGCATCAACGGTTTTGAAGCGCCTCGCGCCGCGCGATGTAAAGCGCGGCTGAGATGATCACGGCACCGCCAATCCAGGTCATCAGTCCCGGCGCCTCGCCGAACCAGACATAGGCGCCGACCGCAATAATGACCAGTCTGAGATAGCTGAGCGGCGCCAGGAAACTGGCGTCAGCCCGACTGTACGCCTGAATATCAGCGATGTTGCGCATCATAGACGACAGCGTGACCACGCCCAGCATGATCCAGCCATAGCTGCTGACCGGCAGGTGCCAGATCGGAACCGTGATCGGCAGCGACAGGATCACGGTGACCACGACCGAGGACAGGTAGGTCGCCCATGGCCCATCGCTATTGGCCACTTTGCGCGACATCAAAAGAACGGCTGCGAACAGCGCAGACGATCCCAGCGCCGCGGCCACGGGCCAGTCCAGCGCGACGGCGCCTGGCTGGACGACGATCAAAACCCCGACAAACCCGACCATGACCGCCGCCCACCGCCGTGGTCCAACCCGTTCGCCCAACACCAGCGGGGCGAAGAGCGTGGTCCAGATCGGGGCGGAAAAGAACAGAACAGTTGCAGTCGCCAATGGGATCTCAACGATGGCATAGAACCCCAGATGGGTCGACACCGCGACCATGGCGCCGCGTGCGACATGCAGCCAGGGTCGGGTATACCGGATCGGGCCGACCGTCTTCGGCGTCATCCCCAGCGCCAGACCGACCAACGCAATTCCGCCAATCGCGCGCAGAATGACCAGCATGCGGCTGTCGAGCTCCACATACACGCCCTTGGCGCCCAGCGTCATGATGGACGCTGTGATCACGGATAGCATCATCCACCAGGCGCCGGTGAAATTCTCACGCTGCGCGGACTGGGAAAGGGGTGGTTCAACGGCCATATCGGCATATGCCGCGGAACCGCCGCCGGGGGAAAGGGCTAACCGCCGGCCGGGCGCATTTCGCAGCGTCAAACGGCCCAGATAAATCCGCACCTACGTCGCTATTGCGCCTCATTCTGCGGTGTATTACCACCTCAAAAAAAGGCTGAGAGGACGAGCAATAATCAACACAATGAAAGGCCGGGTCGGCCTGTTCATCGGCGCGCATCTGGCGTTTTTCGCAGCTTTGGCGATGCTGGCCGGAGGCTGATTTTAAGCTACGCCTTTCGATCGCCCTCTTCCCGCGTAAGATGCGAGAAACCAAAGGGAGGCGATGATGAAAGCAGCGCCGTTTCCCACTATTATGATACTGACCGTCGCGGCGTTCAGCCCGGCAGCGGCATTTTGCGGGTTCTATGTCGCCAAGGCGGATGCGGACCTGTTCAACTTCACCTCCAAAGTCGTCTATACGCGCGATGGTAATCGGTCGGTCATCACCATGGTGTCCGACTATACTGGCGTCCCGTCCGACTTTGCGATGATCGTGCCGACCCCTTCGGCGCTGAGCGAGGGCTGTCTTAGCCCCCTAGAACTGTGCCAGTGTTTGTGTGTCACTGGAGGGATGGAAGATGGCCCGGAGTTCATTGCTGAGGCCGTCAGGAATTGGATCAAAGCCGTTGGGGCTAAGACGGCCTACATCGAGCCTGGATCGCCCTGGGAAAACGGATACTGCGAAAGCTTCAACGGGCGAATGCGAGACGAGCTGCTGAACGGTGAAATCTTCTACTCACTGCGGGAGGCCCAAATCATCATCGAAAGCTGGAGGAAACATTACAACACCAAACGACCACACAGTGCATTGGGCTACCGCCCGCCAGCGCCTGAAGCCATCGTCCCGATGGACCAAAGGCCGGTCATGCACTAACCTTCAAGCCGGACTACTCAAGTGGGGCTGCTCACGATGGCGAGACCTGTAAGTGTTTAGAGGCTTCATGCTGTCAAAACTGGCCAGACGCACCAAATCATCTTGGAAGATTTGCTTGCGGAATACCTCGAGTGCGAGTGTGATCACGCCTTAATGCTACTGTTTCTGCATGATAAAGGCGTATTGATTATCCTTGGTGTGAATTATTTAAACAGTGCTTAAAACACAAACAAGTGCCGAATTATCACGTATCGCCCACCAATATTCGAACCCGCAAATAAATTATTAATAAAAGCAATAATCTAAAGGATCTAGGATAATTATTTGCACGCAACAGCTGCACACACGAAAGCCTTGCAGAAAAGCGTGGCACAGCGATGCCGAAACCGGAGGTTTCGCAGGGCAATTTGGTGATGCCGCGCTGTGGCGGCAGACCGGTGAAATATATACCGGAGACACGCCCGGCCGCGCCACAACATTGCAATCGTGAACAAAATCCGCTGAGATGTAACCTGCCCTGCAAACGTCGCAGGCCCCACCCACGGAGGATGGACGTGACCGCGCAGAAACCCAGACTGAAAGAACTGATCTTCGGTGGCGGAACGCCGAAGAAGGCCTTTTACACGGCGCTGGTGGTGGGGACGATCCTGACCATGATCAACCACGGCGATCTTCTGGTCAACGGGCAGTTTCCATCCGCCATCAAGGTCATTCTGACCTACATGACACCTTTTTGCGTCACCACCTGGGGCGCGGCGACCGGCAAGCTCGCGGCACACCGCGCGCAACTGGCCGGAATGGAGTACATGGCGTGAACGCGGAGCAGTTCTTCAGCCAGAAAAGCATTCTGGACCTGAGTTTCTACAATTTCCGCAACGCGATCACGGCGGCCTATTACGCCAATCGCGATCTCGAGATCCTTCGGGTAAACGAAAATTTCCGCAAGTTTTTCCCAATCCTGGGCAATGTCACCAATGCCTCGATGCTCGATGTGCTGGAACAGCTCGGGGTCACGGGAGAGCTGATCGACCGCTTTGCTGGCGAGCTTAACGACAAGGGCTGGGTCCTGATCCCCAATGTCGAGATCGAGGTCGAAAAGGAGCTGCGCAATTTCTCGCTATTGTCGGCCTATACGCAGGACGCCAATTTTTCCTATCTCAACGGGGTACAGGGGCAGTTCGTCGACCGTACCTCGGAGTGGCAGCTGCGCCGCGAACGCGAGGACCTGCTGGAACAGAAAATCCGAGACCGCGAGGTGATCGAAGAAAAAAGCAGGCAGCTGGAATCGCTGGCTACGCGGCTGGCGAAATACCTCTCGCCGCAGATCTACAACTCGATCTTTTCCGAAAAGGAAGACACCAGCCATGTGCACAGCCGCAAGAACCTGACGGTATTTTTCTCCGACATCGTCAAGTTCACCGATCTCAGCGACACGCTCGAGCCCGAGCGGCTGGCCAAGGTGATCAACTCGTACCTGTCGGAGATGACCAATATCGCGCTGGATTGTGGTGGCACCATCGACAAGTTCATCGGTGACGCAGTTATGGTGTTCTTCGGCGACCCCGAAAGCCACGGCGAGGCCGAAGATGCGCGGCGCTGCGTGGACATGGCGCTGAGGATGCGCGACCGGGTGGCCGAGCTGAAAAGCTACTGGCAGGGGCAGGGGCTCAACCATGAGTTTGAAGTGCGGATCGGGATCGCAACGGGTTTTTGCACGGTTGGGAATTTCGGGTCGGACCAGCGGCTCGACTACACGGCGCTGGGCAGCCCGGTGAACCTGGCGGCTCGGCTGCAGGGGCTGAGCGAGCCGGGGCAGATCCTGGTCAATAACGCCACCCATGCGCTGGTGGCGCCGCTGGTCGAGGCGCACCAGGTGGGCGAGGTCACACCGAGGGGCTTCGCGCGCCCGGTCAGGTATCACGAGATCCGGGATTTCAAGGCGTCGGAAGGCAGTTCCTCGCGGCGGCAACTCAGCCATGTAGGCGCGCATGTCGAGGTAAACGTGATCGACAGCACCGATATCCGCGCGGCAATCGAGGAGTTGCGGCAGATCCAGGAGAGCTTCGAGCGACAGCTTGGCGAAGAAGACTGACTTTTTTGCCGTTGCGCGCGGGCTGGCGCGCGGTGCGAAAAGGGGTTTCGAAACCCCTTGAAGGACGCGGTTTCGAAATCGCGTTGAAAGCGGGTTTGAACCCGCTTTTCCAAAGCCGCGTCGAGGCGGCTTTCCCGCCCGGACGTATTAACTTGGAGTTGCGCCCTGAAAGTGGTCCACCAACTTGGATAAGATATCCCTCGAATTGGAGGATCAGCGATGGCTGGGAAGCGAGAGAAACCTGAAGAGATTGTATCGAAGCTTCGG
>CBFHXH010000091.1:0-15151 GCA_965659735.1 uncultured Pikeienuella sp.
GGAACAGGGCGTCATCGCATGGGGCCTCGATCGACGATGCGAATTCGTGAATGCGCGCGCTTTGGAGGTCTTGGAGCTTACGCAAGGCGATCTCTACCCCGGGATCGACCTCAACCTTTTCATCCAGCGCGCGGTGAAAGAACGGGAATACACCGCGACTGAGGCCAAAACGATCTACAATTCCATTGATAGTGGTGAGCCGTTCAGTTTTAACCGCACAACCAAGAGCCACCGGATAATCCGCAACTATGGCCAACCACGGGCAGATGGACACCTGATCATTACACTGACGGATATCACCCAGCAAAAGCGCAACGAAAGAGCGCTGGCCGCAGCGAAAGCCCGCGCGGAGGACGCTGAAAAACGCCTAAAAAACGAACTCGCCCAGATCACCATTGAAAAGGATCAGATGGCGAAAAGGCAGCAGGAACTTGAACGCCTGTCGTTGATAGCCGCCCACGCCAAGGATCTGGTTCTTATTTCCGACGCGACCAACCACATCGAATGGGCGAACGAAGCATTCTGCCGCTGCTTCGGCATGGATCTGGAAATGGATCTGATCGGCCGATCGGCGCGCGATGTGCTGGTCGGCGTACATACAAGCGCCGAAACGTTGGCGGATATCGACGAAGCCGTACGCGCGCGTCGTTCATCTATTGTCGATATCTTCTGCTATCGCCGCATCGGCGACCCGTTCTGGATGGAGCAGGAAATTACCCCCGTGTTCAACGCCGCATCGGAACACACGAACTTTATCATGGTTGGCCGCGATGTCACCGAACAGCGCAAAGCGGCGATATCGGCGCTTGAAACGCAACGATTTGAAGCCTTAAAACTCGAAGAAAGCCAATTGTTGGCGGAATTTAATGAATGGTTGCAAACGTCAAATTCACTCGATGAACTGTTCAAGGTCGTCAGCTCGTTCCTTGCCAAGCTACTGCCCGGATCCAGCGGTGCGGTCTATCTCTACGCCAACGCCCGCGACAATTTGGAAGCCGTGTGCAGCTGGCCGTACGAAGCCGCGCTCAGCCATTTTGAGCCACCGGACTGCTGGGCGCTACGCCGCGGCCGCGCCTATTTCTATGGCCGAAACGCCGTCGATTTCGCCTGTAAACATGTGACGCTCGAAAACGAGGGCACCACACCAGATGAATATTTCTGTCTGCCGATTATCGCGCATGGCGACGCGGTTGGCCTCCTCTACTTAAAATTCCCCGAAAACACTGCCGATAAGAGACATGATCCGCAGAAGCTTGCAAACTTTTGCGCCGAACAAATCTCGCTCGCCATTGCGAACGTCAAGTTGCGCGAACAGTCCATTCGCGATTCGCTGACAGGCCTCTTTAACCGTCGTTACTTCCTGGATAACGCTAAGCGCGAGATGAGCCGCTGCGCTACCGCCAAGAAATCCGCAGCACTAATCGCGCTGGACATCGATCAATACAAGGAATTAAACGACACCTACGGCCACGACGCCGGAGACGCAGTTTTGAAGATGCTGTCCGAAGTTCTGCAAACCCTGTTCCACGAGGGCGATACGCCCTGCCGGATGGGCGGCGACGAATTCAACGTGATGCTGCCAGGTGCTACGGAAACGCACGCAGCAACACACACAGAAGCGCTGCGCAAGAAAATTGAGGCGCAGGATCTTCGCTATGGCGGTAAGGTTCTGAAAGTCACAGCGTCCATCGGCGTCGCCGTCTATCCAAATGACGGCAAGACCCTAGAAGCGTTGATGCAGATTGCAGATGAAGCGCTCTACGCGGCCAAGGATAGCGGCCGCAATCAGGTTCGGCTGGCCCAAACTTCCTGATACGCTGGCCTTCTATGACCAACGACGTTAAACCCGCCGCCGGGTTATAGCTTTTTGCGCCTACGTTGAACCAACGTGTACGCAAAACGCTTCAGGAAGGGTTCAACCATGTCTCAGATGAAGATCGCGGTTCTGGGCGCATCGGGCCGGATGGGCCAGATGCTGATCCAGGCCATAGATGAAAGCGACGCAGCCACGCTATTCGCCGTGACAGAACGATCCGGGCATGACTGGGTTGGCGCTGACCTTGGCGTGGCGATGGGCGGCGCGGCGCGCGGCGTCATCGTGCATGACGACCCGCTGGAAGTGTTCGCCAAAGCTGAAGCAGTCATCGATTTCACCTCGCCGTCGGCAACGGTGGAGCACGCCGCACTGGCGGCGCAGGCGCGCTGCGTCCACGTCATTGGCACCACAGGTTTCGAAGACGACCATCTTGCAAAAATTGCCGCCGCTTCGCGCCACGCGACCATCATTCGCGCCGGAAACATGTCATTGGGTGTGAATCTGTTGACCGAGCTGACCCGCCAGGTCGCCAAATCACTCGACACCGATTGGGATATCGAGGTGGTTGAGGCGCATCACAAGCACAAGGTCGATGCGCCATCCGGCACTGCGCTGATGCTGGGCGAAGCCGCGGCCGATGCGCGAGGCGTGTCGCTTAAAGACGTATCTGACCGCGGGCGGGACGGGATAACCGGCGCCCGCAAAACCGGCGATATTGGCTTTACCGCTATTCGCGGCGGCGATGTTGTCGGGGAACATGACGTGATCTTCGCCGCAGCAGGTGAACGGATCGTTATCCGACACCTCGCGACCGACCGCATGATTTTCGCCCGCGGCGCCATCAAGGCGGCCCTTTGGGGCAAAGATCAAAAGCCAGGCGAATATGCGATGACAGATGTCCTAGGTCTTTGACCCAAAACATAGCGCGTTCAGCTAGGTCTGCCTGACCTCTCCACCGCTCGTTTAACGTAACGAAGGCCTTTTTTCAGTCCCTTCCTTGCGCAGCGGCACCATAATCGAACGCCCGGCGCGACAAGGCGCGCGGCAAAAGAAATGGCGGTCAGGTCAACTGAGACCATCATCTCACAGGCTGCGTCACCTTACGCTGTGAGACTGATTTTTGTACTTGCTGCGAGCCCACGCGCCTCACCCAAAAAGGCCAGCTTATCTGGCCGCCTGGCGTCCGTGACAGCAACCTTTCCAGTTCGGCGGCCCAACCGCGTCTCACCACTGATACGCCAAATCGCCCCTGGCGCGATGGTCCCGTCGCCCGCCAGACGCTCAACTTCCACTTTTGATCCAGCGGATCTAGCGGCGATCAGATCCGGGCTCTTCGATAGCCAGGCAAAAACGTCTTCCGCGCTGCGGGAAATGTCCGTGCTTTCGATCATAGAAAAGACATTCCGCTGCATCAGACACGCCTCGCCAAGGCTTCAGGCCAAACCGCAAATTGCCCGCACGCTAATGCGTGGCCAAAGAACCCACGACTGCGGGTGCAGTTACTTGCCCTTTGGATAAGGCTCACCGATGTTCTTGGGCGGCGTTGCCTTGCCGATAAAGCCCGCAAGCAGAACCACAGTCAAAACGTAGGGCAGCGCCAGCATGATCTCGGTCGGGGCTTCGCCGATGATAGGCAATTCCACGCCCTGCAAACGCGCTGTCGCGGCATCGAGGAAGCCGAACAGCAGACAGGCCATCAGCGTCGGCACAGGCCGCCATTTGCCAAAGATCACCGCCGCAAGCGCGATATATCCCTTGCCTGCCGACATCTCACGTCCGAAGCCGCCGCCGTGGGCAATGCTCAGATAGGCCCCAGCGATACCACACAGAACACCCGCCAGAATGACCGCCTGATAACGCAGCAAATAGACCGAAATACCTGCGCTATCGACCGCCTCGGGACTTTCCCCGACAGCGCGGATGCGCAGACCGAATCGGGTGTGGAACAAAAGCCACGCGGACAATGGAACTGCTAGCAGCGCCACATAAACCAGCAGGTTATGGCCAGAGATCAGGCCAGAATAGACCGGCCCTAAAAGGGGCACGCTTTCCAGCGTTTCAGCAAGCGGCCATTCGATGGGGCGAAACCGCATATCCTGTTCTAGGCTGGGCGTATTGCCGCCGCGCCGGAACAACGCAATGCCAATCGTAACTGTCAGGGCCGATGCGAGAATGTTGATCGCCAGCCCCGATATCACCTGATTGCCGCGATGCGTGATGCACGCAAAACCATGCAGAAGCGACAGGCACACCGACACGCCAATGGCAGCCAGCAGCCCCAGCCAGGGCGATCCTGACAGAAACGCGACGGCCGCAGCGGCGAAGGCACCTGCCAGCATCTTGCCTTCAAGCCCAATGTCGATAACGCCTGATCGTTCCGAAAAGATCCCCGCCATCCCGCAGAGGATCAGCGGGGCAGCGACGCGCAAAGTGGCGTCAAAGGTCAGCAGCAGCTGGAACAGAAAATCGCTCATGCCTCAGCCCCCTTCTTTGCGGTCAGGTTCAATACCCGCGCAACCCAAGGTGCGAAGAGGTAATAGAGCGCCCCAGAGAAAAGGATGATAAGACCCTGCACCACCAGAACCGTCTCACGCGTGATGGTCTGAAATTCAAAGTCCAGCTCCGTCCCGCCTTGCGTCAACGCCCCGAACAGCAGCGCAGCCATGACGATGCCGACAGGGTGATTGCGCCCCATCAGCGCCACAGCGATCCCTGTAAAGCCGTAGCCACCAGTGAAATTCAGAACCAGTTTGTGCGGCTCACCCAGCACCGCATTCGACGCCATCAACCCGGCCAGCGCCCCTGAAAGCGCCATCGCCAGAACGATGATGCGGGTCGCGTTCATACCCGCATATTCCGCAGCGCCGGGGCTGAACCCCATGGCGCGCACGGCGTATCCAAAACGCGTTCGCCAGATGATGAACCAGACCAATACAGCAGCGGCCAGCGCAAAGAAGAGGGAGATGTTCAGCGGCGTGCGCGCCGCCTCAATACCCAGGCCCCCCCAAAGGTCGTGCATATAAGGCATATACGCGGTTTCAGCGAAGGGCCGCGTTTCAGGCGCGCCCTGTCCATCACGCATAAGCGGCCCCGCCAACAGCGAAACGATCAGGGTGGAGGCGATGAAGTTGAACATGATCGTCGTGATCACGATATGGCTGCCCCGCACCGCTTGCAGCCATCCAGGGATCAGCGCCCAGACCGCACCAAAAAGTGATGCAAAGATCACCGCAAAGGGGATCATCAGAACACCCGGCAGGATCGCATCGGCCAGCAAAACCGCGCAGCCTGCGCCAAGGCCGCCCATATACGCCTGACCTTCACCGCCGATATTAAACATCGCGGCGTGAAAGGCGACGGCGACAGCAAGGCCGGTGAAAATGAAGTTCGTGGTGTAGTATAGCGTATAGCCCAATGCGCCTTTATAGACGAAAGCGCCTTTGATCATCACTTCCATCGCACGGAACGGATCCTCGCCAATCAGAGCAATGATCAGGCCTGAAACAACCAATGCGGCAAGAATGTTTAGAACCGGCAGAAGACCGATATCGGCCCAGCGCGGCAGGTTTTGCGCGTTCATGCCGCGTCCCCTTCGATCCCGGCCATCATCAGGCCCAGCGATTTTTCGTCTGCGTTCGCGCGGTCAACCATGCCGGTCTGTTCACCTTTGGACATGACCAGAATGCGGTCTGACAGCGACAAAACCTCCTCCAGTTCAACACTGACCAAAAGGATGGCGCAGCCTTGCGCCTTCATCTCCATTAGCCGCTCGTAGATGAATTCAATCGCGCCGATATCGACGCCGCGGGTGGGCTGGCCGATCAACAGGAGTTTCGGCGCGGCATCAATCTCACGCGCCAGAACCAGTTTCTGCTGATTACCGCCGGAATACTGCGCCGCTCGTAAGCCAGCGGTTGGTGGGCGGACGTCAAACCCCTCCACATGCCGCTGCGCGCGCGCGGCGATGGAACCTTTGTCGAGCGCAAAGCCATCACCCGCTGCGGGACCTTCGTGAAAGCCAAGGATTGAATTTTCCCGCCCATCGAACGGCAACACCAGCCCCCGATGATGCCGGTCCTCCGGTACATGGGAAACACCAAGATCGCGCATGCCCGCGGGCCCAAGGGGCGTGTCGGCGGTGATTTTGGCGCCGTCGATCGTCATCGATCCGCCCGACGGAGGCAGAATGCCCGCCAGCACGTCCAACAGTTCGGTCTGGCCATTGCCAGAGACGCCTGCAACCGACAGGATTTCACCTGCGCGTATGTCAAAATTCAGTCCCTTGATCCGCTCGACACCGTCGCCGTCCACATATCGCAGGTTCTCGACGACAAGCACTGGCGTGCCAACCGTCACATCTGGCTTGGCGACTTGCAGCAACACCTTGCGGCCAACCATCAGTTCCGCCAATTCCTCGCGGTTGGTGTCCACCGTCGCCCGATGCGCCACCATTTCACCCTGCCGCATGACCGATACCTGGTCTGTCAGCGCCATGATTTCATGCAGCTTGTGCGTGATCAGCATGATCGTCGCGCCTTCGTCCCGCAGCGCGCGGAGAATTGCGAAGAGGCCTTCGGTTTCCTGCGGGGTCAGAACGCCAGTTGGCTCATCGAGGATCAGGATGCGCTGACCACCGCGCATCGCCTTGATGATCTCAACCCGCTGTTGCAAGCCTACCGGCAGGTCGGCGACGCGGGTGTCGGGATCAACGGCTAGGCCGTAATCCTTGTCCATGCGCGAGATCAGATCACGGGTGGAGGCGACAGATTTCGTTAGCGCAAAATCCTCTTCTGCGCCCAGCATCATATTCTCCAGCACGGTGAAAGGATCGACCAGCATGAAATGCTGATGCACCATGCCGATCCCATGCCGGATTGCAGCGGCGGAATTTGTAATTTTCGCAGGCGCGCCATTGATCAGGATCTCGCCGCGATCCGCTTGGTAAAGCCCGTATAACATGTTCATCAGCGTGGATTTACCCGCGCCGTTTTCGCCGATGATCCCGTGGATGGACCCCGGCCTGATCTGCAAATTGATATCGCGATTGGCGTGGACATCGCCGAAGGACTTGGAAATCCCCCGCGTTTCCAGGGCGAATTCAACCATGCTCAGCGTCCCGCCTAAAAGACAAAAGACGGCGCCGGGGCACCGCCTTCTATTACTGTGTCAGCCACCGGTCTTACTGAACCGGGCAGCTTTCGGTCGCGTAGTATTCCGCAACCTTGATCTCTCCGGAAATGATGCCGGCTTTCGCCGCTTCGACAGCCGCTTTGATTTCGTCTGTCACCAGTTCTGCGTTGTTTTCGTCAACGGCCCAGTCAACACCGCCTTCGGCGGCGCCCAGAACGCGAACGCCCGTTTCAAAGTCGCCGTCAGCAGCGGCGTCAGTGAACGTCTCGTATGCCGCCACATCAACACGCTTCAGCATCGAAGTCAGCACCGAGCCCGGCGCCATGCCGTTCTGGTTTGAATCAACGCCAATCGCCAGTTTGCCAGCATCAGCAGCGGCGCGGATCACACCAACGCCGGTGCCGCCAGCAGCGTGGTAGACAACATCAGCGCCGCGGTCGATCTGGGACTGAGCCAGCTCGGCGCCTTTCGCCGGGTCGTTCCAGGCGGATGGGGTGGATCCGGTCATGTTCTGGTAAACTTCAGCGTCCGGGTTCGTCGCCTTGACGCCCTGCACGTAACCACAGGCGAAGTGACGGATCAGCGGAATGTCCATGCCGCCGACAAAGCCGACTTTGCCCGTTTTCGAAGCGAGCGCAGCGGCGACGCCGACCATGTAGCTGCCCTCATGCTCTTTGAACCCGTACTGGCGGATATTCGGCGCATCCAGCCAGGTCACGTCGATGATCGAGAATTTCGTCTTCGGGAATTCCGCAGCGACCTTCGCAATCGCGTCCGCCTGAGCAAAGCCGACGCCCAGAATGATGGTCGCGCCACGCTCAGCAAAGCGGCGCATCGCCTGCTCGCGCTGCGTTTCCGAAGTAACCTCGAATTCCATCACTTCGATGCCGCTTTCATCGACGAATTTCTTTACGCCGTTGTAGACGCCCTCGTTGAAGGATTTGTCAAATTTGCCGCCCATGTCGTAGATCACGGCTGGCTTCACGTGGCCGCCGGCAAAGGCGGTTGTGGCAGCAGCGGCGCTGACAATCGCGGCGGCTGCGAGTTTGAGAAGTTTCATTGATATCTCCCTGTCGGCCTCCAGGGGGGGGCCGAGTCTCAAAGGTAAACAGTTTTGTGAATGTTGACTGTTTAGTCAATTGCGCGATGGTGCGTCGCAGCAACGTCAGGGCGTATCTATGAAACTGAAAAAACTTGAAACCTTCACGAACGAATTCGTCGGTTTTGTCCGCGCAACGATGGAAGATGGCTCAGACGGGTGGGGTCAGGTGTCCACCTATCATTCCGACATTACCTGTCAGGTGCTTCATCGGCAGGTTGCGCCATGGATGCTGGGGCGGGATGTGACCGATCTGGATGACGCGCTCGATATCGTGGCTGAACGGGAACATAAGTTCCCGGGCTCGTACCTTCGCCGAGCAATGGCCGGGGTCGACACGGCGATCTGGGATCAGCGTGGAAAGGCGGCTGGTCTGCCAGTGGCGGCGTTGCTTGGCGGCGAGGCTGGACCAATCCGCGCCTATGCGTCCTCCATGAAACGCGACATCACCCCTAAGGACGAGGCGGAGCGGCTAAAGGCGCTGGCCGGGGACCTTGGCTACACCGCTTTCAAGGTTCGCGCCGGCGCTGAAGTTGGCCGCGATCAGGACGAATGGCCAGGCCGGACCGAGGAGATCATTCCAACCATCCGCGCCGCTCTTCCAGACGCCGATCTCTTGATCGACGGCAACAGCTGCTATTCACCCAAACGCGCCATTGAAATGGGTCGTATGCTGGAGGATCATGGGTTCTGCCACTTTGAAGAGCCCTGCCCGTACTGGGAATTGGAACAAACCAAGGAGGTCACAGACGCCCTGACCATTGACGTGACAGGGGGTGAGCAGGACTGCGATTTGCCGACCTGGAAACGCATGATCGACATGCGGGCCGTTGATATTGCTCAGCCAGATATCCTGTATCTCGGCGGCATTGCGCGGACGCTGCGCGTCTGCCGGATGGCTGAGGCAGCAGGCCTTCCGATCACCCCGCACTGCGCCAACCTGAGCGCAGTGACGCTTTTCACCATGCACCTGCTGAAGGCGATCCCAAATGCCGGGAAATATCTGGAATTCGCCATCGAGGGCACCGATTATTACCCTTGGCAACAGAACCTGTTTGTACGCGATCCCTACGTGATCTCGGATGGTCATGCGACGGTGACCGAAGAACCCGGCTGGGGCTTTGACGTATCGCCGGACTGGCTGGCCAAAGCGACGTATCAGGTCAGCGAGGCGGCGTGATGGGCGCAACCAACCGCGTGATCGTCCTGGGATCGATCAATGTCGACATCGTCAGCAGGGTTGCGGTGCTGCCATCACCGGGGGAGACCGTATCCGGCGGCCCGTTGGAGGTTCTACTGGGTGGCAAGGGCGCAAACCAGGCAGTTGCCGCGGCGCAGTCTGGGGCCGATACGCGGATGCTTGGTTGTGTCGGCGCGCAATCCTTCGGACTGGACCTGCGGAGTATGATGGCGGGCTTTGGCATTGATATGAAAGGGGTCGTCACCTTGGATGGGCCATCGGGCGCCGCGTTGATCGGTGTCGACGAAACGGCGGAGAATTCAATCATCGTAAGCCCTGGCGCAAATGGCCGCGCGGCGGAGGCCACGTTTCCCGGACCAGAGGCAGGCGATCATGTTCTGGCCCAGTTGGAACTGCCGGCAGATGTTGTTACGAGCTATTTTCGCAGCGCCAAAGCTGCCGGCGCAACGACCTTGCTGAACACAGCGCCCGCGCTGCCAGTTCCGGATGGTCTGTTCGATCTTTGCAACGTTCTGATCCTGAACGCGACGGAGTTGGAACGATATGCGGGCGCTGGCGACCCAGCTGAACAATCAGCACGGATCCGCCGCAACTCTGATCAGATCATTATCGCGACCCTGGGCGCTGAAGGGCTGGTCGCGCTGATCGGATCAGAAGTCAGGAAGATGCCCGCGCCAAAGGCTGACGCCATCGACACGACAGGCGCCGGTGATTGTTTTTGCGGTGCGTTTACCGCGCAGCTGGCCGTAGGCGTCGACGCGTGGGATGCGCTGAATTATGCGCAGATAGCAGCCGCAATCAGCGTGACGCGCCCCGGCGCAGCGGGCGCGATGCCGGGCTGGGCTGAGGTCGCAGCGAAACTGAGCCTTTGAGGGAAGACCCAGATCACCGCCTTCGAACACCCGACTGAATCACTCTGGCAGAGGATCTGCCTGATCTGTTTCGCCAAGCGTTTTCAAGCGGCGGGCAGACTCAAATCCAGGCCAGCATCCAGATCGCCATGCCCACCATCATCACGTTTTCAAGAAGCGACACAAAGCCAAGCGGCACGCGACTGTCACCACCGACACAGGCGCATTTCAGATCGCGTTTTTCGATATAGACCGCCTTGAACACGCTGACAGCGCCAATCCCAGCGATGAACAGCGCCACCGGTGCCGACAGCCAGGTCAGGGCGCCCATCATCATCAGAAGCCCCGCGCCAGTTTCGGCGAACGGATAGACGTAGCCGTATCTGATCCAGCGCTGCGCCAAGAGGTCATAGTTCAGGAACATGGTCGCAAAGCGCTCAATATCTTGCAGCTTCTGCAGCCCCAGCAGAACCATGGCGATGGAGATGAACAGCTCCACCGTGCGCGCCGTGGCAAGATCGCCAACCGTCATCCACGCGACAGCGGCGGCCATCAGCGCGGCGACAGAAAACAACATGATCACTGGGGTGTAGGTCACCCCATCCTTGGCTTTGGCCGGGACGCCAAAATGGGCGCTCAGATCATCGAAGCCGCCGATACGCTGATCGCCAATGAAGACCTGGGGAGTGGATTGTACGCCGAGGCGCGCCTTCAGGGCGTCAATCTCATCGCGATTTGTCAGGCGCTGATCGTCGACCGTGTAGCCCTTGCGCATCAGCAGATCCTTGGCCTTCAAGCCGTGCGGGCACGTCTTTTCCCCCGTCGCCATGCGATAGATCGTGGCCGTCTTTGGCGCAGCTGTATCCAACATTGCAAACTCCCTCCGCCTAAGTGGCGCGGCTGATAAGCGCAATAGTTAGGGCTTCCCGCCGGTGGAAGGTCAAGCCCGGGTCAAACCTTACGCCTTCGCCCGCAGGCCTGAGATTGTGATCGTTGGCGAGATTGCCTCAGCGTCAGTTTTGATATGGATGATGGCGGGCTTGCTGCTGGCCCGCGCGCGTTCGAAGGCGGGGGCGAATTCATCGGTTTTCAACACCGTTTCCCCATGGCCGCCATAAGCGCGCCCGATGGCCGCGAAGTCGGGGTTCACCAAGGCGGTGCCCACCTCTCGCGTGGGGTAATCGCGTTCCTGGTGCATCCGGATGGTGCCGTAAGCCTCGTTATCCACGACGATGACGATGATGGGCAGACCGTATTGCGCAGCGACGCCGAATTCCTGGCTGGTCATCTGGAAACAGCCATCCCCCGCGAAGCAGATCACCTCGCGTCCAGGATTGCGCAGCTTGGCGGCCAAAGCGGCTGGCAGGCCCGCCCCCATGGACCCAGATGTTGGCGCCAACTGCGAGCCATAGTCGCGGAAGCGCCAGAAGCGGTGGACCCAGATCGCGTAGTTTCCAGCCCCGTTGGTGACGATCGCCTCGGGCGCCGCGTCCCGTAGCTGGGCCATGATTGGGCCCATTTGGGCGTCGCCCGGTGTGTCGGGCGGCGTGTCGGTCCAGGCCTGATAGGCTTGATGGGCGGTGGCGCCGCGGCCATGACTGACCTGCGCCGGCACGCTGTCCGCCGCCTTGAAAAACTCGCCCGGCGTCGCGTTCACGCCCAGATCCGGAGCGTAGATGCGGCCCAATTCCTCAGCTCCTGGATGGACATGGATCAAAGGGACCTGCGGCTTGGGAAAGGACAGCAGCTCAAACCCTTGCGAGGGCATTTCGGACATACGCCCACCGACCAACAGGATCAGATCGGCAGCCTCCACCCCTTTTCGGAGGACAGGGTTCATGCCCGGACCCATATCGCCCGCGTAATTGGGGTGCTGGTGGTCGAACAGCTGTTGGCGGCGAAAACTGACAGCGGTGGGGATGTCGTGGGCGGCGGAAAAATCCTCAGCCGCTTGCTTGGACGCAGCATCCCAACGGCCGCCGCCGAGGATCATGAAGGGCCGCTCCGCCCCCGCCAGCATCGCGGACAGCGCGTCGACCTGGGTCGGCGACGGCGCCGGGGCCGCCACCTGTACGAACGGGGCCGGGGCCGCCTCCACTTCATCCCGCAGCATGTCTTCGGGCAGGGCCAGCACGACGGGCCCGGGTCTGCCAGACAGCGCGATGTGCCAAGCGTGCGAGATGATTTCAGGGATGCGGTCGGCGTGGTCAATCTCCTCCACCCACTTTGCGAGGTCACGGAAGGTCTGGCGATAATCAAGCTCCTGAAAGGCGTCGCGCCCGCGCATCCGGCGGCCGACCTGGCCGACGAACAGGATCATCGGGGTCGAATCCTGTTTCGCGACGTGCACCCCCGCCGCGGCGTTGGTCGCGCCCGGCCCGCGGGTGACGAAACAAATGCCAGGCCTGCCCGTCAGCTTGCCATCCGCTTCGGCCATCATCGCCGCGCCGCCTTCCTGGCGGGCGTTCACCACCTGGATCTTGGCGTCGTGCATCGCGTCCAGTGCCGCGAGATAGCTTTCCCCCGGCACGCAGAAAACGCGGTCGACGCCCTGTTGTTCAAGGCACTGGATCAATAGCTGGCCGCCGGTTGGCATAGGAACGCTCCTTTTCGTTTCGGCGCAGCATCGGCGGAGGCTTCGAGGGGATCAATACCCAATTCCAGGGGCGTGGGGTCAGTGTGAAACCTTGAAGGGTTTCACGCGTGAAACCAGTCGTAAGTCATTGTAATTTAGAATATTTAAAGGCTATTTAACGATTAGGCTCGCGCGCACGTTGGCTAACGTCTGCAACGGGACCCCCCTCGCTGAACGTTGGTGTAGGGTGGGCATTCATGCCCACCATTCGACCTATCAAACATCACTCCCGCTAGCCGATGCGAAAGTCAGGCCGTGGACTGACGCTAAAACCTCTGATCTTCCTGATTTATCTTAGAAAAGTTCATCCGAACTGCCCGCTTCGCACTCCACTCCAAAAACGTCAGACCGCTGGGACGGCCTGACGCTCGCATCGGCGGCTTCGCCTTGACTCCGATGGGAACAGCGTCAAACCCAAAGTCCACTCCGCCCCCAACGCCGCCCATCGCCACGTCCCCCTACCACTCACCCCCGTGATCATGCACAGTGTCGGGAAAGGGAGACGCATACCTATGACCAGCACCGGAGCCTTCGATTTCGTCATTGTCGGCGCCGGATCGGCGGGATGTGTACTGGCCAACCGACTGACTGCCAACGGGCGACATAACGTGCTTGTGTTGGAGGCGGGCGGCGAAGACCGTAATCCGTGGATCCACATCCCCCTCGGCTATGGCAAGCTGTTCCGAAACCCCAGCGTCAACTGGGGATACGAAGGCGCACCGGAACCGGGTCTGAATGATCGGGTGATCTATCACCCGCGCGGCAAGGTGCTGGGGGGGTCATCCTCCATCAACGGGCTTCTGTATGTGAGGGGGCAGAAGGAAGACTATGATCGCTGGGGGCAGATGGGCCTGCGTGATTGGGGCTTTGACGGGGTGCTGCCCTATTTTCAACGATCGGAAAGCAACGAAAACAGCGGCGACGCCTGGCGCGGTGGATCGGGGCCGCAGCCCGTGTCCAACGTCACGGCGCCCCATCCCTTGTGCGACGCCTATATAGCCGCCTGCCGCGAGGCGGGGCTGGCGGATAACCCTGACTTCAATGGCGAAACGCAGGAAGGCGCGGGATATTACCAATCCACCCACAAAAACGGCCTGCGATGGAGCGCGGCGAAATCCTATCTCAAACCTGCCCGCCGCCGCCCGAACCTGACCGTGCGCACCCATGCGCTGATCACCCGCATTCTGTTCGACGGCAAACGGGCTACGGGCGTTGAGTACGAACAGGACGGCAAGCGCCATATTGTCAGCGCGGGGCGAGAGGTTCTGCTGGCCGCCGGAGCGATCAATTCCCCGCAGCTGTTGGAGTTGTCAGGCGTTGGCGATCCAGATCTGTTGCAAAGCCACGGCGTCGATGTCGTTCACGCCTCGCCCGACGTGGGTGAGAACCTGCAGGACCATCTGCAGGTCCGCACGGTGCATGAGGCGGCGCAGCCCATCACCTTGAACGACCAGTACAACAATTTCTTCCGCCGAATGGGCATTGGCCTGCAATATGCACTGCTGCGCAAAGGTCCCCTTTCAGTCAGCGCGGGATACGCCGGGTCGTTCTACAAGACGCGGCCCGAATTGCTCACGCCCGACATTCAAAGTCTGTTCATCATCTTTTCGACCGACAAGATGGGCGACCGGCTGCATGATTTTCCGGGGTTCACGGCGTCTTATTACCAACTACGCCCCGAAAGCGCCGGGCATGTGCACATCCGGTCGTCCAACCCGCAGGAACCGCCAGACATCTGGTGCAACTATCTTGCGACCGAAACTGACCGGCGCGCCAATATCGCTGGCCTGCGCCGACTGCGCGAGATCATGGACGGTGCCGCCATCGCCCCCCTCCGCAAGCGAGAGATTGAGCCCGGTCCCGATGTCCGGTCGGATGACGAACTGCTCGCTTATATCCGCTCCACGGCGTCAACGGTCTACCATCCGTCAACCACGTGCCGGATGGGCGTGGACGACCGCGCGGTAGTGGACGAACGGCTGCGCGTGAAGGGGATAGGTGGCCTGCGCGTGGTGGATTGTTCGATCATGCCTTCCATGGTGTCAGGCAACCTGAACGCCGCCGCGATCATGATCGGCGAAAAAGGGGCTGAGATGATCCTGGATGATCACGCCGCCTGATTATGGTTTTTTGCGTTTACGCAAAACGCTGTGCAGCATTCAGCATTAAGATTGAATCTCCAAACCCCTGCCACGCCTTCGGCGCTCTCGGGCGTTTGGTGATAGGTCGCCTCAACCTAAAGGCGGACTGCTTCAGGCCAACCGTCCTTCCAACGAGTTGGGTTTGGAGGCGAGGATGTCAGCCTCCACAATCGTTCCGGTCAGCGCTTCGTCCGCCTGCAGGTGTACGGCCTGCAGGTAAGGCGACCGGCCGACCATTTGTCCATCCATCCGGCCCGGCTTTTCGATCAGGATCGGCA
>CBFHXH010000092.1:0-14951 GCA_965659735.1 uncultured Pikeienuella sp.
GCGGCGGTGGCGGTCAGCATTGCGGCTGCGGCGATGGCAAGGATCTTGCGCATGGTGGTGTTCTCCCCTGTCTTTGGGCGGGATGCCCGAGGAGACCCTATGGGCGCGCTGCGAGCGCCGAGTGACAACAGCGTGAACAATAGATGACAGAACGTGGCGGTTGCCGCGTCTGGACCTGCGAGGCTCTGGCTGGGGGACCCAAGGTCCGATATCTTGATCTGGTATTGGAACAGAAGATGTGACCGGCCGGTCACGGGTGCCCATCAGCGTTTGTCAGACGCTGTGTGACACCAAAGTAATCTCCCGGGGAAAGCCGTACTCCGAATACGGCCTTGCTAGCGGGGTCTGAAATATGTGAAAAATATTAAGAAAAAGTTATTCACTTCGCGTCGGCGAGAATTTCCAGTACCGCGTCATGCAAGGCCGGGTTCGCGCTGCCGACGATTGCCCCTTCCGACGTGGCGTCCAGGCCGCCGCCTTGCCAGTCCGAGATCACACCGCCTGCGCCCTCGATCACAGGGATCAGGGCGGCGATGTCGAAAGGCTCCAGGTTGGGGCCATTCAGGGCGATGCCGATGTGACCTTTGGACAGGGCGGCGTAGCCGAGACAGCCACCGTCATAGACGTTCCAATTGCTGGCCGCGCGGATGGCCAGGTATCCGGCATTGGTTGCCGCGTCGAACGCATCGGCATCGGACAGGCAAGCGATAACGTCTGCGGGCGCGGTTTGCGGACCTGTACGGACGGACACACCGTTGATCTTGGTTCCTTGGCCGGAAACGCCGATACAGGTCATGCCGGTCCAAGGGTGAGAGATCACGCCGATCACTGGGCGGTTTTGATGGCACAGCGCTATCAGCGTCCCGAAGTTTGGAAGGCCCGCCGCAAATTGCCGGGTGCCGTCGATCGGGTCCAGGATCCAGACCCAGTCGCGGTCTTCATTCTCGGCCCCGTACTCTTCGCCGATGATGCCGTGGTCCGGGGCGTCATTGTTGATGTCTTTGCGCAAGGCGGCTTCGACGGCGCGGTCCAGGGCCGTGACCGGGCTGCCGTCTTCCTTGGTTTCGAAACCCGCAGGCAGCGGCGCGGTCAGGACGTCGCGTGCCCGGTCGGCAAGACGCAAGGCCAAAGCGATGTGATCGTCGTCGATGTTCATGTCACCAGGACTCCGTCTTCGGTTATGTGCAGGGACACCGTCGTGCCGGGGTCGGCGTTGAACCCGGACGGTGCGAAGGCTGTGACCGGGGCTTCTGCGACATTGTTCAAGATAACCCGGGTACGGTCGCCCAGGAAGACGCAGCGTTCGACTGTGCCGGTCAGGGGACCGTTTCCGGTTGGGTCAATTTGCAAAGCTTCCGGGCGGATGAAGAAGTCGGACGCGTCGCTGGCGCCTGGTGGCACCGGCAGCGTGCCGCCGCGCAGTTTCAGATACCCATCTTCTACTGTGCCGTGCAGTTGGTTTGCGCCGCCGACAAAACTGGCGACGAAGGCGTCGGTGGGGTGAGCGTAGATCTGGCGCGGCGCGTCGATCTGCAGGATCTTGCCCTCACGCATCACGGCAACCCGGTCGGCGATGGCCATAGCCTCGGACTGGTCATGGGTGACGAAGACAGCGGTGATGGACAAGTCCCGCAAAAGCCCGGCGAGTTCATCCCGCAGGCTTTCGCGCAGGGCGGCATCCAGGGCGGACAGCGGTTCGTCGAGCAACAACGCCCGGGGTCGCATGGCGATGGCCCGGGCCAGGGCCACGCGTTGGCGTTGTCCGCCGGAAAGTGCGTCGATCGACCGGTCCGCCAGGCCGGAGATCTGGCACATCTCCATCACTTCGGAGACGCGGCGGGCGATTTCATCGGCGGGTCGTTTGGCCAAACGCAGCGAATACCCGATGTTCTGCCCGACCGACATGTTCGGGAACAGGGCATAGGATTGGAAGACCATGCCGATGCGGCGACGCTCAATCGGCTGGCTGGTCACGTCTTGGCCGTCAAAGGCAACGGTGCCGCCTGACTCGGGCGCTTCCAAGCCTGCAATGATCCGCAGCAATGTGGTCTTGCCGCACCCCGACGGGCCCAGCAGGGCAAGGATCTCGCCCTGCGCCACCGTCAGATCGAGGGGATGCAGCGCCCGCGTGCCGCCGGGGAAGACCTTGGCGCACGCCGTCAGGGAAATCTCTGCGCCACTGTCGGTCATGCCGGGCCCTTTCTTTGCGCGCGTTGGGCGACGATCTGCATGGCGATCAGCAACGGCAGGATCATGATGAAGAAGACCAGCGTGTAGGCCGAGGCGATTTCCAACCGCATGGAGGCATAGCTGTCGGCTAACCCCACCGGCAAGGTCTTCGTCGCGGGGGTGTGCAACATCCAGGTCAGGTTGAACTCCCCCACTGACAGGGTCACGACGGTCAACGCGCCTGCGAGGAGTCCCGGCGCAGCGTTGGGCAAGGCAATATCGACGAACTGCCGCCAGGGGGATGCGCCCAGCGACGCCGCGCTTTCTTCCAGCGTTTTCAGGTCGATCACGCTGAACACGGCTAAAACTGCGCGGATCATGAACGGCAGCGTGTACAGTACATGCCCGACCAGGATGAACCACCAGGACAAGCGGAACCCCTGCCAGGTGCCGTAAAGCTGTAGCAATGCTAGGGCCAGCGCGAGGCCGGGGATCGACAGGGGCAGCGAGACGAATTCTTCAATCACGCGCGAGGTCCGTCCGGGGTTCTTGGCCAGGACATAGGCCGCCGGAACCCCGATGATCAGCGTCGCGATCAGGCAGGCCCCGGCAATCAGCAGGGACAGCCAGATGCTGTCCGCGTAAAGCGCCCACACCTCGAACAGCCATTTCAGGGTTACGCCGTGAGAGATGCCTTTGAAGTAATTCGCTGTGATGCCCGCCATCACGGACAGGACGGCAGGCACAATCAAGAAGGCGCAGGCCAGCAGGGTGATGCCGAGTTGAACCCCAAAGGCGATGCGGTTCCGGCGCATCAGCCCGCCGCCGCGACGGTAGTGCCGGACAGTTGCCGTGCCAATAACAGCAAGGCCCAGGTCACCAGCCCCAGCACCACGGACAGGGCGCAAGCCCCGGCGATATTCGCGGACAGGGTGAATTCGGTGTAGATCACCATCGGCAAAACATCGATATCGGTGGCCAAAGTGAAGGCCGTGCCAAACGCACCCATGGCGGTGGCGAAGGCGATGGCGCCCGAGGCGATCAGGGCCGGGGCCAATCCGGGCAGCGTCACATCGCGCAGCACCTGCAAAGGTCCTGCGCCCAGCGACCGGGCGGCTTCCTCCAACCGAACGTCCAGTTTTTCCGCCGCTGCCATCACGGTGAGCAGGACGCGGGGGATGGAAAAATAGAGGTAGCCGAAGAACAGCCCAACAAATGAATACGCAAAGACCGTTCGCGTGTTGAACAGGTCCTTGCTGATTTCATTCACCAGTCCCTGCCTTCCACCCAGCAAAATGATCATGAAGCCGACGACGACGCCGGGGAATGCCATGGGAAATGTCAGGATGGCGATCAACGCGGTGCGGCCGAGTAAGCGGTTCCGTTCCAGGAACAAGGCCGCCGTGGTTGCGATGGCCAGGGCCACCACCGTCACCGCCAAGGACACCAGCACCGTGTCGCGCAGCGAGGTCAGATAGCGTTCATTGGTGAGGATGTCGACATAAAGACCCCAACCGGCTTCGCCCTCGCTTGAGGCCAGCACAAGCCTGACAATCGGCAGCATCAGGAACGCCAAGGCAAAGGCCGCCAGCGGAGCCGACAGCAGCCAATTCAGTGATAAAAGGGAATGGGGCTTCATGTCGAAATGCCCCCCGCGCCGCAGCGCAGGGGGCGTGGCACATTACTTGACTTCGGCCAGGTAACGCTCGCCAAAGCCTTTCTGGACTTGCTCCATCTTGGCGTAGTCGACCGGGGTCGCACGTTCGTAATCAGACGCAGGCAGGAAGCGCGAGGCGACGTCCTCTGGCAAATCGATCGGGCGGGCCGGGCGCAGGTAGGCGTTGGTCCAGATCGCCTGGCCTTTGTCTGACATGATGAAGTCCAGCATCTTTTTACCCAGGTCCGGGTTCGGGCCGTTGTTCACCAAGCTCATCACGTAAGGCACGACGACCGAGCCTTCGCAGGGCAGGACAAATTCAAACTTGCCGTCTTCGGTGTACTTGCCGCGATAGGCGTTGAAGTCATAGTCGAACAGGATCGGGATCTCGCCCGAAACGACGCGTGCATACGACGTTTGCTTGGGCACGATAGGATCGTTTTCACCCAGCTTTTTGAAGTAGTCGATGGCAGCATCGAAGTTGTCCAGCGAACCCCCAAAGGCGCGGTTGACAGCCACGGCACCGGCATAGCCGACAAAGGCCGAGGACGGGTCAAGGTACCCGACCATGCCAGCATATTCCGGTTTGTGCAGGTCCGTCCAGCACTGCGGCACGGGCGCGCCGCCAAGGGCATCGACATTGACGAAAAGACCCAGCGTTCCCTGGTGGATGGTGAACCACTTGCCGTCCGGATCCTTCAGGCCCTCGGCGACATCTTCATAGCCCTTTGGCTTGTAGGCGGTTGCAACGCCCTCGTTCCCCGCTTTGATGCCGAAGGTCACGCCATAGTAGGCGATGTCAGCGACGGGTGCGTCCTTTTCGGCCAACAGCTGGGACAGGGTCTGGCCCGAATTCTTGTTGTCGTGCGGCATCTTGATGCCCAACTCGGTTTCGATGGCCTTCAGCATCGATGCCCAGTCAGCCCATTGCGGCGGGCAGTTGTAGCACACGGCCTCCTCGGCCTGTGCGATCGGTGCCGCGAAAACTGTTGCGACACAAGCCGCTGCAAGAATATGTTTCATCACTCTTTCTCCTGATTTGCCGTGAGACGTAGGTCGGCGGGAATGGGCGCCGGATTGAAAGTTGCCGCTTTCGATCCGGCGATTCAGATACCGCGCGCGGCTGGCGCGCCCGGCTTGGAATTTTGTACGAGAAGTCCCGGCGTTTCGATTAGCCTTTGTAAAGGTCTTGGTCTGCGGTCGTTCCGTCCGGCTAGCATATGAAGTTTCAATTGCCCGAGCATGGCCTTCTTTTCCGCTGATCCCTCTCGGATGTAGACATTCCATGATCGGACTCGCAATCACGTGAATGTTTTGTAAAAGCTGCTTTGGGCTAGGTCGCCAATCCCAGCCCTTCCAGACAGGCCATGGACGCGGGAACACCCGCGGGATCGCGCAGTTCCAGCACCAGATGGGGTTTGTCCTCCAACGCGGCCAGGGCGCGGAACACGGCAGGCCATAGGATGGTACCCCCACCAATGTTCCAGTGCCGGTCGGCATATCCATCGGCGTCCTGGATGTGCACGTGGGCAAGGCGGGCCCCGGCGATCCGAATGAAGTAATCCACGGGCTGCGCGCCCTGTGACCCATGGCCCAGATGCGCATGGCCGGTGTCGACGGATGCCTTCAAGGCCGGGGAATTGAAATCATCCAGCAGAGTATTGCGGTCGCGGGCGTCCTTGTCGGCAATGTTCTCGACGACCAGCACGATGCCCTCTTCCTCGGCCCGCTTGACCACCGCATCGAGCGTCAGGTGGACGCTCTCCAACACCCGGTCCGGCCCGTCGTATATGGGCTGATTATTGTAAGACCAGGGTGTGTAGGGCGAGTGGATCACAATCTGTGTCGCCCCGACATAGGTGCAAATCTCCAGGCCCTGCATCATGCGACGGGTGACGACCTCGCGGATGGCCGGGTCCATGCTGTCGATGGTGAACCCCCAGAACGGACCGTGGATTCCCAACCGCCCATTGTGCCCGTCCAAGACTTGCTTCGCCATGTCAGCCAAAGGCTTCCAACCTCCATCCAGCGCATCGACATATGGCTCAGACAATACAACCAAATCCGGCCACATCACGCCCTTGGCATGCACCCGCCAGCGCCTGAAACTCTATTAGCCAAACACCAAATCACTGGTACTGAAACTGGGGGCTAGACAGCTGCGCCGCGGCATGACCGTAATGAGCCCAGAGTCGCCGTTCGCTGAATCAGCTCTTTCGCAACTGCGGCAGAACCACTTTGGCGCGGACGTGCCATTGTTTTTTGGCGTCGAACTTTGCGGATGTGCCGAAAAGCCGACGTTGGTTCGGTGCTCGAGGAACTTTTGCGATCGGGTGGGCGCGTCAGTGATACCGCTCAGCCGCGGCGCGGCGGTGACGATCGATACTTGGGGGCCGGAAGCCCATTTGGGCCACTTCTGCGAGACCCGCGCCGCACGGCTGGACCGGACGTTTGGCGAGCTCGACGGGCCGATCCACCTTATCCTCCACCACAACCCGATCCCGACGCACCTGCCACCTTTTGATCAGATCATGCTGCTGGATCACGCGCTGCTGGACGAGGTGGTCGCGGCCCACGGCGCCAAGATCGACCACATCCATTTTGGCCACTGCCACATGCCCCTGATGGGCACGTTCCACGGCGCGCCAATCTCAGGCATCCGCGGCGCCAACCACGCCGGATGGGCGGCGCTTGGCGAGCAAGACATGCTTTGCGCCTCGGACCTGCCGGAAAGCTACACGGTGATCATCGCGGACGGCGACGCGACGACCAAAGTGATGGTCGAATACGGCTATCATTGCGAAATTCGCGCCGAAGGCAGCCCCGACTACGCCGCCTGGTCGAAGGACGAGCCGCGCTAACCGCTCAGGCGTAGTGACAAGCGGCGAGATGGTCGCCGCCTGTATCCGCCAGCGCAGGCTCCTCCGCCTTGCACCGATCCGTCGCCAGCGGGCAGCGGGTGTGGAACTTGCAGCCAGGAGGTGGGTTGGTTGGCGAGGGGATCTCCCCCTCCAGCTTCTGCGCTTTGCCCCGGTCGTCTGGGTCCAGCGACGGGATCGCCGAGAGAAGGGCCTTGGTGTAGGGGTGCTTTGGCGCGGTGAACAGCTTCCGCGTCGGCGCGCTTTCGACTAGCCGCCCCAGATACATCACCGCCACGTGGTCGCAGATATGCGCAACGACGCTGAGATCGTGGCTGATGAAGAGGTAGGTGAGGTCCAATTCCCGTTGCAGGTCCTTCAAGAGGTTCAGGATATCGGCCTGAATCGAGACATCCAGCGCCGCCACGCTTTCATCCGCCACGACGAATTTCGGGTTTGAGACGAGCGCTCGAGCGATGGAGATGCGCTGGCGCTGGCCGCCTGAAAAGGCGTGAGGGAAGCGGCGGAGGTGCTCTAGGTTCAGCCTGCACTTCGCCGCGATCTCGCGCACGCGGGCGTCCGTCTCCTCGCGGCCCGCGGTGAGCTTCATCACCTCCAGCGGCTCGGCGATGATGTCGCGCACCGTCATGCGGGGGGAAAGGGCCGCATAGGGGTCCTGAAAGATTAACTGGGCGCGTTTTCGATAGTCCTTGAGCTGGTCCTTGGACATCGTGGAGAGGTCATAGCGCGCCTCGCCGTCCTCATAGCCGACGCGCCCCGCGCTGATCGGCGCAGCCTTCAAAAGCGCGCGGCCCAGCGTCGTTTTGCCAGACCCACTCTCGCCCACAAGGCCAAAGAACGAGCCTTTGGCGATCTCCACATTCATCTGCTCAACCGCCCGGACATATTCCTTCGCCGCCAGCAGCCCGCCGCCGATGGGATAGTGGACTGACAGCCCCTCCGCCTTGATAAGGGGGGCGGTCATGCGGCGCTCGCGTCTTCGGGGAAGAGCGCCGCGAAATGGCCGGGGCGCACCTCGGTCATCGGCGGGCGTTCAGTTTCATAGCGCGACCCCGGCGAAAGCTCCCCGTTGCGCGGGTGAAAGACGCAGCCCGATGGCCGCTCCAACGGGCTGGGAATGTCGCCGGGGATCGCGGTCAGCGGCGCGTCCAGATCGTCCAGCTTCGGCAGCGCGTTGATCAGGCCGCGCGTATACGCATGGGCGGGGGTGCGGATAATTTCACGGACCGGGCCGCTCTCCATGATCCGCCCCAGATACATCACTGCGACCTTGTCCGCCGTCTGAGCGATCACGCCGAGATCGTGGGTGATGAAGATGATGCCCATCCCGAACTCGGCCACCAGATCCTTCATCAGATCGATCACCTGCGCCTGAATGGTGACATCCAGCGCCGTCGTCGGCTCATCGGCGATCAGCAGCTTTGGCCTGGTGGACAACGCCATCGCGATCATCGCCCGCTGGCGCATACCCCCCGACAGCTCAAAGGCGTATTGCTTGAACCGTTTGGAGGCGTCTGAGATGCCCACACGCTCAAGCATCTCAACGGAGGTCCGCTCCGCCTCCTTCTTCGAGACGTCTTTGTGCAGGAGGAGCTGTTCGACCATCTGACCGCCGATCGTGATGGCGGGGGCGAAGCTGGCCATCGGCTCCTGAAAGATCATCGAAACCGCGCCGCCGCGCACAACCTTCATGTCTTTGTCGCGCTTCAAAGCCATCACATCCACCGGCCCGCTTTCCAGCCCCAATGTGATCTTCGCCTCGGGCGCATAGACGGAATTATCCGGGTTCAGCTTCATGATCGACTTGGCGGTGACGGACTTGCCTGAGCCGCTCTCTCCGACCAGCCCCATGATCTCCCCCGGCTCCAGCGTGAAAGAGACATCGTCGACGGCGGTGATCAGCCCTTCGTCGGTGCGGAACTGAAGCCGCAGGTTTTCTACCGAAAGCAGGCTCATTTCTTGGTGTCCGAATAGGGATCTGCGGCGTCGCGCAGGCCGTCTCCGACGAAGACGAAGGCGAGCACCAGGGCGACGAAGAAGATGACGGGGATGAACTCCCACTGGAAATTCAGGAGGACGTCAGCCTTGGAGACGTTTTGGAGTAGGACGCCGAGGCTGTTCACCGGCTCTTTCAGGCCGAGGCCGATAAAGGACAACGCGGTTTCCGAGAGCACCATGTAGGGGAATGAAATCACCAGATCGACGATGATGTAGCTGGTGAAACTGGGGAGGAGATGGCGGCGGATCACATGCCCCGAGGAGGCCCCGCAAAGCTGCGCCGCCAGCACATATTCCTGCGTCCGCTCTGTCAAAAGATGGGTGCGCACGCGCCGCGCCAGCGTCGGCCAGCCAATCAGGCCAAGGATGCAGGAGATAAAGAAGAACCGCGTTTCAGACGACCACGTATCAGGGATGAACGCGGCGAGCGCCATGAAGAGTGGGATGGCCGGGACGGTGCGCACAGCATCCGTGAACATCTGCAAGACGCCGTCGATCCAGCCGCCGAAATATCCCGCGACCCCGCCGATCACCAGCGCCAGCACGAAGGCGATGAAGACGCCGATCGCGCCGACCGCCAGCGAGGTATAGATTGCGTGGAGCGTGCGAGAGAAGATGTCCTTGCCCGTCCCGTCAGTGCCAAAAAGGTGAATGCCGCCTTCCTCAACATCGAAAAGGTGCGTGGTGAACGGGACGCCGCGCCATCCCAGATCGGCGCCAAACAGGCTCACCGACACGCCGCCCATCCGATATTCCCACCCCTTGGTGAAGAAGACGATATAGCGGCGGACGGAGGTGTCGATGACAGGTTTGCGGCGGAGCGTCGTCCGGTCCAGCTCCATCTTCACCCCATGCAGGAAGGGGCGGAGCGAACAGCCATTGTCGTCGCAGAACATAGGGATCTGCGGCGCGCCGTTGCGATATTCCTTGTCCGCCCCCGCAATCGTCGGGTTGTAGGGGGAAAGAAACGGCGCAAAGACGCCCATCAGAATCATGATCGCCAACACGACCGCTGCGATCATGGCGGAGCGTTGTTTGCGGAACCGCGCCCAGATCAACTGGCCCTGACTGGCGGTGTAGTAGGCTTCCTTTTGCGCCTGCGCGCTTGGGTCCGTCATCGCCTCAGCCCCCCAGCACGCTGCGCCGGATGCGTGGGTCGATCAGGGCCAGCGCAATGTCGGTCAGGAAGTTCAGCGTCACGATGGACGCGGTCAGAAGAAAGATGATCGCCCCCGCCAGCTGCTGGTCATTCGACCGCGCGAGCGCCTCGATCAGTAGCGAGCCCGCCTCGGTCAGCGTCATGATCAGCGCCACAATTGGCAGCTCATTGAAGATGCGGTTGAGGTCAAACCCGAGGCTGTTGATGATCGGGGACAGCGCATGGCGCGCCGGATATCGCCACATCAGCCGCCGCCCCGTCACGCCCCTTGCAGCGGCGGCGGTGACATAGAGCTTGCCAATCTCATCCGACATCAGCGCACGGACGGTTTGCAGCGCAAAGGCCGTCGCGCTCCACCCGAGAATGAAGACCGGCAGCCAGGCGCGGGACATGAAATCAACGAACCTGTCCCAGGACCATTCCGCGTCGCGATACTCCTTGGAAAACAGCCCTGTCAGACTGTCGCCAAACAGCATGGTCGAGGTGAGCATGATCATCAGCGCCAAGAGGAAATTCGGCATTGCGAGGCCGAGATAGCTGACCAGACGCAGCGAGTTGTTAGCGACTGCGTTCTTGGACGTGGCGGCCAGAATGCCGACCGGGATGGCGATCAAATAGGCCAACAGCAGCGCCGTCAGACAGATGCCCAGCGACAGCCAGAACTTGTCTTTCAAAAGGTCATTGATGGAGACTCGCAGGATGCAGCTTTCCCCGAAATCCCCTGTTAAGAAGACATTGCCAATCCAGCTTCCCCAACGGATCAGATAGGGCTGGTCGAGGCCGAGGCGCACCCGTTCGGCCTGAATATCCGCCTCAGTGATCGACTGCCCGGTGGTGTTCTTGAAGGCGACATACCGTTCCGCGCAGTCACCCGGCACGAGCTCCATCAAGCTGAACACGATAAAGCTGATCATCAGCAACGTGAACAGCGCCATGGACAGGCGCAGCAATGTGAATTGCAGGAACTTCATTCACGAACCTCTTTGGGGTCGAGTAATCGCCGCATCGCCTGCAGGATCAATATTGTGCAGTGCGGTGTCATCGAAAATTCACAAAGTGCAAAACAAAACCGGGCGCGCGGTGGCGCCCGGTTCAAGCCTATTCACGGATCGCTCAGAGCGCTTCGTCTTCGATCCACCACTGTGTCGCGCGGTAGGGGTAGGTCCGGTAGTATTCGTAGGACCAGGTTTTGAACTCGGTGAAGTTCTTCAGCGCGTTGCGGCGATAGATCGGGTTAGGGGCCGAGACGGTGCCGATGAACAGCAGCTGCTCGGCCATCGTCGCGGCCAGACGCGCGCCAACCTCGTTCGATGCGTCCAAACCGGGTGCAGCCTGCTGGAACGTCTCGATGTCCCTAGCCATCGCTTTCGCCCATGCCGGCGGCTCAACGCCCTCGGCGCCCGAAGTCTCGTTCCACTTCTGCCAGAGCATGCCGACGCGCGAGCCGAAGTAGTTCTCGAACGGCGCGACCCAAAGCTCGTTGTTGCCCAGAACGATGGCGACCGGCTGGCCCTTGCCCCAGGTGATCACGTCCAGCTTGTTGGCGGACTGGGCGGAGCGGTACTCGTCCGGCGTCACCTCTTTGACGGTGGACTGGATGCCGACATCGGACCAGTTCTGTGCCACGAACTCCATCACTGCGGCGGGGCCGCCCTGGGTGGAGAACTGGATGTTCAGAACCAGCTTGTCGCCATTCGGCAGCTCGCGGAAGCCGTCGCCGTCAACGTCCTTCAGACCCAGCTCGTCAAGCGTCGCCTTGGCGCTCTCAGCATCGAACTCGGTGGCGTAGGTCGCCCATTTCGGGTCAACGAAGCCAGGGGTCGGCGAGAAGCCCATATAGGCCGACGGCGTGCCGAGACCAAAGTAGGCGACCTCATTCAGCTCAGGCCGGTTTATGGCGTGGCTCATCGCCTTGCGGAACCGCACGTCCGAGAAAACTGCGCGCTTGGCTTGGTCTTCAGAGGTGACGTTGAAGCCAAAGACCACCTGCGCGATCGTCGGTTTCAGGTCGATCGTGTAGTCGCCCTTCTCCTGCCCTTCCAGCAGCAGCGGGGCGGAGGGGAGCTGAACCGACTGCGATTTGTAGTCGACCTCGGCGTTCACGAGTTTGAGGATGCGTACCTCGTTCTCGTTGATGTAGACCTCATCCTGACGCGAGATGTAGGGAAGCTGCTGACCGGCCGTGTCTACCTGGTGGAAATAGGGGTTGGCGACCAGCTTGCGGCCCTCGGTCGTGTCGGCGGTGTAGATGTGGCTCTCCAGCGTCGGCTGGGTCGCTTTCGGCAGTTTGGCCGTCAGCTCTGGGTCGCGCAGCATCGGGGTGGGCGTATCGGTCCAATCCGACTGGCCGTGGTAGAAGTTCACCGCCGCATAGCCGTTCTCAAACCCAAGCGCCTTGGCGTTGGCGTCGGCGTCGGCGTCAATGGCTGGGTGGAACTGGCCGAGGAAATGCTTGGGCTGGAACCCCTGAGAGTAGCTGTTCGCGAAGTGGGCGAGAAAACCCGGCTTCGGCGCGGCCATCTCAAAGCGCACGGTCTGCGGGTCGACGACGACAACGTTCATCTTCTCGCCGCCAGCCAGAAGGAAGTCCTTCGGCTTGCCGATGACATTTTCATCGAAGTTCAGGTTATCGTACCAGAACTTGACGTCATCAGCGGTGAAGGGCGCGCCGTCCGACCACTTGTGGCCATTGCGCAGGAAGAACGTGAGCTGCGTGAAATCCTCGTTCCACTCCCACCCTTTGGCGACGTTCGGGACGATGGTCTGAAGATCATCTCCAAAACGCACGAAATTGACGTGGCGGACTGAGAGGAAATCGGACGTGCCCGCCTCGGTCGCGTTCGAAAGCGCGTCCAGCGTGCCGCCAAACTTGCCGATGCTGTCATAGGGCACCATGACAAGCGGTTCTTCCGGCAGGCGATCGGCCAGCGGCGGCAGCTCGGGATTGCCCTGGATCTCGGCGTTCAGCGCGGCGATCTCGGGGTTGGCTGAGAAGGTCAGCTCGCAGCCCAGCTCGGAAAGCTCTAGCTGCTGCGGGTAAGCGCCGGTTGGGCCGTTGTCGTTCAGCGTAAACGGTTCACAAGCGGCGGCGTATGCCTGTCCTGTACCAAAGGCGGAGGCGGCGAGCGTCGATGCGACGATCAGTCGGGTGAATCTCATTGGGAAATCTCCAGTCTGCAGCCACTCCCTCGGCGGCTACAGAATAGTTTGAGCGACGAAACTGCGCAGGAGTGTGATTGTATTGTTATGGTTCGATGACAATCGCGCCGCAGACGGCGCGGCGCGTCTTGTCGCTGAACACTCAAACAGAGTTGCTACGACGTCCCGAAACAATGGAGCAACTCGATGCGCCCACTCGCATTCTCAAACTCCGGCAAGTTCTGGCGCGGCAACCTTCACACCCACTCCACCCGATCAGACGGCGTCTTGCCGCCCGAGGAGGTGTGCCGCCGATATCAGGTGGAAGGGTATGACTTCATCATCCTGACGGATCACTTCATCGGCTTGTTCGACTACCCGTTCGTCGATACCCGCACCTTTTGGTCAGACGGGTTGACGACAATCCTCGGCGCCGAACTTCATTCAGGCGCGATTTCATTCAGGCGCGATGGAGAACGGTGAGCTCTGGCACATTCTGGCCGTCGGACTGCCCGAGGACTTCGCCCCCTCCAACACCCCGCACTTCTTGCCAGTCGAGGGCCAGGAAACCGGACCTGAACTTGCACAGCGGGCCAGAGAGGCAGGCGCCTTTGTCGCCATCGCGCATCCCGAGTGGTCCGGCCTGTCCGAAGCGGACGCGTAGTCGATCGATGCGGCCCATGCCGTTGAAGTCTACAATCACGGCTGCGCCGTCGGTTGCGACCGGCCCCGCGGGTTTCTGACCTTGGATCTGATGTTGAGCAAAGGCCGCCGCCTGGACCTGATCGCCACTGACGACGCCCACTTCTCGGAACCCGATCATTTTGGCGGCTGGGTCATGGTGAAATCTGAGGCCAATGAGCCCTAAGCGCTGTTAGAAGCCCTGAAAGCGAGCGCCATGTATTGAAGCCAGAGCCGCCGAATTTCACGATATCTCCATCGAAGACAAAGCAATCACAGTCGAAAGCACCGCCATTTCGTCGTTGATCGTTTCGGGCAAGGGCTCTGCCGCGCAAGCCGTCCACGGCTCCTCCATGACCAGGTCTAAAATTAAACTTGCAAGGTTCCGTGAGTGCGATTGGGTCCGAGTGACAATTGTCGACGCTTCTGGTCAAAAAGCTTGGTCCAACCCGATTTGGCTGGATGGCGAGGCTGGCGAACTAGCCTAGCGGTGGACAAGGCCCAATTTCGACTTGATGAGAAATGGGATTATCGAGACTGATTTTGGCGGTCTTCAAAATCGGATCAGCAGCCACGGCAAATGTCAGCTTTCTACCCACCGATTTAGCGTTTCGCTGATGCAACAGAAATTCGGTTACTCTGACGAAAGGCAGCTTTGTCCGCTGAGCGGACCTCGGAGCAGTCCGCAGCGGAGGCCCGCTCTGAGCCCAACTTTCCAAATTTGCGCTATGCGGCGAATGACTGCTTTGGCGATTTGCGATCTGTCCAGTGAAGTTGTTTTGCTGGGCTAGTCGCTCGCAGAATTCATCGACGGTTCGACTCATTCGGTCTTGTTATCGCTTTCGCACTTTCGATCAGTGAACCAAGCAGTTCATCCAATTGGTCCCGGCTCTCAAGCCCGTATTTTAAGCTCATCTCTGTTGTAACGATAAAGTTTGCGTAGCCTTTCGGCGTCTGCCCACGAAGCGCCAGAGCGTCCCGGTGCGGGGTCAATATCTCGGTGACCAATCCCGCTTGCGCGGCGTGTGACTCCTCGATCGCAACCTTTCCGGCTTGGTTGTGGCCGCTGATCAAGTCTTCGGGGTCTCCGGCAGTTTCTAACATCTCAAATGACTTGATCACGGTCTCCTCGAAATACGCCTGAAGCCGCTTCTCCAACTTCTCACAATCCGCCAAGCGCGCTCGGATCGCCGCTTGAGGCGCCTCTGAGATCGAGCTAGTGCAGGCGACGATGATCCCGTCTTTATCGCCGAACGTGGCGTAGACCGTC
>CBFHXH010000093.1:0-14941 GCA_965659735.1 uncultured Pikeienuella sp.
TGTTCCTTCATGGCATTGGCGGCGCCCGCACCAATTGGTACACACAGCTTGCGCCCGCGGGTGACGTCACACAGGCCACCGCGTTGGATTTGCGCGGCTATGGCGACAGCTCGCTAGGCGCAAAGCAAACGAACATTGATGACTACTGCGCTGATATCCTGCGCGTTCGCGAGGTGCTGGGCGCCGACAAGCTGATCCTTTGCGGCCTTTCCTATGGCTCATGGATCGCAACGTCCTTTGCGATGCGTCACCCGGACTTTCTGGCCGGACTGGTTCTGTCAGGCGGCTGCACCGGCATGTCCGAAGCCGGGCCGGAGGAGAGGGAGGCGTTTCGACTTTCACGTGAAACGCCGCTGAACGCGGGTCAGACCCCCGCAGATTTCGCGCCAGCCGTCATTAAAGTCATCGCGGGGCCAGACGCGGATGAGGATGCGCGCGCCGCGCTTTACGCCTCCATGGCCGCGATCCCGACGGCGACTTATCGCGATGCGCTGACCTGTTTCACCAGTCCGCTTGAAACTTTCGATTTCGCAAAGCTGACCATGCCGGTTCTGATGATGACAGGCGAACATGACCGTCTGGCACCACCCTCTGAAATCCGCAATGTCGCGGGACGCATCTATGATCAGTCACCGCGACCAGACGTACAATTCGAAGTGATCAAAGGCGCCGGCCACGTCTGCAATCTTGAAGCGCCAGACGCGTATAACCGCCACCTCATCCCGTTCCTGAGCCGCCTGATATGACAGCCCTGCCCCGCCGCGAACAAAAGCGCATTGAGCGAACACGTCAAATCCTGGACGGCGCGTTGAAGGTCTTTTCCGAACAGGGCTTTTCCGGCGCGACGATGGACGCCGTGGCTGGCGCGGCCGGGATCACCAAGCCCACGCTTTACCAATATTTCAATAGCAAGCAGGACCTATTCAAAGCCATGATGGCGGCCGAGCGCGACGATATGCTGGTCAGTTTTGGCGACCCTTCAGCCGAGCGCATGGTCGAACAGCTGCACGATTTCGCTTGGGCCTATGCAGACACCGTGATGCGCCCCAATCTGTTGTCGCTCGCCCGCCTGATTATCGGCGAAGCGCAGCGCTTTCCCGCGATTGGCGAGGCCTATCAGCAATCCGGCCCCGACCGGGTGTTGGAGGCGCTGATGACCTATCTGACCGCCCAGCGCATCGCCGGGCGACTGAGCTTTTACGATGCGGAGCTCGCCGCTCAGGATTTCTGGGGGCTGATCCTGTCGGCCCCTCGCACCAAGGCACTGTATGAGCCGGAAAGCGCGTCCTCCAGAACCGAAATCGCACGATATGTCGAAAATGGGCTGAAGGTGTTCCTGAAGGCGTATTCGACGACACCCACCGAAGATTTAGCCCGCCTTCAGGCGATGCTCTAAATCGCCCGGATCGCCGGGTGAGCCGCGCGAAACCGCGCGAGGCGATCAGCCAGATCATTGTCCCGCACCGGCTCAAAGCTGCGGTCGGCAATAATGGGCGCTGCGGCGGCGCCGGTCTGGGTCTGCTTGGTGCGGATGATGCAAAGCCCGGCGACATTGGCGATGGTTTGAAGCAGCAGATCGCTCTGCGCCCCGCCCCCGATCGCCGATACTTCAATCAGATCAGCGCCGGCCGCCCGCAGTCCGTCTGCCGCGTCGGCGAACGTAAACGCGATCCCTTCAACAACCGCGCGCGCCAGATGGGCGCGGCCCATGCCATCAGCCAGCCCCAGAAACGCACCGCGCACATGCGGGTCGCCATGGGGTGTGCGTTCGCCTATAAGGTAGGGCAGGAACAGCGGCGCCTTCCCTTCCACCTCCGCCGCTTCGGCCAAAAGTTCGGCGATGGGTGCATCGGCGATTGCGGCGAACCAGGAAAGCGGGCACGCACCGTTCAGCATCGCCGCCATCTGGAACCACATGCCGGGAACGGCGTGGGCATAGGCGTGGACCACCTGATCGGGGTTGGGCTGATACGCGTCTGTTGCGATGAACAGCTGTCCGCTGGTTCCGAGCGAAATGAACGCGCGCCCGGGCGCCGTCTCGCCAACACTGACCGCACCGGTCGCCGCATCACCCCCACCCGCCACGACCGGCAGGCCCGCGCGCAGACCCAGCGCCGCAGCAGCGTCGCCCGTCAGATGGCCAGCAATATCGACGCCTTCGATGAAGTCAGGCAACCACGCGGGATCAACCGACGACGCCTCGCACAATGCATCGGACCAATCACGCCGCACCTGATCCAACCACAGCGTCCCGGCGGCGTCAGAGTTGTCGGTCACGTGGCGACCATGCAGGCGCAGGCCGATATAGTCTTTTGGCAGCAGGATATGCGCGATGCGGGCGTAGGCGTCAGGTTCGTGACGTTTCACCCACATCAGTTTAGGCGCGGTAAACCCGGTCAGCGGCGGCGCACCCGCCAACTGGCCGATCCAGGGCTGGTCGGCCAGCGCCTCCGCCTCGTCAAAACAGCGCCCATCATTCCACAGGATCGCGGGGCGGATCACCTGATAAGCCAGATCCAAAAGAACCGCGCCATGCATCTGGCCCTAAAGGCCAATGGCGCGGACAGCGCGCAGATCCGCCCGCGTCGCCAGATCAGCCATCCCGGCGATCAGCGTGGCCCACCAGGCCTCTGGGTCCTGCTCAGACCAATAGGAATGCGGGGTTTGCAGCGTCAGGGGGGCGAGGCGCCGGCAACCTCCGCCAGCGTCTCATCAATCAGCGACAGCTTGACAGCGGAGGTGCCAATGTCAACGCCAAGCCACATCGCGCCGGCCGGTTATTCAGCTGCGCCAATGGTCAGCGAAATCGGGTCTAGCCCGTCGATCCCGCCTTCGATCACATCACCCGCCTGCACCGCGCTGACGCCCGCAGGCGTGCCAGTCATGATCAGATCGCCGGGGCGGAGCTTATAGAACCCCGACAGGTGGCTGATAATCTCGTCCACCTTCCAGATCAGATCGCTCAGATGCGCATCCTGGCGAACCTCGCCATTCACCGACATGTGGATGCACTGAGGGCCGATTTCGCCCATCGCCGCCGCCTTGGTGATCGGCGCGACGATCGCGGATCCTTCGACATCTTTGCCCAGCGACCAAGGTCGCTGTTTCGCGCGTTCCTTCAGCTGCAGATCGCGGCGCGTCATGTCCAGACCGCAAGCGTAGCCGTAAACCGCCGCGCCTGCGTCAGCGACGCTGACCTTGAAGGCGGGCGCGCCGATCGCGACGACCAGCTCCATCTCGTGATGGTAATTCTCAGTGCCCGGCGGATAGGGCCGGGTCGCGCCAGTGGGGGCGTAAGCGGCGGGGGATTTGGTGAAGTAAAATGGCGCTTCGCGGTCAACCTCCACCCCCATTTCTGCCGCGTGGGCGGCGTAGTTGCGCCCGACACAGAAGATGCGGTTGATCGGGTAATGATCACTTTCGCCATTCACGGGCAGGCCCGGGGTGATCAGGGGGTCGAACAGATAGCCAGTCATGGCGGGGCGCCTCCTCTGCGCAGCGTCAGTTGCGTGATCTCTGCCGCATGAGGCGGGCGCAGGGCAAGCCCCGCGTGGGGTCAGATCGCCCGCGCCCCACCAAAGGCGTCGGATATCGCATGGAACGCCGCCATCGTCTCCAACAGATAATCAGCGTTCTGGAATTCGGGCCATGTCGACAGTTTCACCGCGACCATCCCTCGTTCGGGCGAGACATAGATCGTCTGCCCAAAGACGCCGAGGCAAAGGTGCCCCATGCGGTCACGGTCCTCGATCCAGAACTGATTGCGATAATGGCCATTCGGGAAGTACTTTCGTCCATCATCCGAAAAATGCCCGTGCTGGCCGCCCTGCACGTCAGCGACCCACGCCTTCGGGATAACCCGCCGCCCATCCACCAGACCATCATTCAGCATGGCCAGGCCAAACCGCGCAAAGTCCCGCAAAGTTGCGCTGATCCCGCCGCAGGCCAGGCCATAGCCGCTGCTGTCAACCGTGATGTTGGCCTCTTCTTCAGCCCCCATCGGCACCCATAAGCGAGATGAGATCAGGTCCGGCAGCCGCAATCCGGAAACGTGCTCAAACGCATGCGCCATCACATCCGTTTCGATGGAGCGGTAAAGGAACCGCGATCCATGCGCCGCCTCTTTGACCTTCAGGCCAGTGATCTGGTCCCAGATGCAGGTTGGCCAGTCGGATGCGTCCACGCAGTCAGGCGCCGGTTTCCAGCCGCAGGCGTAGTCCATCTTACCGACGTCGCTGTCGCGCTGGTCATAGGTCTCAATGAACTTTGCCCCGCTGGCCATGTCCATCACGTGGCGCAGCGTGGCGCCGTTCCAGGCGGTGTCCTCCAGTTCGGGCAAAGTGTCTGTCAGTGGCGCGTCAGGGTCGATCAGGCCCTCTTCAATCAGCCCTGCGCCTGCCGTCGCTGTGATGGACTTTGATACGGACTGCGCCAGATGCACCGAACGACGATCCATCCCGTTGTAATAGCTTTCATGCACGATCCGGCCATCCAGCCAGATCAGCATGCCATCGGTATACGTATCGTCGATCATCTGATCGACCGTTTTGGTCACGCCCGCGGATGTGAACTGGATCACGCCGATATCTTCGGCGCCCTCAGCCATGGGCGATACCGCCGCGCCCCGGCGGATGGGGGCCGTAGGCAGGATTTCGCGCACCCGCTGAAACGCCCAGCGGTTCCAGGGCGGCCTGTCCCAATCGATACGCGGCACGCGCCATTCCGGCGGCGGCGGGGCGCCCTGCATGATCGGCGGTGTCCGGTCGGAATTCTTGTAGCTGTCCATGATCTCAGCCTGCTGCCTGCCCCGCCCCTTCGTCAACCTGCCTTGTTGCTTGACGCAGTGGCGGGGATGCGGGCACTCAGGTCGCTATGTTTGACCCGGATGTCCTGATCATCGGCGGGGGCAACGCCGCCCTCTGCGCCGCCATCGAAGCGGCGGAGGCAGGCGCGCGCGTGCGGTTGCTGGAAGCCGCGCCAAAGCCCTATCGCGGCGGCAATTCCCGCCACACACGAAACTTCCGTTGCAAGCACGAGGGCCCTCTATCGGTTCTGACCGGAACCTATGGCGACGATGAATATTTCGACGACCTCTTGCGGGTCACCGGCGGCGAGACTGACGAAGCGCTGGCCCGCATGACCATCCGCGAATCCGAAGCGTGCCAGCCGTGGATGGAGGCGCATGGCGTGCGCTTTCAGCCATCCCTTTCAGGCACCTTATCGCTCAGCCGCACGAACGCCTTCTTTCTAGGCGGCGGCAAGGCGCTGGTGAACGCCTACTACCGAACCGCTGAGAACCTGGGCGTTGAAATTGATTATGAGGCTGAGGTGACCGCCATCGGCCTGACGGACAACCAGTTCACCCATGTTGAGGCGACCATCGCAGGCAAAACCGAAACCATCGCCGCCAAGGCCATTGTGCTGGCCGCAGGCGGGTTTCAAGCAAACCTCAAATGGTTGGAGCGCGCCTGGGGCCCCGCGGCCAAGAACTTTCTGATCCGCGGTACGCCCTATAATCGCGGCGGCGTGCTGAAGGCGATGCTGGACAACAACGCCGAAACCGTTGGCGACCCCACCCAGTGCCACGCCGTCGCCATCGACGGTCGCGCGCCCAAATTCGACGGCGGCATCGTCACGCGGCTGGATTGCGTACCGTTCTCCATTGTCGTCAACCGCGACGCGGACCGGTTCTATGATGAGGGCGAGGACGTCTGGCCCAAACGCTATGCGATCTGGGGCCGACTGGTCGCGGCGCAGCCCGATCAGGTCGCCTATTCGATCATCGACAGCCGATCCAAGGACCTGTTCATGCCGTCTGTCTTTCCTCCTGAAAGCGCCGACACAATCGAAGGCTTGGGTCAGAAGCTTGGCCTGAACACCGTGAAGCTGCGAGAAACGATCGACGCCTTCAACGTGGCTTGTGGCGCTGGTGATTTCAGCCCCCAGGAACTCGACGGGTTGGCGACATCAGGCATTGAACCGGCCAAGACAAATTGGGCGCGCCAGATCATTGAGCCACCCTTCTATGGCTATCAGCTGCGCCCTGGCGTGACCTTCACCTATCTCGGCCTCAAGGTGGACGAAACCGCCCGCGCATCAGGACCGGACGGGCCTTACGCAAACATCTGGGCCGCGGGGGAAATCATGGCGGGGTCTATCCTCGGCAAAGGGTATCTGGCTGGTTTTGGCATGACAATCGGCACGGTTTTTGGCCGCATCGCCGGGCGAGAGGCTGCTAAACATGCTGCATGAGACGATCCCAGAAGCCCGCCGCCAGGTCGAGATTTGCAACGCTTGTCGCTATTGCGAAGGCTATTGCGCTGTCTTTCCCGCAATCACGCTGAAGACCAGCTTTGAGGATGGCGACGTGATCCAGCTCGCCAATCTCTGCCATAACTGTCGGGGCTGCTATTACGCTTGCCAGTATTCGGATCCCCACGAATTCGCCATCAACCTGCCCGCCGCCTTGGCGGATGTCAGGTCAGACAGTTGGGAGGCGTACGCCTTTCCCGGCCTCCTCGCCCGCCTGTTTCAGCGCAGCGGGGTCGCGCTGGCCGGGCTGTTGGTGATCAGCTTCGCCCTGATCATCATGATCGCCAAATCCGGCGCGCTGACATTCTACGATGCAATGTCTCATGATCTGATGGTCGCCATCTTCGCCCCCGCCTTTGTCCTGCCTTTGATTGCGCTGGCGCTTGGCGTGCGCAGGTTCTGGCGGGCGACCAATGGCGGCGCGGTGACGCTGGGCAAGATCAAAGAGGCCGGCAAAGCCGCAGCCGCGATGAAGAACCTGAAAGGCGGGCACGGCGAGGGGTGCAATTTCGAAGACGAAGACCGCTTTAGCCAAGCGCGGCGGCATTTCCATCAGGCCGCGATGTGGGGGTTTCTCATGTGCTTCGCCTCCACCAGTTCGGCGACGGTTTTGCATTATGGCTTTGATATGCCTGCGCCCTACGGGTTTTTCAGCCTGCCGAAACTTTTTGGCGTGCCGGGGGGCGTTCTGCTGACGCTGGGCGCCGGCGGGCTTGCCTGGCTGAAAACCAAGGCGGATCCTGCGCTTGGCGCGTCTGCGCGCTGGGGCGGTGAAATGGCATTCAGCCTGCTATTGACCTTTGTCGGGGCCAGCGGGCTGGCGCTCTATGCGGCGACGGGCACTGATGCTGTTACGCCGCTGCTGGCGGCGCATCTGGGCGGGGTTTTGACGCTGTTTCTACTGGCGCCGTATTCCAAGATGGCGCACGGGGCGTATCGCTTTGCCGCGCTGATGAACGACGCAGGAACCAAGCGTGACTGACGCGCGTCTGGCCGCCTCACCAGCCATCCAGACGCTCGACCGGATCGACCGCTGGATCACCCGCATCGGGCTGACGGGCGCCTTCATCTTTCTGCCCTGCCTGATCTTCGTGCGCGTCTTCGAGATTTATACGCGTAACATCGTGAACCAGCCCTCATCGCTCTACACCGCGTTGGAGCGTGAAGTTTTTGTCGTCTTCATCTTCCTCACCTTTGGCGCCGCCTATGTCAGTGATGGCCATGTCCGGGTCGATGTGCTGCGCGGCCAGTTATCGCCGCGCCTGAAAGCCTGGATCGAGGTGATCGGCGCCATCCTGTTGGTCGCGCCGCTAACCGCCATCGTGATCTGGTTCGGCTTGGACATGGTCGCATCCGCCGTAAAACACGGCGAACGCGCAGCGATCTTCTTTGGCGCGCCGATGCGCTGGCTGGTGCTGGCGACACTACCGTTCGGCGTTGCGGTCTACGCCGCCGCCGTCTTCAGCCGGATGACGCGCAATATCCTCTATCTCAGGGGCGCGGCGCCCATTCCGGAGCTGCTGAAATGATCGACGCGCTGCCCTTCCTGATGCTGGGCGCGCTGGCGGTTCTGCTGTTCAGCGGCCTGCCTGTCGCCATGCTGCTGTCGGGCATCGGCGTTGCGTTCTGTTTCTTTGGCCTCGCGCTGGGTGAGATGCCTTTTGCGGCGTTCTACAACATCCCACCCAAACTGCTGTCGTCGCTGCAAAGCAGCCTATTCTTTCCCGCCGTCGTCATGCTGCTGTTCATGGGCGCGTCCTTGGAAAAAAGCGAGATTGCGCGCGATATGCTGACCTGTTTGCGCGTCCTTTTGTGGCGCGCTCCCGCGGGATTGGTTCTGGCGGTTTTGCTGATCGGCGTCGTGATGGCGCCAGCGGCGGGGATTGTCGGCGCATCGGTTGTCACGCTGGCGATGATCGCGCTGCCGACCATGCTGAAAAACGGCTACAGCGCTGAAACCGCCACGGGCGCAGTTGCGGCCGCGGGCACGGTCGGGATCATCCTGCCGCCGGCGGTCATGCTGTTTTTCATGGCCAGCGAATTTCGGGTGCCGCTGGGATCAATGTTCATGTCAACCGTCATTCCCGGCACCATTCTGATCGGCGCTTATATCCTCTACTTCCTGATCCAGGGCGTCCTGCGCCCCGCCCCCGAAGGCGATGACCCGCTGGAGGCGCCAGACAGCGCGCTCGGATGGGTCATCCTGTTCATTCGAGGGCTTCTGATGCCCTTTGGCCTGATCGCGCTGGTGCTCAGCGCCATCATCTTTGGCTGGGCGACGCCGTCGCAATCAGGCGCGGTCGGCGCAGCGGGCGGGCTGGCGCTGGTCATCCTCAGCGGCAGGTTCAGCTGGGTGCTTCTAAAAGATATCATGCTGACCACCAGCCGCCTGTCGGCGATGGTCTTTTTCATCATCATGGCCGCAGCGATCTTTTCCTACCCATTTCGCTATTTCGGCGGCGACAGCGCCATCGCTGACGCCCTCGGCGCGTTGGCGCTGGGGCCGTGGTCAATGTTGCTGCTGATCCTAGGCATCGTCTTTGTACTGGGATTTTTCATCGACTGGATCGAAATCACGGTGATCACGCTGCCGCTGTTCATCCCCGTGCTCAGCGCGCTGGATTTCACTGCGCATGTTGGCAACGGGCCGACCACGATGTTGTGGATGGCGACGATCACCGCGCTGATCCTGCAGACATCCTTTGTCACGCCGCCCTTTGGCTTTGCGCTGTTCTTTCTACGCGGCGCGGCGCCGCCGGGCGTCACCCTCGGCCACATCTATCGCGGTATTCTTCCTATCCTCGTGATCCAGCTGGCGGTGATCGCGCTGGTGATCGCCTTTCCGGGCCTGATCATGTGGCTGCCCGAACAGGTATATGGCGCCATCCGGGGCTAGGGATCCGCGAAAAAAAGGGCCCCGAAGGGCCCTTCCCGAATTCACGATAGTCAGCCTGAAGATCAGGCGAACCACCAACGCTCAGAAATGCGCGAGCCGTCCATCTGCCACAGGTTGCCGATGGTGCCAGTGTTGGCGAGCTTGGTGGAGTGTGCGTCCACGTAGTTCGCGTACATCGGAACGATCGTGCCGCCCTCTTTCGAGCAGATCGACTGCATTTCGGTGTACATGTCCTTGCGTTTCGCCGTGTCCAGCGTTGCGCGTGCTTCCAGCAGAAGCGACTGGAACCGGGCGTTCTCCCAGCTCGTGTCGTTCCACGGCACACCGCTTTCGTATGCGGTTGAGAACATCCAGTCCTCGGTCGCACGGCCGGACCAGTAGCAAGCGCACCAAGGCTTTTTCAGCCAGACGTTTGACCAGTAGCCATCCGCAGGCTCTTTCACCACGTTGATGTTGACGCCAGCCGCCTTGGCGGAGTTCTGGATCAACTGACCAGCGTCGGTCGCGCCCGCGAAGGCGGCTTCCGAAACGGACAGATCGATGTTTAGGCCGTCCATGCCAGCTTTCTTCAGCAGCGATTTCGCCTTTTCAGGATCGTAATCGTTCTGCTCAAGGTCGGCCGCATAGTACTGGTTCGCAGGACCGATCGGGTGGTCGTTGCCGACGGCGCCGTGGCCCAGCAGGATCTTGTCGACCAGTTCCTGACGGTTGAACAGGTGCTTCAGCGCCTGACGCACTTCCAGGCTGTCGTACGGCGCGGTGCCGGTCAGCATCGGGAAGGTGTAGTGCTGGTTGCCCGTCACTTCGAGGATCTCGGTATTCGGGTTCGCCTTGATCAGCTGCTCGGTCTTGAAGTCCATGCGATTGATGGCGTCGACCTGGTTGGTCATCAGCGCGTTGGTACGCGCCTGAGCGTCGTTCATCGCGATCTGCTCAACCGAATCGAAGAAGCCCTTCGAGTCGTCGTAGTGGTTGGCGAATTTGGACACCAGAGCGCGCACGCCCGGGTCAAAGTTCTCAACCTTGTAGGCACCGGTGCCGATGCCTTTGGCGATCGATTCCTCGATGCCACCCGCCGGGTGGATCAGGATGTGGTAGTCAGACAGCAAGAACGGGAAGTCGGCGTTGCCGGCCTTTAGCGTCATCGTGATCTGATGATCGTTCTGCTTCTTGATTTCCTCGATCGCAGACACGATCGGCTTGGCGGCCGATTTGGCGTCTTCGGCAGTGTGGAGCGCCAGCGATTCGATGACGTCGTCTGCGCCAAACGATTTGCCGTTGTGGAATTCCACACCCTTTTTCAGGTTGAACGTCCAAGTTTTCGCATCTGCGGACGCTTCCCAGCTTTCCGCCAGTTCGCCAGCCAGGCTGCCGTCAGCTTTGACTTCCGTCAGACAGTCAAAGACGGTGCCGTGGCCCATCATGATCATGAAGCTGTCTGAATGCGTGCGGCCATCCCAGCTGTCGGACGTGTTCGCGCCGGCGGTGCCGATGCGAAGCGTGCCGCCTTTTTTCGGTTTGGCGTGCGCCGCACCCAAAGCTGGGCCAGCTGCAGCCATGGCACCAGCTGCAGTGCCGGCCTGCATGGCCTGTCTGCGGTTAAAGTTAAAAGCCATTTATAGTCTCCCTGTTGGCTTGCATTCGTTTATGCGGTCTTACCCCGGTAGTCGGGGCCCCCAATTAAGGGGATCGTCTCCCTCCAGCCTCTAATCTGAGGTTAAAAAACGACATTTCTATGCCAATTATCGACCTCTCAGATTTTTGATGAGGCTGCTTCCCCAATATTGTCGACGCCACGCGCCTCCAAAAGTTGGCTCAGCCAGTCTGGATCCATTTCTGGGACCGAGCTGAGAAGAAGGTCGGTGTAGGAATGGTGCGGCGGCGTGAACATGACGTCTTTCGGGCCCTGTTCGACCACGCGGCCTTCCTTCATCACAACCACTTCATCCGCAATCGACCGCACAGTGGCGAGGTCATGCGTGATGAACATGTAGGCGAGGTTCAGATCTTTCTGCAGCTTGTCCAAAAGCCGCAAGATCCCTTCCGCCACCAATTGGTCGAGCGCCGACGTCACCTCGTCACAGATGATGAACTGAGGTTCCGCCGCCAGCGCCCGGGCGATGCCGATGCGCTGCTTCTGCCCGCCCGACAATTCGGACGGCAGACGGTTATAATACTGGCTTGGTTCAAGCTCGATCTGATCAAGCAGCTCTTCGACCCGCGTTTTCAGCGCAGCGCCCTTAAGCCCCATGTAGAATTCAACCGGTCGCCCAATCAGATCCTTGATCTTCAGCTTGGGGTTCAGCGCCGTATCCGCCATCTGATAAATCATCTGCGCCTGACGCAGCTGTTCCTTAGAGCGGGATTTGTAATTCGCAGGCAGCGCCTTGCCATTGAACAGAATCTCGCCTTCGATGGGCGCCAACAGGCCAGTGATGCAGCGGGCCGTGGTCGATTTGCCTGAACCGGATTCACCCACAACCGCGACCGTGCGGCCTGCGTGGATGTCAAAGCTGACATCGTGCAGAACCTTCACCGCGCCGCCATAGGCCGCCGTCACGTTTTTGACGCTGACAACCGGGGTGGTTCCAGGCTCCACCGGCGGCATCTGATCCCGCTGGAAACTACGCACCGCCCAAAGCGACTTGGTGTAATCCTCTTTCGGGTTCGCCAGCATTGTGCGGGTATCCGCCTCTTCGACTTCGTCGCCCTTCAACAGCACCTTGATGTGGTCGGCCATCTGCGCCACGACGGCGAGGTCGTGGGTGATGTAGATCGCCGCCGTATTGAACTGTTCGACGATGTCGCGGATCGCGGCCAGAACCTCGATCTGCGTGGTCACGTCCAACGCTGTTGTCGGCTCATCAAAGATGATCAGATCGGGGCGGCATGACATCGCCATCGCCGTCATCGCACGCTGCAACTGACCACCGGACACCTGGTGGGGATAGCGGAACCCAATATTTTCAGGATCCGGCAGGCGAAGCCGTTCAAACAGCTCAATCCCGTCCCTTTGCGCGTCGGCTTGGCTGGATACGCCATGCAGCACGGGCGATTCCGTATGCTGGTCGATCAGCTTGTGCGCAGGGTTAAAGCTTGCCGCCGCTGACTGCGCGACATAGGCGATGCGCTTACCCAAAAGGCCCCGTTTGACGTTGGCGGAGGCGTTGACAAGGTCGATCCCGTCAAATTCCACCAACCCATCGGAAATCCGGCAGCCGTCACGCGTGAACCCCATCGCAGCCAAGCCAATCGTCGACTTGCCCGCGCCGGATTCGCCGATCAGGCCCAGCACTTCACCTTTGTGCAGGTCCAGATCGACGCCATTGACGATCTGGTTCCAGTCCTCACCAGACCGGCCTTCGATCTTCAATCCCCGGACTTTGAGGAGGAGTTCGCGTTCTTTGCTTTGATCAATCATGAGATCACTCCTTCAGGCCGGAATAACGCTGCAGCATCCAGTCAACGACGAAGTTGACGGCGACGGTCAGCAGGGCGATGGCGCCCGCAGGCATCAGCGGCAGCGCGGCGGCCAGTTCAAAGCCCGGCGCGACGGCGTAATTGATGAACGGGGCAAGTTCCCGAACCATCGTGCCCCAGTCCGCCAACGGCGGCTGAATACCGATGCCGAGGAATGAAAGCGATGCGATCAGAAGGAACACAAAGCAGAAGCGCAGACCAAATTCCGCAAGCAGCGGCGCAGTTGCGTTCGGCAGGATCTCTTTGAAGATCAGGTAGCTCAGGCTTTCACCGCGCAGCTTCGCGGCCTCGATATAGTCCATAACCACAATATTTACGCCCACGGCCCGTGACAGGCGGAAGATGCGGGTGCTGTCCAAAACGGCGATCACGAGGATCATGTTGATCGTGGACTGGCCAAAGATCGTGATCAGCAGCAAGGCAAAGATCAGCTGCGGGATCGCCATCAGCGCATCGACGATGCGGCTGAGCACCTGATCCAGCCAGCCGCCAATGACAGCGGCCAGGAAGCCAAGCGAGGCACCGAGGAAAAACGCCAGTAGTGTTGTGACAAAGGCGATGCCAATCGTGTTACGACCACCATAAATCAGGCGGGTCAGCAGATCGCGGCCCAACTGATCAGTGCCCAGCACAAAGCGCGGATCAGCGCCCGGTAGCTGGTTGATGGCGTCGAAAATCTCACTCTCGCCATAAGGCGCAATCACCGGCGCGAAGATGGCGCCAATGATATAGAGCAGGATCACCGTCAGACCGAACGCGGCGGTCATTGGCATGGCGCGGAACAGAACACCGATCTGCCCCGGCGCGACCTTGCCCGCAATCAGGCGCAGCGCATAGCCAAGGCCCAGAATGACCGCGAGCGGCAGGAGGACATAGTTGAGGATCATCATCTAACCGCCCCCCTTATTTCGGATGCCGAAGACGCGGGTTTGTCAGGATCGACATCACGTCAGCAGTCAGATTGAGAAGGATATAGGCGGCGGCGAAAATCAGGCAGCAGGCCTGAACCACCGGCATGTCGCGCAGTTTCACCGAGTCGACGAAAAGCTGCCCGATGCCAGGATAAACGAACACCACCTCAACCACCACCACGCCCGTCACCAGATAGGCGAGGTTCAGCGCGATGACGTTGATAATTGGCGCCAATGCGTTCGGCAAGGCGTGCTTGACAATCACGCGCCACGGGGGAATGCCCTTCAGGCGCGCCATTTCGATGTATGGCGAGGCGAGAAGGTTGATGATCGCCGCCCGCGTCATGCGCATCATGTGCGCCGTGACGACCAGCGTCAGCGTCAGCGCGGGCAGGACGGATGGATAGAACCTCTCCCAGAACCCCATGTCTGGGTAGATGTTCGAAATCGACGGGAAGAACGGGTTCGTCACCGCCAGGAACAGGATCAGGATGTAGGCGACGAAGAATTCCGGGCTGGAAATCGACGACAGCGTGAAGATGTTGGCGAACCGGTCAAAGATTGACCCGCGATACAGCGCCGCCAGAACCCCGATTGTCAGGCTAAGCGGCACCGCGATGGCGGCGGCAAAACCTGCAAGAAACAGCGTGTTGGCGAAGCGCGGCGCGATCTGATCAGCTACTGTGATGATATCACGGTTCGCGGTGCCGAAGTTGCCAGCAAAGCTGAGCTGCGCGAAGGGGACGCCAAAGTCGCCCACCAGAACCCCGCCAAGCCAGCCGATGTATCTTTCTACAGGGCCCTTATCCAGCCCAAGGTCGCGCTCAATCGCGGCAATCGCTTCGGGCGTTGCGCCCTGCCCCAGAATTTCTTGGGCAAAGTTGCCCGGCAGCGCCTCAATCGCAGCGAAAATGATGATTGAGACAGCGAACAGCGTCACCAGGCCTAAACCCAGTCGCTTGGCGATCAACGCCAAAATGGATCCCAAAGCACCTCTCCTGTCGGAGGGCCCGCGATCTATTGTACTCGTCGCGTGGGCCCCGGTATTTATTCCAAATGCGACGTTATGGCAGGGCTTGAAAGGTCGCAAGCCGTCAATTTGGAACAACATTGGTCACAACTGGCGCCACGGATCGTCAGGCCAGTTGAAATTTCCAGATGACAAAGCCCGCGGCGCGGCGCAGGGTCGCGAACATGAGAGTGTTGATGAACCCGCTGAGGGGGCGGGGTCTGACCGATCCCTCCTCCCTCGTCGCCGGCGAAACGGCAAGCGACCCGTCCCGGGTGCTTGGTCTGCTCGCGTCTTGTCCTGTGTATTCCGCAACCCCGCTGCTGGCGCGTG
>CBFHXH010000094.1:0-14852 GCA_965659735.1 uncultured Pikeienuella sp.
CCCAATCGTCACGCGCTTTGCCCCATCACCCACAGGCTTTCTCCACATTGGCGGGGCCAGAACGGCGCTTTTCAACTGGCTGTACGCCCGCGGTCGCGGCGGAAAGTTCCTGTTGAGAATCGAAGATACCGATCGCGCCAGATCAACGCCTGAGGCGACGGCGGCGATCTATGACGGGCTGAAATGGCTGGGCCTGACCTGGGATGGCGAGGCTGTCAGCCAGTTCGCCCGCGTCCATCGCCATCGGGCGGCCGCCGAACAGATGCTGGAAAAAGGCGGCGCCTATCGCTGCTATTCGACCAAAGAGGAAATCGACGCCTTTCGCAAAGCCGCCAAGGCCGAAGGCCGTCCGCCAATGTTCCAAAGCCCCTGGCGCGACAAGGGGCCAGACGAGTGGCCAGATGCGCCTTACACCGTTCGCTTGAAAGCGCCGCGGGACGGCGAGGTTGTGGTTAACGACGAAGTTCAGGGACGGGTGACGTTTAACGCTGCGCAGATCGACGATCTGATCCTTTTGCGGTCTGACGGCACGCCGACCTACATGCTGGCGGTTGTCGTTGATGACCATGAAATGGGTGTCACACATGTCATTCGCGGCGACGACCATCTGACAAACGCCGCCCGCCAGACCTGCATCTTCGAGGCGCTTGGCTGGCCGACGCCAACCTTCGCGCATATCCCGCTGATCCACGGGCCGGACGGGGCCAAGCTGTCCAAGCGTCATGGCGCACTCGGGGCTGAGGCGTATCGCGACATGGGGTATCTTCCCGAAGCCATGCGCAATTACCTCGCCCGCCTTGGATGGGCGCATGGGGATGATGAGTTCTTTACCGACGACCAGGCACTTGAATGGTTCGACCTGCCGCAGATCGGCAAGTCCGCTGCGCGGTTCGACTTCAAAAAGCTGGAAAACCTGAATGGTCAGCACATGCGCGTCGCCAATGACGCAGTGCTGACTGAGGCTGCGCTGGCGCTTTTCGCATCTACCAGCGGGGGCGCTGTCGACGAAGCCAAGCAAACGATGCTGGTCGAAGCCATGGCAGGTTTAAAGGAACGCGCCAAGACATTGGTGGACCTGCTGGAATCGGCTCACTACCTCCTATATGACCGCCCCTTCACGCCAGATGAAAAGGCCGCGAAACTGCTGTCGGATGACGCCAAGACGCTCCTCTCCAGATTGACTTCGCACCTGCGAAATGCTAATGAATGGACATCTGAAACGCTTGAGGAACAGGTGCGCGCCTTTGCAGAGGCGGAAGACCTGAAACTCGGCAAGATTGCCCAGCCCATGCGCGCCGCGCTGACAGGGCGCGCCACATCTCCGGGAGTGTTCGACGTACTCGTTACACTCGGTCGAGAGGAGAGCTTGGCGAGACTTCAGGATCAGACAACCTGATCCAACGTAACCGGTGCGCTGATCGCGTCACCGAAGGACCATTGCGCCGTGGCGCATTGTATACAAGGGGACGCAAAATGTCAGAAGCCAGAAAAGCAACCTTCACGCTTGACGGAAAGTCCGTTGATCTTGACGTTCTTAGCGGGTCAACCGGACCAGACGTGATCGACATTCGCCCGCTTTACAAAGCGATGGACGTCTTTACCTACGACCCAGGCTTTACTTCCACCGCCGCCTGCGACAGCGACATCACCTTTATCGACGGCGACAAAGGCGAATTGCTGTATCGCGGCTATCCGATCGACCAGCTCGCGGAAAAATCGCATTATTTGGAGGTTTGCTACCTCCTCCTCTACGGCGAGCTGCCAACTGCCGGACAGATGGAAGATTTCGAAAACCGCGTCACCCATCACACCATGCTGCATGAGCAGATGCAGAACTTCTATCGCGGGTTCCGCCGCGATGCGCACCCGATGGCGATTGTCTGCGGTGTCGTTGGCGCGATGTCGGCCTTTTACCATGACAGTACCGATATCGACGACGCATGGCAGCGCGAAGTCGCCACCGTTCGCCTGATCGCCAAACTGCCGACGATTTGCGCCTGGGCTTACAAGTATTCCATCGGCCAGCCGTTCATCTACCCGCGCAATGATCTCGATTACGCCGCGAACTTCCTGCACATGTGTTTCGCAACACCGTGCGACGACTATCAGGTTGACCCGATCCTCAGTCGCGCGATGGATCGGATCTTTACGCTGCACGCAGACCACGAACAGAACGCGTCGACGTCGACCGTGCGTCTGGCTGGCTCGTCCCAGGCCAACCCGTTCGCCTGTATCGCTGCTGGCGTCGCCTGTCTGTGGGGCCCTGCCCACGGCGGCGCAAACCAGGCATGCTTGGAAATGTTGCGTGAAATCGGCACTGTCGACCGCATCCCTGAATTCATCGCCCGCGCCAAGGACAAGAACGACCCGTTCCGCCTGATGGGCTTTGGCCACCGGGTCTACAAGAACTTTGACCCCCGCGCCAAAGTGATGAAGGAAAGCGCCGACGAGGTTCTGGGTCTGCTGGGCGTTGAGGACAACCCCGCTCTTCAGGTTGCGAAAGAGCTGGAAAAAATCGCGCTGGAAGATCCGTATTTTGTCGAGAAAAAGCTCTACCCAAATGTCGACTTCTATTCCGGTGTCATCCTCGATGCGATGGGCCTGCCGACATCGATGTTCACACCTATCTTCGCCCTTGCCCGCACGGTCGGCTGGATCGCTCAGTGGAAAGAAATGATCGAAGATCCGGTTCAGAAAATCGGCCGCCCACGTCAGCTCTACAAAGGGGCGACGGCGCGAGACTATGCGGATGTCGAAAACCGCTGATCACAGCGTCAGAAACAAGAGAGCGCGCGTCGGTCCCCCGTCGCGCGCTTTTCTTTACAACGGTTTACAGAGCTTTTGGGCGCCGCCTGGTCCGAATCGCACTAGCGACGCTTCTCGTCGTCCTGTGTGATGATCATCGCAGAAAATTCAGCTTCTGCGGCGATCTCGCCACCAACCCTCGCTTCGCCCCAGAACTTCCAGATCTTGCCGCGGCCACGCAGGATCTTGACGTGCAGTTCCAGCACATCGCCGGGCACCACGATCTTGCGGAAGCGGGTCTTGTCCAGCGTCATGAAGTACACGAGCAGGCCCTGATCGATCATGTCGAGCGTTTCGACAACAAGCACACCCGCCGTTTGCGCCATCGCTTCAACGATCAGCACGCCTGGCATGACGGGCTTGTCAGGAAAATGGCCCTGAAAATGCGGCTCGTTCGCTGTGACGTTTTTGATGCCGACTGCATCTTCGCCAACCTTGATGTCGACAACCTTGTCGATCAGCAGGAAGGGGTAGCGATGCGGGATCATGCGCTTGATACGGTCAAGATCCGCAACCCTAATGTCCGTCGTTTCCGCCTCACTCATAATCTTACGCCTCGTTTGTAGTTTTATTCTGCATACCGCTCGGCTGAGGGCGGTCAACCTGAAATTCCGACCGGACCGGACGCCAGGACGATTTTCGATCAAACTGAATCGATTTGATCGGAAAAACTCTAGTTGCTGTCGCCAGCCGCAACCGGCTCCAGACCAAAGTCGATTTCCAGCGTCGAAAACCGTTCGATCGCCTCGCGGGTGACATCGATATCACCGCGCGCCATCAAAACGGTCTGCGCGTTCAGCATCACAATGGCGCCGCGGCTGATCAGAATGTCCTGAAGGATGGGGTTCAGCGCCTGCGCCAAATTGCGCCGGGCGGCGACGAATTCGGCTTGCAGCGTCTCGTTCGCTTCCTGGCTGCTGCGCCGCGCTTCACGCACCCGCAGGTCAAATTCACGCACGCGGGCTTCGAATTCATCGGCGGACAGACGGCCACGAACCTCGGCGATCTCAGCCTCTTCCGCCTCCAACGACCGGTTGATTTCTTCGAAGGAAGCCTGCAAGGCGATGCGGCGCTGGCGTTCCAGTTCCCGCAATTGGCGCGCAGGTTCGCTTTCTGCCAGGACCAGATCGCGGTTGACGATCAGAACCCCCTGCGTCGCTTCGGGCAGCGCTGCTGGCTGTTCCTGCGCCAACGAGGGCACGCCGATCAGCGCGGCAAAAGCTGCGCAAACCAGCCATGCGCGAAAGCTGGCCAAGATCAGAACCGCGTGCCGACCGTAAAGCGGAAGAATTCGGTGTCGTCGCCCTGCTCTTTCTTCACCGGAATGGCGAAGTTCAGCCGGAGCGGGCCAAAACCCGATTCCCAGAAGATGCTGGCCCCGACAGACGCCCTCAGCTTGGCGCTGTCATCCACGGTGACGCCGCCCGCAGTGGTCCGGTCAAGATGCCAGACTGTGCCGACATCGGCGAAGAGACCGCCGAAAAAGCCTAGCTCTTCCGGCAGGCCCAGCGGGAATGATACTTCCGACCGCACGACGGCGTAGAAGTTCCCACCCAGCGCATCATCCGACGCAACATCGCGGGGGCCGAGGCCGCCAAAGGCGAAGCCGCGGAACGTGTCGCCGCCCAGGAAGAACCGGTCTGTGACGCGTACGCCATCGTTGAAGGCGAAGATGCTGCCGCCTTCGACTTGGAAGCTGGCGATCACTTCATCGTCGAAGAACGACGTCCACGCCTCGCCCGACGCAATGGCCTGACCATACCGGGCCCTGCCGCCCAGACCAGCCGCCTTACCTTCGAGGGACAAGAAATAGCCATCCGTTGGTTCGATCGGGTCATTCCGCAGGTCCAGCGTATAGTGCGCACCTACGGCGGAGGTTGTCTGGCGACCTTCATCCACGGCGATCAGCGGCGAGGTGGTCGGCCCGATGTCGCGGATGTCCGTATCCGAGATTTCATAGAACAGGCTCACCCGCCCATTTTCGCTGACCGGGAAGCCAAAGTTAGGCTCAAACCCAATACTGGTCAGCTGGAAATCGGATTCGTCGTCCAGGTCTTCATCGCGATAGAAGATGTTGAAACCGGCATCGAGATCACGGTCCAGGAAGGCGGGTTCGCGGAAGGTCAGGTCAAAGACGCGGCTGTCGCCTGACACCTGAACGCGGGCGCGCAGGAACTGGCCGCGACCCAGAAGGTTGCGTTCCGACACCGACACCTCGCCCAGCGGCCCGCTGGCCGATGAATAGCCGACGCCGAATGACAGGCTGCCTGTGGGCTGCTCGGTCACTTCGACCTTCACTCGAGCGCGATCTTCGGTGTCGCCGCGTTCGGTGCGCAGCTGCACATCGGAAAAGAAGCCGAGGCCGCGGATGCGGCGGCGCGCCTTTTCGATTTCGCGGGCGTTGAACGCATCGCCTTCGACGATGTCGAACTGGCGGCGGATCACGCGGTCGATCGTGCGATCGTTGCCTTCGATATCAATCCGCTCGACATAGACACGCGGCCCTTCGGCAAGGTCAAAGACGATGTCGATCACACGTTCTGCTTCGTTGCGGCGCGCAAGGGGGCGGATGTTGGTGAAGGCGAACCCGTCCTGACCAGCGCGGAAGGTGATGTCATCGATCACGTCCTCCACCACCGAAGCGTCATAGATCTGGCCCTGCAGGTTTGGCAGGATCGGAAGGTAGTCTTCGATGTTCATCCCTTCAGTGTTGATGGTGATGTCCAGCTCACCAAAGGTGTATTTTTCGCCTTCCTCAACCGAGAATGTGATGTAGAACCCTTCGCGATCCGGCGCGAGTTCAGCGACGGCGGACAGAACCGAAAAGTCGGGATAGCCGTTGTTCAGGTAATACCTGCGCAAGAGCTGCTTATCGAATTCCAGGCGGTCAGGGTCATAGACGTCCGTGTTAACGAAGGGTGAAAACAGACCGCTTTCCGTAGTGTCGATGATGTTGCTCAGGCGACGGTCCGAATAAACCTCGTTGCCGACGAAGTTAATCGAGTAGACCTCGGTGATGTTGCCCTCGACAATCTCGAAAACCAGATCAACGCGGTTGTCGGCCTGTTCGATGATCACAGGTTCAACCACAGCGCCATAGCGGCCCGTACGACGGTAGGCTTCAGTGAGGGCCTGCGCGTCCGCCTCTGCCCCTGAGCGGGTGTAGGAGCGGCGGGGACGGGACGAGACAATCGACAGCAGCTGCTCGTCGTCAATCAGGTCGTTGCCTTCAAAGTTGATGCGGTTGATCGATGGATTTTCCACCACCTGCACCAGCAGCCGGCCGTCATCAGGCGCAACCGCCGCGTCGCGGAAGAGGCCCGTGTCGAACAGTTGTCGAACCGAACGGTTCAGCCCGGCTTCGGTCATTGGGTCGCCAACGCGCAACGCGAGATAACTTTCGACCGTGGCCGCCTCAATCCGGCGATTGCCGATAACGACGATGTCAGTGACCAGCTGGCCCTGCGCCGCCTGTTGCGTGGCAATCTGCGCCATCGCCCCAGTCGGTGCGACGATGCTCAGCATCAGGCCAGCAAGCCCGGCCTTCAGCATCAGCTTCGCGGTGCGCATGCTACGATCAAAGACCCTCATGGCTCTTACCTCTCATCACCCGTATGCGCGCCATCTTTCTTTGATGTGTCGCGCCTGTCCCAGTCGCCCCGTTAGCGGAGCAAGTCGTTATAAGTTGCGAAAACCATTAACAGAAGAATCATGCTCAAGCCGAGTCCATTTCCGACCTCCTGCCAGCGCTCTTTTACGGGTCGTCCGCGGACCGCTTCAAGGGCGTAAAACACAAGATGTCCACCATCGAGCACTGGAATCGGGAATAGGTTGATTAATCCGATCGAAGTCGAGATCAACGCAATCATGACGAAAAGGCTATCCAGCCCCTGTTCCGCCGCCTGCCCTGACACCTTGGCGATCTGGATCGGGCCGCCCAGTTGGCTGGCGTCCGCGCCTTCAAAAATCATGTCGTAGATGAAGCTTATGGTGGCTGAGATGATGCCCCAAGTCCTGAGCGCGCCATAAATCAGGCTGTCGATTGGGTCAGCCGCTTCCATCAACGGCTCAACCCCGCCGAAAGACCGGTTCTGCACGCCGATCATCGGGCGTTTGATCGGCTCGCCATCTTCGTCAACTGCGTCGGTCATCTGTGGCGTCAGCGTCATTTGCAGCTGTTCATCGCCGCGCGTGACATCAAGAACCAGCGGCGCGCCTTCGGATGCGATGATCTTTCCGCGCAGCGCTTCGAAGGTCGGCGTTGCCTCGCCGTCGACCGCGGTGATCACGTCGCCGCGGTTAAGCCCTGCATCTGCAGCAGCGCCGCCAGGCAACACCGCGTCGATGGTCGCAGGGCGGCTGTAGCGGATCGTGATTTCCTCCTCGCCACTGCCCCGATTGACCAGCGCGGTAACGACACGACCGTCAGTCGCGTCTAGCTCCGACACCAGTTCATTGAAATCCTTGACGAAGTTCCCATTGATGGCGATCACACGGTCGCCCGCCTGCAAGCCGATTGCCGCATCCGCCGTCGGGCTGATGGAGCCGACGAGCGGCTCGTTCACTTCTTTGCCCTGGAACATCGCAATCGCCGTGAACACGATGATTGACAGAATAAAGTTCGCCACCGGGCCCGCCAGCACGGTCAACGCCCGCGCCCAGACCGGCGCAAGGTGGAAGGCGCCAACCTTTTCTTCATCAGACATACTGGCGATGGCGGCTTGATCCGCCCCCGCTGAGGCGGCGTTCATATCCCCACGGAATTTCACATAGCCGCCCAAGGGCAGCAACGCGATGCGCCAGCGCATGCCGTTCTTGTCGACCCAATGGAACAGCTCTGTCCCAAAGCCGATGGAAAAGACGTCAGCTTTGATCCCGCACCACTTGCCGACTATGTAATGCCCGTATTCGTGGACAAAAACGACAACGCCCAGAACAAGCAGAAACGGGATCACCCAACCCACATAGGGGATATCGGCGATATAGGACATGTACACTCCCTCCGGGAACGGTCAGGCCGTTAGTTTCGCTATGCGCTCAGCCGCCAGATGGCGCGCCGTCCGGTCAATTTCAAACACATCCTTCAAATCGCGCGCCGGGGCGTAGGGAGTCAAGCGTTCTACCACATCAGCAACGACGTCAAACATGTGCAAAAACTTAATGCGGCCTTCGATAAAGGCGTTCAACGCCGCCTCTTTCGATGCGTTTAGCGCGGCGCTGGCGAGCTCTGACTGGTCCATTACCGTGCGCGCCATTGTGATCGAGGGAAAGCGCGCCTCATCCGGCGGCTCAAAATCCAACCGGGCGATATCAGCGAGGTTCAGCGCATCAACCGGCAAATCGGCGCGTTCAGGGTATGTCAGCGCATAGCCGATGGCGGTACGCATGTCGGGTAAGCCAAGCTGCGCGATCATCGCGCCGTCAGCGTAGGTGACCGCCGAATGAATGATCGACTGGCGGTGCACGACGACATCCAGTGTGTCGGCGGTGGCGCCGAACAGCCAGCGCGCCTCCACCATCTCAAGCGCCTTGTTGAACATGCTCGCGCTGTCGATGGAGATTTTCAGGCCCATCGAGAAATTCGGATGCTGCCGGGCGCGGTCCGCCGTCACATCGGCCATCTGTTCGCGGGTCCAGTCGCGGAACGGCCCACCTGAGGCTGTCAGCGTGAACCGGCTTGGCGGCGCCCCGGCGCGGGCGTCGAGGCATTGGAAGATCGCCGAATGCTCACTATCCACCGGGATCACGGGCGCCCCGGCTTTGCCGGCGGCGCCAAGGAACAACCCGCCAGCGGACACGAGGCATTCCTTGTTCGCCAGCGCGATCGTTGCGCCTGTCTGCGCCGCGGCAAGCGTTGGGGCGAGGCCTGCAGCGCCAACAATCGCCGCCATGACCCAGTCCGCCGGGCGGCTGGCGGCGTCGAGCAGCGCAGCCCCGCCAGCCGCGACTTCGACGCCTGTCCCGGCTAGCGCGTCCTGCAGGTCGCCAAGGCGGTCTTCGTAGGCCGTAACTGCAATGTCCGCGCCCAGATCGCGCGCGGTTGCGGCAAGGCTGGCGATGTTCGCGCCGCCCGTGACAGCAACGACGTCAAATGCGTCGCGTCCGCCCAAGTGTTTCAGAATGGCGACAGTATTCTCACCAATCGACCCCGTCGCGCCAAGAATGGAAACACGCCTCACCATGCGTAGATCGGCGCGCCGTCCCTCAGCATCGTGATCAGCGCCACGGCGATGATGGCGGCAAGCATCCCGTCGAGCCGATCGAGAACGCCGCCATGCCCAGGTAGGATGGAACCGGAATCTTTCTTGCCAAAGAGGCGCTTATACCCGCTTTCGACCAAGTCGCCGGATTGTGCGACCACCGCAATCAGGGCGCCGAGCACCCCAAGGAACAGCTCAATATATCCCAGCACGAGGGACGAAAACGCCAGGGATGCGACCGCCGCAAGGATCATACCGCCGAACAAACCCGCCCAGGTCTTGTTTGGGCTGACACGGCGCCACAGTTTTGGCCCACCAATGATCCGACCACTGAAATAGGCGCCGACATCGGTTGCGATGACAACGATACCAGTCCAGACCACGACCAACAATCCCTCAGCCGAACTGCCGCGCAAACCGATCAGAAAGATTGCCGCCACACCAACATAGAGCGCACCGACCAAGCCCCAGCCAGACGGGCGTTTCAACAGCGCATCCGCCGCCGCGCCAGCGCCAGCCACAGTCAGCAGAAATGCGATGGCGATGTCGAGATCCCCGAAATGCGCCAACACCGCGGCGCCAACAACGGCGAGGATCTGGAACCCGGCGACCGCACGGTCGTTTTTGTCCAAAGAGATCATGCGCCATTCGAACACCATGACAGCGCCCAGCACCGCGACCAGCAATGTCGACCAGGGTCCGCCCGCCATGATGGCTATCAAGACCACAACGCCGAAGGAGACCCCCGTCAGAGCGCGCAAAGCCAGATCGGCGAAGCCGCCAGCGGATGTCCCCTGGTTCATCAGCAACGTCCGGGTCAGACCATCACGGCGCCAAATCGGCGCTCACGGGTGCCAAAGCTGGTCAGGGCGCGGGCAAGCGCCTCTCCGTCGAAGTTGGGCCAAAGCTCATCAACGAACAAGAACTCAGCGTAAGCGCATTGCCATAAAAGGAAATTTGAAATGCGCTGTTCGCCAGATGTACGGATTACAAGGTCCGGATCCGGCAGGTCGGGCGCATCCAGCGCCGCGCCCATCGCCGCCTCGTTCACCTCTGCGATCGTTTTGCGGCCTTCGGCGACATCCGTGGCCAGCCGCTGCGCTGCGCGGGCAATTTCCCCTCGGCCGCCATAGTTCAACGCAATGACGATAGTCAGTTTGTCGTTCAATGCGCCCTGGGCCTCAAGCGAGGCCATCATGTCCTGAATGTCCTGATCCAGACCCTCGCGTTCGCCAATAAAGCGAACGCGGGCGCCGCGCTTTACCAGATTGGCGGCCTCTTTCCGGAAATAGCGGCGAAACAGGCCCATCAGGCCAGACACCTCTTCTTCAGACCGCTTCCAGTTTTCGGTCGAAAAGGCGTAAAGCGTCAGAACCTCGATCCCAAGATCCGGGCAGGCTTCGACAACGGAACGAACCGATTCAACGCCGCGACGATGGCCTTCCAGACGGGGTAGACCGCGTCGGGCCGCCCATCGACCATTGCCGTCCATGATGATGGCGACGTGGCGGGCGCGAGGCCCAGCCGGTTCAAAATACTCAGCGCGTCCCATGCGGCCGCTATCCTTTCGACTGTCCCTGCGTCCCCGATCCGGAGAGGATCAAACCTGCATTATTTCTTCTTGCTTGGAGGCGAGCGCGTCATCGATTTTCTTAATGCCGGAATCCGTCAATGTCTGGATTTCGTCAGACCAGAGTTTCTGGTCATCCTCGCTCATCCCGTCTGCTTTGCCCTTTTTGATCTGGTCCATCCCGTCGCGGCGCACATTTCGCACAGCGATCCGGGCGTTTTCAGCGTCTTGCCCTGCGACTTTGGCGAGTTCGCGGCGACGTTCCTCAGTCAGTTCCGGGATCGGCAGGCGTAGGATCGTCCCATCGACGACCGGGTTAATGCCCAGACCCGACTGGCGGATCGCCTTTTCGACGGCCTGCACATTGCTTTTGTCCCAGACATTGATCGTCAGCATCCGCGGTTCCGGCACATTGACCGTGGCCACCTGGTTCACCGGCGTGACGGAGCCATAAACCTCAACCGTCACGGGATCGATCATTGAGGCTGACGCACGCCCAGTACGCAGTGACAGGAATTCGTTCCTGAGGTTCGACAGCGCGCCGTCCATGCGCTTTTCAAGATCGTCCAGATCAATTTCGATTTCTTCAGACATGCTCACTCCCCCCGGCGCGCAATCGCAGCGTCGACCGTGTTAACCTTGTTGAACAATGGTAAATTTTCCCTTTCCACTCAAGACAGAAGCAAACCCGCCTTCATGGCTGAGGGAAAAGACGATGATCGGCAGATTGTTGTCGCGGGCCAACGCGATCGCGCTGGCGTCCATGACCTTCAGATTCTTGGCCAGAACTTCGTCATAAGACACGCGGTCATAGCGCACGGCGTCAGGGTTCTGACGTGGGTCGCTGTCATAGATGCCATCGACCTGCGTGCCTTTGTAGATTGCACCGCAGTTCATCTCCATCGCCCTAAGGGTCGCCGCCGTGTCGGTGGTGAAATACGGGTTGCCGGTGCCCGCAGCGAAAATGCAGATCCGCTTCTTTTCAAGGTGGCGCACGGCGCGGCGCCGAATGTATGGCTCGCAAATCTGGTCCATCGGAATGGCCGATATCACCCGGGTGTGAATATCCAGCGCTTCCAACGCCGACTGCATGCCGAGCGCGTTCATGATCGTCGCCAGCATGCCCATATAGTCGGCGCTGGCGCGTTCCATGCCCTGGGCGGAGCCGGACAGGCCGCGAAAGATATTGCCGCCGCCGATGACGAGGCAAATCTCCACGCCCAGTTCATGAACCTTCTGAACTTCTTCCGCGATTTTCTGGACGGTGGGTGGATGTAGGCCAAACCCCTGATCACCCATCAGGGCTTCGCCAGAGATTTTCATCAGGATTCTGTTGTAAGCTGGCTTGTCGCTGTCTTGTGTTTCCTCGGTCATGACGGCGACTCCTTCTCTATCCATGCGGGCGATACATGTCCGAGAATGATGCGAGTTGCAAGATTGTTGAATCGTGCATGCGCGCAAATACACGTCTTCTGCGATCTTAGGTCAGCACAGGAAGACCGCGCAAAGCATCGACCAAATGGTCCACCACCGCCCGCACGCGGGCGGACGCAGGGTGCGTCTTCCTGTGCTCGGCACGCGCAGGCACATCGGGCGGCTCTTAGTCAGGCGAAACCCATTTCGATCACCCGCCCGCCATCTAACAGTTAAAAGGCGCGGACGCGGTGATCATAGTCAGCGCCTATCGCAAGGACGGGGCGATCAACCAGTGAGCTGACGCTCCGCACGGTGGGCGGAAGCCCAGTTTCTTGAAAGTGGTGGATCAAGACCGCCTGCTAATCTCGGATTTTCGCGGCGAAAACGCCTTCAACTCGCTTGGGAACGTCGTCGGAAACCCGAACACAGAGCTATTGTTCATCGACTTTGAGACTGGCGATGTACTGGCCAAGGCGGGCGGTTTCGCGCATCGGTCGAAGTTTATCGACTATGCCCCGCAATTGGCGCGCACTGGCACCCGGGCGGCCTGAACGTCAGCAAAGAAAAACGCCGGGCTTCACGGCCCGGCGTTTCAATACGTCTGCGTTTAAGGGCTGATCAGCCGCCTATTGTCTTCGCAACTTCCGCTGCGAAATCTTCTTCTTCTTTTTCGATGCCTTCACCGACCTGCACGCGGGCAAACCCTGTGATGGTGAAGTCGCCAGCCTCGGCCACGGCTTTCTCAACCGTCAGATCTGGGTTGATGACGAAAGCCTGCTTCAGAAGGCAGACTTCCTGGAAGAATTTGTTCATCCGGCCAACGATCATCTTTTCGATCACGTTGTCAGGCTTGCCGCTTTCACGGGCCTGCTCGGTCAGAACGGCTTTCTCACGCTCAACCAGCGCCGGGTCCAGATCCGCTTCAGACAGCGAGGCGGGCGAAGTTGCGGCGATGTGCATCGCCACCTGTTTACCGATCGCTTCGGCGCCGGCTTTGTCGCCGCCGTTCACGCCGACCAGAACGCCGATCTTGCCCATGCCGGGCGCAGCCGCGGTATGGACATAGGTCGCGACAGTATCAGCCTCGATGCGGGACATGCGGCGGACCGACATGTTTTCGCCAATCGTGGCGACCTTGGCGGTGACCGTGTCTTCGACCGATTTGCCGCCCATGTCAGCGGCCAGCAGGCCGTCGATGGCGGAAACGCCGGTGGCGATGTTCGCGATCGTTGCGACCATTTCCTGGAACTCGGCGTTCCGTGCGACGAAGTCGGTTTCAGAGTTCACTTCAACCGCAACGCCAACGCCCGTCCCCGTTGCAACTGCGACCAGACCTTCTGCAGCGGTGCGGCCGGATTTCTTGGCGGCTTTCGCCAGACCTTTGGCGCGAAGCCAGTCAACCGCAGCTTCCATGTCGCCGTCGGTTTCGGTCAGCGCCTTCTTGGCGTCCATCATGCCTGCGCCGGTGCTGTCGCGCAGTTCTTTCACCAGTTTCGCGGTGATCGCCATCGGATATCTCCTTAGTTCAGTTCCCACTCGTTTTCTCGCCGGGGTTAGGGAACGGCCTGTCGCCTTGAAGGTTGGTCCTTACAAGGCGACTGCTTCAATTCTGTGAAGGTGGGTCGGCTCCGCGCGCCAGCCTGGGATCATCAGCTTGCGGGTGTTTCCGCAGGGGCTTCGGCGGGGGTTTCTTCGGCCAGCGCCTCTTCCATGATCGGCTCTTCCGCGTCGCCCATGTCGAAACCGGCTTCGCCCATGCCAGCGGCCATGCCGTCCAGCGCAGCGGATGCGGCCAGATCGCAGTACAGCGAAATCGCGCGCGCCGCGTCGTCATTGCCCGGGATCGGGAAATCAACGCCGGTCGGGTCGGAGTTGGTGTCCAGAACCGCAACAACCGGGATGCCCAGTTTGTTCGCTTCGGCGATGGCCAGCGCTTCTTTGTTGGTGTCGATCACGAACAACAGATCCGGCACACCGCCCATTTCGCGGATGCCGCCCAGCGACGCGTTAAGCTTTTCGCGCTCACGGTCCAGCTGCAGCTTTTCTTTCTTGGTGAAACCTTCCGCTTCACCCGAACCCAGCTGCTCGTCCAGTTTCTTAAGACGGCTGATGGAGTTCGAGACGGTTTTCCAGTTGGTGAGTGTGCCGCCCAGCCAACGGTGGTTCATGTAGTACTGCGCAGAGCGTTCTGCGGCGTCGGCCAGCGCACGCTGCGCCTGACGCTTGGTGCCCACGAACAGGATGCGGCCGCCCTTGGCGACGGTTTCACGAACCGCATTCAACGCTGCGTCCAGCAGCGGAACGGTCTGCGTCAGGTCCATGATGTGGATACCGTTGCGGTCGCCATAGATGTACTGGCCCATGCGAGGGTTCCAGCGGTGTGTCTGGTGACCAAAGTGAACGCCTGCTTCCAGCAGCTGGCGCATTGTGAATTCGGGCAATGCCATGCCGTTTTCCTTTTCCGGTTTCGCCTCTGCGGGGGTGAGGAATCGCTCCCAACCGGCGGGCGTTCAGGGATGTCTCCCCTGTCGGCCCAAACCCCGCATGTAGATTTCGTGCGAGGCCTATAAACCAGCAGTCCAGGCATTGCAAGCGACGCCCAGCTGCGGCGCGGAGATTCTCCAAAACGGATCATGCCACCTCACGTAAACGGATATTTCTCCAGTACGCGCGCGGAAGTTGCAATACCCCCAAGCTTGACGCCCTTGCGTTTCAGCGCAATGTGGCGAAAAAGCGAAAGTGATGTAATTTGATATAAATATATATTATTTTGCCAAATTATGTGGTATTTTCTGATCACAAAGATCCGAAATCCACACAACTCAACCCTCAAGGCGCTTGGGGTGACCCGCCGAGTTTGG
>CBFHXH010000095.1:0-14780 GCA_965659735.1 uncultured Pikeienuella sp.
GACTTGGTTTTTAGAAGTTCCATCCAACATTTGAAATAGTGCAAGTTGGTTGCACGTGGTGAAATTTATTCGTTTAACTATTACTTAAAGTAATACCACGCACTATAGTAAAAATAGAGCGTATTTTTACGGGACTTCCCACCCGAAAGTGTGAGAATATATCTGAAGTAATGAATTCCATACTGTCTGATCACAATCCAATTCTCAACGGGGAGAAAAGGTGAACATTGGTCTTTGGCTAGTCGTCAAATCAACGGGGCGGCGCCAAGATGGAGCCGCCCCGTTTTTAAAATACCATGTTGATCGCGATTAACCGCTAACAGCCTTAACGCGCGCCGCCAGGCGCGACACCTTGCGGCTGGCCGTATTGCGGTGAGCAACACCCTTGGTCGCACCACGCATGATTTCAGGCTGAGCCGCTTTCAGCGCGGCTTTCGCTGCGTCTGCATCGCCAGATTCAATAGCTTCTTCCACCTTGCGGATGAAGGTTTTGATGCGGCTGCGGCGCGCTGTGTTAACGGCGGTGCGGCGCTCAATCTGGCGCACGCGCTTTTTTGCTGAGGGCGTATTAGCCATGATGATTCCGTTGTCTGTCTAAATAACGAGCGCCGCGTATACGCCCCGACTTCCAACCTGTCAACGCACCGTAAGCGGTGATTGCGGTGGTTTTCCTCGGCTGGCGTTATAGGGTCTGACCAGATCAGATCGCAAGGACGCGCCAATGGAACAATATGATGTGGTTGTCGTCGGTCTGGGCGTCATGGGCGCCGCTGCTGCCTGGTCAGCCTCAAAGCGGGGGATGTCCGTATTGGCGGTGGACGCCAACGCAGAAAATCATGTTCTCGGATCATCCCACGGCAAAACCCGTGCAACACGCGAAAGCTACTTCGAATCGCCAGAATACGTCCCCCTGGCGCAAAGCGCGCACGCCCTTTGGCGGACTTTGGAGGGAGAGGCGCAAGCCAGCCTCCTCACCATGAATGGCGGCGCGTATCTCGGCCCACCGGATCATCCCGTTCTGGCAGGCGTGCGACAGGCGGCGGAGGAGCATGATCTGGATCTGGAAGTGTATGCGCCAGATGAGATGATGGCGCTGCATCCCGGGTTTCATATGCCCCAAGACTGGCAGGGCCTGATTGAGCGGACATCAGGCGTATTGCGAGCGGAGGCCTGTCTGAACGCCTTTCGCGCCACAGCCAAACGACGCGGCGCTGAATTGCGATTTGAAACCCCGATGCAATCCTGGCACCCGGCCGATCACGGCGTCATCGTTGAACTGTCCAGCGGCCCGGTGCACGCAAGGAAGCTGGTCCTGACACTCGGCCCGTGGGCGGTGGAGGGCTTGTCTGGTCTGGGCCTGCCAATCCATGGACGCCGGGTGACGGTCGCGCATTTTGAAACCGAACGGCCAGAAGATTATGCCAATGATACCCTTGGCGTCTTTTTTTGGGCTGCCGATATGGGCGTCTATGGCGGATTTCAGCATATCGATGGGCAGGGCGTAAAATTGCTGCGCCATGATGACGGTGGGGCCTGCACGCCTGATTCCATTCAGCGTGAGGTGACAGCTGATGATATCCGCGCATTCACCGATTTCTCATCTATCCACCTGACAGGCGTCGGGGATCAGGTCAAAGAGGCATACACCTGCATCTACACCATGACGCCCGATGACCATTTCATCATCGATCACCACCCGACCTCGCGTGATATCGTCTTTGCAACGGGGTTCAGCGGCCACGGTTTCAAGTTCGCCCCCGTGATCGGAGAGATTCTGGCTGATCTGTCGCTAGAGGGCGACACGGAACATCCCATCGGATTTCTCTGCGCCAGCAGGTTTTAGGTCGTGTTCCAATCAATCTGGATCACCAGATTGATTGGATTGTGCAATCTGCCCCGACAGTTCCCGTCTTGATTTTGGAAAAGACTGGTCCGGTTTGATCGAGAACCGCCCTAGCGCTGGCAGCTTGTGCAATAGAAACTCGACCGACCCGACTGAACGATACGGGTGATCATCTTACGGCAGCCAGGTGTCACGCAGGGCTGATCCTCACGATCGTAGACCTTGAAGGAATGCTGAAAATATCCCAACTCGCCATCGGCCTGCCGATAATCACGCAGCGATGAACCGCCAGCCTCAATCGCTTCCTGCAGTGTCAGGCGCATCTCGGTCGTCAGCGTCTCAATCCGGGCGCGCGAAATGGATCCCGCCATCCGCTTGGGCGAAATACCGGACCGAAACAGCGCCTCACAGACATATATGTTTCCCAGGCCCGCCACGATCTTCTGATCCAACAGCGCCGATTTGATCGGCGTCATCTTCCCCGCCAACCGTTCAGCAAGCAGATAGGCGTTAAAGGCGTTGCCCAGGGGTTCCGGGCCAAGCGTCCTGATCATCTTGTGATCGTCGATGCTGTCAGTCGGGCACAGATCCATCGCCCCGAACCTGCGGGCGTCGTTGAAGATGACGCGGGCGCCGCCTTCCATGTGAAATTCCACATGGTCATGTTTACCGTGGCCGCCAGCCTCATGAACGTAGTCGCCAACGACGGCGCCCTCGATCAGTATGCGGCCTGACATGCCAAGGTGGATGATCAGTGTCTCGCCACTGTCCAGCTCCGCCAAGATATACTTCGATCGACGGCCCATGCGGGTCACCCGCCGCCCGGTCAGACGGTCGGCGAACCGTTCAGGCAACGGCCAGCGAAGGTCCGGGCGGCGCTGAATCGCCTGATCGATGCGTTTGCCTTCCATGACAGGCAGCAGACCACGGCGAACGGTTTCAACTTCGGGCAGTTCGGGCATCATCTTCCTCTGCGACGCCGCGCCCTGAAACGGGGCGTGGCGGGGGCGGGTGTTAGGGGCTATGTAACGCAAATGACTGATCAGAGCGACCGCACCACCCACTTTGGGTTCGAAACCGTCCCCGAAGCTGAAAAAGCTGGCAAAGTGCACGGCGTCTTTTCCTCTGTCGCGTCCAAGTATGACGTGATGAACGATGTGATGAGCCTGCGCATCCACCGCATCTGGAAAGAGGCGATGATTGACTGGATGGCGCCGCGGAAGGGTATGAAGCTGCTCGACGTCGCAGGCGGCACCGGTGATATTTCTTTCCGCACGCTGGACAGGCTGAAGGGCGGTGGCCACGCCACCGTCTGCGACATGACCGAAAGCATGCTGGTCGAAGGTCGTCAGCGGGCCGAGGCGGAAAGCATGTCTCACGCGCTGGAATGGGTCTGCGGCGATGCGATGGCGCTGCCGTTCGAGGACAAGTCCTTTGACACTTACACGATCTCGTTCGGCATTCGGAACGTCACCTGCATCGGCGACGCCCTGAAAGAGGCGTATCGCGTCCTGAAACCAGGTGGCCGGTTCCTGTGCCTGGAGTTTTCCCGCGTCGACCCGCCGCTGCTGGAAAAGGCCTATGACCTTTATTCATTCAACGTCATCCCACGCATGGGCAAGCTTATCGCGAACGACAGCGAAAGCTATCAGTACCTGGTCGAATCGATCCGCAAGTTCCCGCCGCAGGAAGAATTCGCCGAAATGATCCGCGACGCAGGGCTCAGTCGGGTGCAATACCGCAATCAAACGCTGGGCGTCGCCGCAATCCATTCGGGCTGGCGAATCTAAATGATCCACGTAATCCCGAACCTTTGGCGACTTTCGCGCGTCGTTTCGACCTTCGCTCGAACCGGCGCGCTGGCAAAGGTGTTGGAAGAGGTTGGGGTCCCATCCCGCGTTGCGATCCCAGTAAAGGCGTTGGGCGCGCTGGTGTCCCCATTCGGGGCAAAGGGCGATGCATCGCTGCCCCCGGTCGCGCGGGCGGTCAACGCGCTTGGCCCAGCTTACATCAAGTTCGGCCAGATCCTTTCGACCCGCGCAGACATCATCGGCCCCGAACTGGCGCGCGACATGCGCCACTTGCAAGACAAGCTGCCAGCCTTTTCCATGGATGAAGCCAAGCGCGCCATCCGAGAAGAGCTGGATAAGGACGTCGACGATCTTTACGAGGTGTTTGAGCCGCCGATCGCCGCCGCATCGATCGCACAGGTGCACCCGGCGATCACCAAAGACACGGGTGAGAAGGTCGCCGTCAAAATCCTCCGCCCCGGTGTGGAAAAGCAGTTCCGCAAGGATATTCGCGCCTTCTACATGTGCGCCTGGGTGTTGGAGCGGATCGCCCCCAACGCCGATAGGCTGCGGCCCCGAGCCGTCGTCGACCACTTTAACGGCGTTGTGACAGCCGAAATGGATTTGCGGCTCGAAGCATCCGCCGCATCTGAATTTTTCGATAACGTCGCCGAAGATCCTGGATTTCATGTACCGGAGGTTGTCTGGCACATGTCTGGCCGCCGCATGATGACCGCCACTTGGATGGAAGGGGTCCCGCTGGGCGATCACGACGCACTGATCGCCGCTGGCCATGATCTGCCTAAACTTGCCGACCGGATCATCCAGACCTTTCTTTTTCAAGCCCTGCGCGATGGGTACTGGCACGCAGACATGCATCAGGGGAACCTGAAGGTCGCAGCAAATGGCGATATTCTAGCCGTTGACTTCGGCATCATGGGCCGGATCGACAAGCTGACCCGCCGCTACTACGCCGAAATTCTACTGGGCTTTCTGCGCCGCGATTATCGCCGTGTAGCCGAAGTGCACTTTGAGGCGGGCTATGTGCCCCGCGAAAAGTCAGTGGACCAATTCGCGCAAGCCCTGCGTGCAGTGGGTGAGCCGATCTTTGGCCGCGACGCCAAGGGCATTTCCATCGCCCGGCTGTTGTCGCATCTGTTTGAAGTGACTGAACGCTTTGGGATGCAAACGCAAACGCAGTTGATCCTTTTGCAGCGGTCGATGGTGGTGGTCGAAGGCGTCGCCCGCACCCTGTCGCCAGACAGCAACATCTATGAAAGCGCGCGACCAGTCGTAGAGGACTGGATCAAAGACAATCTCGGCCCTCGCGCAATCGCCCGCGAAAGCCGCACCGCGCTGATGACATTATCGCGCATCGGTCCTCGCCTGCCAGAACTTGCCGAAAGGCTGGTCATCGCGGCTGAGCGCGATCAGGAACCGCACCCGACGCCCGCTGCCCCCCCGTCGCGCTGGCCATATGTGATTGCGGGCGCCATTGGTGGGGCGATCATTACAGCAATCCTGTCAGGATAAACGCCATGGCCAAGCTTTTCGAACCCCTGTCACTCGGCTCGTTAGAGCTTGTCAACCGCATCATCATCGCGCCAATGTGCCAGTACAGCGCCGAAAACGGCTGCATGAACGACTGGCATTTTACTCATGTGAACACGATGGCCCTATCCGGCGCCGGTCTGTTCATTGTGGAGGCGACGGGCGTATCGCCCGAAGGTCGCATCTCACCCGGCTGCACCGGGCTATACGATGAGGCGACCGAGGCGGCGATGGCCCGCGTACTGACTGCCGTGCGAGGTCAGTCCAACATGCCGATCGCAATCCAGCTCGGCCATGCCGGACGCAAGGCGTCGTCCAACACGCCTTTCAATGGCGGCGCGCAAATCCCGTCCACTGAGCAGGAAGGCTGGGTCTGTGTCGGGCCGTCCGTCCTGCCGCAGGGTGAAGGTGAAGAGCCACCCATCGCACTGGACACGGCGGGTTTGGCGAAGGTGAAAGCCGATTTCGTCGCCTCGGCCCTTCGCGCCGTGCGGCTTGGGTTTGATGGGATTGAGCTGCATTTGGCGCATGGTTACCTTTTGCATCAGTTCCTTTCGCCGCTCGCCAATCAGCGGGAAGACGAATATGGCGGCTCGCTGGAAAATCGCATGCGGTTCCCTTTGGAGGTGTTCGCTGCCGTGCGCGACGCGGTGCCAGCCGACTATCCCCTGTGGACACGCCTGTCCGCAGTTGATTGGGCCGATGGTGGCCTGACCATTGAAGAGGCTGTCGAGATTTCGAAGGCGTTGGAGACGGCCGGTTCAGACGCTTTGCACATCTCTTCCGGTGGCGTTTCGGGCTTGCAGCAAATTCCGGTTGGCCCCGGCTATCAGGTGCATCTGGCCAAAGCGATCAAGGCCGCTGTCAGCGTTCCGGTCATGGCCGTCGGTCTGATCACTGAACCCGAACAGGCTGAGGCGATTTTGGCCAACGGTGAAGCCGACGCCATCGCTATGGCCCGCGCCTTCCTCTGGGACCCACGCTGGCCCTGGCGGGCGGCGGTCGCGCTGGGCGCCAAGGTGGAGGGGCCCCGGCAATACTGGCGGTCAGCCCCACACGGCGTGACGCCACCATTTTCTGATATCACGTATGGTCAACGGGCAGGGCAGAACAAGCCTGCTTGATCTTGGACGTCTCTGCGTTTCATAGATCATCCCGCAGCTGCGTTTTCGCTCCGCGGTGCCGGTCCAATGTGAGGTTTGCAATGCGCCTTTTGATCATCGTGGCTCTTTTTTGCACTCGCAATCGCAACAGCGCAGGATACCCTGAGCCAAGAGTGCTGGTTAAGGCACCTTAAGGAAGACCTGTTGCCATTCTGGGACGTGCCGGCAGCGCATGGCGATCCTATTGGGTTGTATCCATCGATGCCGTGCAATGATGGGTCCATTTTTCAAGAAAGCTCTCCTTGTCCCGAAATTGCAGATATTGGCTGGATGACGCCCAATCAGAATTTCCTGATCGCCATTTCACGACAAAGCTTTGCGTACCTGACGGCGTTGCAACTGACGGGAGACCAGCGTTACCTGGCGCTGGGGAAAGCCGGGGTTGATGTTCTGATGGGTCCAGCCCACAACCCGGTTGGCGGACATTTTGAGGGGTTTGATCAAAAAAGCGAAACCTGGTGGTATCAGCCGCAACGCTTCACGATCCAAAAACAGGCCTATGGGCTGCTGGCGCCTGCATTTTACTATTATTTAACACGAGACCCGGACATCCTGACCATAATCGAAGAAACGCGCCAGACTATGATGGTGCGTTATCGCGACCCTGACACGAAGGAATACTTCTTCAAGGAACGTGAGATTACAGAAAAAACACCACAACCGCCTTTGTCAGCTACCTCGACCAGATCAACACGTTTTACATGCTGATGGCGCCCACACTGGAAGAACCATTGAAGTCAGACTGGATTGGCGAAATGGACGCCCTTGCCAGTCTGATGATGACCAAGTTCTATTCTCCAAGGTTTCATACCCTTTTACTTGATGGAACAAAGGGGACAGAGCCAGATATCGAGCCAAAGGTAGATTTTGGTCACTCCGCCAAAGCGCATTGGTTTCTGATGATGAATGGCGCCATCACAGAAAACGCCGCTCTGTCAGACGCCAGCCGCACCGCTGGCAAGAAAGTGTTGAACAAAGCCTTGCGCCAACCCATGGGCACATGGCGCGACGGTTTGAACCGGCGCGGAAGACACAACAATCGGCAATCAGCCTGGATTTTTGCTGAACAGAATCCACTTCTTGCGTCACTTGCAATGGAAGAACCGCGTCTGCGCACAATCCTCAACAAGACCTACAAGTACTAGTTACGCGGGTTCGTCGATCCCGAGTTTGGCGGAGTGTTCGATATGTTGGGCCAAGACGGCCTGCCAATCAAAGGGTGGCCCAAACCCAAACATTGGGCATGGAAATCCGGATTTCACGAATTTGAACACGCGCTAGTCGCATACATCACCGCGAGTCAATTTGAGGGTAAGCCACTGAAGCTTCACTATGCTTTTTCGGCTCAGCCAAACGCCCAAACCATCAGACCTTACTACTTCAGCGGGGATCCGTCGGACCTGCAACGTCGAAGTGACGGCGTAACTGTCGTTACGTTCGATTCAATCGCTTTTCCTTGAAGCTGACGGCGCCCTCGCCCTACTCTGCCCAAAAACAGGGAGGATACGATGGCGAGCCTGTCAGCACAGGAAGTCGAAACCTATCACCGCGACGGTATTGTCGTGCCTGAGTTCCGGTTGCCGACGGAACGCGTCGATGCTTTAGTCGCCGCCTTGGACGATGTGATCGCCGCCAATCCGGGCGTAAGGCCTGAGAAGCTGATCTCAATCCATGTTGAAAAGAATGACGAAGGCGTGGATGGGTCGAAGGCGTTTTTGGACCTCAGCCGCGACCCTGAAATCCTCGACCTCGTTGCGCAGCTGATAGGTGAGGACATCATTCTCTGGGGTTGCCACATGTTCTGCAAAGCCGCTGGCGATGGGTTGGAAGTGCCTTGGCATCAGGATGGCCACTATTGGCCGATCAGCCCCTTGGCGACCTGCACTGTTTGGATCGCACTGGAGCATTCCGATCCAGAAAATGGCTGTCTGCGCGTGGTGCCCGGCTCGCACAAGGACAAGACCCTGCACCCGCACATGAAGGAAGAAGGCGACCTGGCCCTTTCAGACAAGATCGACATGAACACCTTCCGCGAAGAAGACGTTATGGAAGTTTTGCTCGAGCCGGGGCAAATGTCGCTGCACGACGTTTATATGATCCATGGGTCCAACAAGAACGCCTCGCCCCGCCGCCGGGCCGGTCTTGCGATACGCTATATGCCCGCGACATCACATTTCGACCGGGCGATGCGCGAGCGCAGCGATGGATCAGGACTGATGGTTGATTTTTCCACCCGGCCCATTTGGCTGTTGCGGGGTCAGGATCAGACCGGTCTGAATGATTTTGAGGCCGGCCATCGTTAAATCGCGTATCGCAGTTGTTGGCGCAGGGCTAATCGGTCAGCGTCATGCAAAACTGATTGCGGCAGGGGGCGACGCCGCCCTAACCGCCATTGTTGACCCGAGTGACGCCGCGCAGGCGTTTGCAGTTGGCGTTGGTGCGCCCTGGTATGCGTCGATCGCCGAGATGTTGGCCACGGACCGGCCTGACGGCATGATCATTGCGACGCCCAATCAGATGCATTTGGATCACGGACTGCAGGCGGTCGAAGCGGGATTGCCGGCGCTGATTGAAAAACCCATCGCCGACAGTGTCGAAGCAGCCGCAACGTTGGTGGCCACGGCGGACAAGGCGGGCGTGCCTTTGCTGGTTGGCCATCACAGGCGTCACAATCCGCTTATCGCCGACGCAAAGGCCCGGATTGCCCGTGGCGACCTTGGCAGGCTGGTCGCAGTGCATGGGATGTTCTGGCTTTACAAACCTGATGATTATTTCGACGTTGAATGGCGGCGCAAACCCGGTGCAGGGCCAGTTTACATCAACCTGATTCACGACATCGACCTGATGCGCCATCTGGTTGGCGAGATCAGCGCCGTTCGCGCTGTACAATCATCCGCCGCACGTGGGCATGAGGTGGAGGATACCGCCGCAGCCCTGCTGACCTTCGCCAATGGCGTCATCGGCACAATCATTGCCTCTGACAGCATTATCGGACCGTGGAGCTGGGAACAAACCGCTGGTGAAAACCCCGCCTATCCCGCAACGGATCAGCATTGTTATCTGATAGGTGGTGCCAATGGCTCGCTTTCCCTACCCAATGGCGAGGTGTGGGGGCAGGATGAACCGCGCAGCTGGTGGCGGGATTTTCAGCGGACCGGACCAGCTGATCGGTCAGATGATGATCCGCTGAACCTGCAGATCGCGCATTTTTGCGATGTGATCCGAGGCGCGCCGCCATTGGTTTCAGGTCGCGAGGGTTTGCAAACGCTCCGCGTGATCGAAGCGTTGAAACAATCAGCAGAAACCGGAGAGGTTCAAATCCTCTGATCTAGCGCGCGGGTCGCAGGTTGATCGAAACTCAGAACGACGAAGGTAGAGTGCTAGGCCGCCTCTTCGCGGCGGGCAGCCAGGATTTCGCGGGCGATGCGTTCGGTCCGCTCGTTATCAACGTCGATCGGCGCCTCGGCCCACGGCATTTCGATCGGGGTGATCTTCACACCGAAACGCTTGGAGATACGATCAAAAGTCCCGCCAAGGGTCATCTGCTTGGAGATATAGAGCAGAAGGTTGAACCAGCCGAACGCCTGCAGAACGCGCTTTTTGGATTTGCCGAACTGCCCACCACCCTCAAACGCCTTGGCGGAGCCAAGCGCATCAAGAGATTTCAACAGGAACAGGTTACAGTTCGACCACATTCCATCCTTGAACTTATGCGGGCGGCGCTGACCTTCCGGGTATTTCGCCCAGATCGTTTCGGCTTTGGTGATGGCCACACCGACATCGCAGCCTTCGCGCTCAAACTCAGCCGTGAAATGATCGACCATTTCGGCTGTTTGCAACGCATTGTCAGCAGTGCAAACGACGACAGGGAACTGCTCAGGTTTGGTCAGCGCCTTGGTGACCGAGGTGAAAAGGTTGTCGCCCGATGGCGTGGTTGAAATACGCCCCGCCGCGATGCCGTCTGCAATGACCGGGATATCCGCCAGAACCTCAGGCTCATCAATCGAGATGACGATATGGTCGATATCCTTGGCGTAGACCAGCGAGGTCAAAACGCGCTGGATCATGGGAACGCCATCCATATCGATCAAGCATTTGTGCGTGGTACCAGCCTTTTCGGCCAGCGGATCAATCACCCCGGCGCGTTTCGCCGCCATGACCAGTGCTGTGTACTTCATGCTAGGGCCTCAATAACGCCCTGCCGCAGCAGGGAATGAACCAGAATGGTTTCGACAAGCTCTTCATGCGTAAGGCCAAGGCTCTGCCAACTTAGGCTGAGCGTTTTCTTGGACCAGAGGTTGCAGCTCATGTTCACCTCGATGAAGGTTGACTGCATGGTCGCCGGGTTCACCTTGAATTCGAACCGGCCATAATCAAACGGCCAGATTTCCGGCATCATCTTTTCGGCCTCGCCGATCACCAGATCGCACAGCTCTTTTTCGTAGAACGGCTTGAACCCTTCGGATGATGGCGCCAGGCCGCGTTTTTCTTCGTAAGTGCGCAGGCGGTCGTCATCGGCTGAGGTGTACTTCATGACCGGCAGGTAAACCGGGTTGCCCTTGGCGTCGCCAACGACAGGAACCGCCAGTTCGATACCATCGAAATAGCGTTCGACCAGCACATCGTGGCCGCCTTCATCATAGAGCCATTCCATGTGCTCAACCGCCTGTTCCCAGGTGTCGAGCATCTTGACGCCCCAGGAAGCCGACGAAGCGTTTGGTTTCACCACGAGGCGGGCCCACGGGAATTCGGGCTCTTTGCGGCAGTTGTTGCCGAGGCGGTAAATCTCGCTATCCGGCGTTGCTACGCCGCGCGCGCGGGCGCACAGCTTCATCAGGTGCTTGTCGTCGCCGATGATGCGGATGGCGGGCGAGGCGCCCAGATGCGGCTTGCCGCGCCAGACCGACATCGTTGCCGCCAGAACCTCGGAGTTTTTGAACCCGCCGCGATTCAACAGAGTGAACAGGTAATCATGTTCTGGCGGGTTGAAGAGGTCATCGTATTTATTGCCGACCGTCAGGTTGGGTAGGATGCCATCAAGTACACCGCGCAGTTCATGGTGATACGTGGCGTGCTGACCGTCAATCGGATGTGAGGATCCATCGCTCTTGGCGTGTTTCGCCAGGAACATGACCTTCAGGTGGTCCTTGTCCGCGTCGGATAACTTTAGCCGGGGATCTTCAGCCATGTTCACTCACCAGTTCTTGTTTTTGTATCGACAACGCAGCCGCAGCCCGACAAGCTGCGTCGTCAGCGCGCTTATATGCGGCTGCACGATCAGGCGGCAAGGGCGTCGGCGCCTCACAATTCGTGGCGACGACGCCATGAACGCGTGTTGTATGCAAAGGCACCCACGCGGGGCGGATCAACCTGTGGCGCGCCGGGCGGCCAGCAGCTTGCGGCTGAGCGCTTCGTCATTCGGGTTGTCCACGTCAATCGGCGCTTCAGGGAAGGGCATCATGATCGCTTCGAATTTGACGCCAAACCGGCTTGAAAGTCGGTTGAAAGCCGCGTCCAGGGATAGCAGACCATATTTGTAGATCAGCAGGTTTACCAAGCCGAACGCTTTGAAAAACCTGATCTTTTTCTTACCAAACTGACCGCCGCCTTCGAAGGCCTTGGCCGAATGAATCGCCTTGATTGTGCGCAGACCAAAGAGGTTGCAGTTCGAATACCGCCCATCGCGAAACCGGTGCGGGGCTTTGCCTTCCTTCAGTTTGGCCAGGTATTCCGGGTGGATGTCGGTTTCAATGGTGAAACCAACAGACACGTCGCAGTCCGACTTCAGCAGCTTCTCGCAGTAATAGTCGATGATTTCCGTCGTATGCAGCGCATTGTCGCCGGTCGTGACAATCACCGGAAACAGCGAAGCGTCATCTAGCGCCGCCAAAACGCTGGCGAAAGGGTTGTCGCCCGAGACAGAGATTTCAGCTTTGCCCGATGCAACACCGTCCTGAATGACGGCGATATCGTCCAGCGCCGCAGCGTCGTCGATCGAAATGATGATGCGGCCAATATGCTGCGATCCCGCCAGAGAATCATAGACCCGCTGGATCATCGGCAGGCCGTCCATGTCCATCAGGCATTTATGGCTGACCCCATTCGCCACCGCCAGAGGGTTCACCTCGTTCTTGCGTTGGGCGGCCATGATTAGGGCGGTGAAGGGCATTGAAAACTCCGATCAGGATGGTACGCGGCAGGCAAGCAGACAAGTTCCCCAAGGGATAATCACGACGATTTCATGAACCTAGCGCCGCGGCCCCGGTTTTTCCATTGCGATAAGGCAGCGCGGGTGTGATCAAACTATGACGCGGCCCTGCTATTCGTAAGGGCGTCCCAACAGCGGAGGTTCACGATGCTTTGCAGAATCGGCGAAATCGAGGTGTGGCGGCTGCTGGAAATCAACGGCCCGTTCCTGACGCCCGAGGCGCTGTGGCCCGACGCCGACACCGATATACGGGAGGTTTTTGCAGAACATGCGCCCGATGCTCTCGACCCGGCGACGGGGCGATTAATTCTGCCCGTTCAAGGGTTTTTGCTGAAAACGCCTGATCATATCGTCATCGTGGACAGCTGCGTTGGCAATGACAAGACAGCGGCGCTGCCAGACTGGCACCAGCGTTCGGACAATCGGTTCATGTCAGCGCTTACCGCTGCAGGCGTCCGGCCCGAAGATGTGGATTATGTCCTTTGCACCCACCTTCACACCGATCATGTCGGCTGGAACACCAAGCTGGAAGATGGGCGCTGGATTCCGACCTTTCCCAATGCCCGCTATCTGATGCCCGCGGCGGACGAGGAACTTTTCCGCGGCCGTGGGGCGGCGTCATATACCGAAAGCGTCCTGCCTGTGATCGAGGCGAAGCAGGCCGAGATGGTCACGCCCGGCCACATGCTGGGCGATCACATCACCCTGACGCCGACGCCCGGACACACGCCAGGCCATGTCTCGGTGCTGATCCGCGATGGCGACGCCGAAGCGGTGATCACAGGTGACGCGCTGCATTCAACCGTTCAATGCTGGCGACCGAACTGGGCGTTCAAATACGATGAAGACGCGGCGACGGCCGTCACATCACGCAAGCAACTGTTGGCCGAAGCGGCCGAAGCGAACCGCAAGGTGATCGGAAGCCATTTTCCATTGCCCTCTATCGGGTGGGTCAAAGCCCACGGGGACGCCTTCAAGTGGGAGGATGACTGAACCCGGTCACCCCCCTCAGATCAGCCTGCCGTCCAGCCACCATCGACCAAAAGATGCGTTCCTGTGATCAGCGCGGATGCGTCAGAGGCAAGAAAGACCGCCGGGCCCATCAGATCCTCAACCTCGCCAACGCGACCCAGTTTAATCTTTTCGGTGATCCATTTCACCCTTTCGGGGTTGGCGAAAGTCGGCTCGGTCAGCGGGGTGCGCACGAAAGTCGGGCAAAGCGTGTTAATCCGCACGCCATGCGGCCCCCATTCAATGGCCATCGACTTGGTGAACCCTTCCAGCGCGTGTTTTGATGCGGCGTATACAGCGCGGTCGATCCCACCGACATGGCCCATCTGGGACGAAATGTTGATGATTGATCCTGGCTTGCCGGCATTGATCAGCCCACGCGCAACATTGCGGCTGATGAAATAGGCGCCGCGCACATTCGCGTTCATCACCGCATCATAGTCTTCCGGATTAGTATCAACTGAAGGCGACAGCCGCGCAGCGCCGGCTGAGTTGAGGAGGATATCGAAAACCTCGCCTTCCAACGCCGCCTCTGTCGTTGCGATGTCGGCGACATCCATGACTCGCCCTTCCACGGACAAACCGGCCGCCTTGGCTTCGGCCACTGCCGCATCCAGCCGGTCGGCGCCACGGGCGGTCATCACGACATGGGCGCCAGCCTCAGCCAACGCCATGGCGCAGCCAAGCCCAATGCCAGAGGACGCGCCAGTCACCAGCGCGCGTCTACCATCAAGTCGAAACGAAGGGGTTTGGGGAAGTGTCATGCGCCATTCCATTGAAATACATCATTCGCGCCCAGAGGCGAAAACGGGTTGTGAGCGACTTCCCAGACGAAGCCTTCAGGATCTTCAAAATAGGCGATGTGACCGCCCCAGAAAATGTCACGCGGCGGCTTTACGATTGTTGCGCCCGCCGCTTCAGCAGCTTTGACCACTTCCGCAACTTCGTCCTTTTCGCACACTTTGCACGAAAGTGTCATCGCGCCCGAACCCTTCGGCAACTCACGACCCAAATCCTCAGCTAGTTTTGCGCGGGGGTACAAGCTCAGCGTAGCGCCCCACAGATCGGAGGCGATCACGCCATCCGGGCTTTCTGCACGTTCCCAGCTAAGCGCATCGTAAAACGCAGCCGCCTTGGTCTGATCGACAACGCCAAGGGTTATCAGATGGACGCGCTGCTTCATTCAGCCGAGCCACCATAGGGCACGTTCCGCC
>CBFHXH010000096.1:0-14766 GCA_965659735.1 uncultured Pikeienuella sp.
CCCGAAGAAAGAACCAGCAGATGACCGTCAAATCCTTCCACCCGAAATGCAGGCCCGCCCCGGTAGATCACCCAATCCTCACCTTCGATCCCAAAATCAACGAACCGATGGAACCTTGGGCAGTCCTCGGCCAGGGCGTGACCTGCAAACAAGATGGTGAAGAGGGCGACGAGGGGTTTCAGCATCTCAGCTCCTGCATTGACGGGCGAAACTAGGGCGCGCCGCATCCGTCTCGCAAGTCGCCCAGACCAGCGCGTCAAGCCAACGTGAACCCGCGTTGCGGACGGTCAATCCACGGGCCGCTGATATTGGAGGAGGTCCAGCCTTGGCGGCGGATCAGCAATGCCGTCGGCGGCGCCTCGCACTGCGCCGACATCCAGCCCCAAAACCTTGGCGCGGCTTCGCCCTGCTTCCGCCGCCAGTTCATCAACCATCACCGCCAGCCGCTGAGCCGCCTTAGGCTTGCCCATGTCCAGCTTCAGCGCCGCATTCGCCAGTTGGATCACCGCCTGCGCCATCGCCTTTTCAGCCGAATTCGGCGTGGCGGCCATCCAGACCGGCTCCAACACCTCATGCGCTTCCCAATAGAAACCCTCCGCCAGTAGGCGCAGACCATACCGCCACGCCGGATTATCAGCGTCAGCGGCGGCCTGATCGCGGATCCAGTCGAACGCATCCTCGGCGTGCCGTACGTTCGCGCCTGGAATGTGCTTGTGACCTGGCAGGGGCAGGTTCACCCTAGCGCGACCTCTTCGGCCTCCAGCCTTACCAGCCGGGCGACGTATTCGGTGATTGCGGCCAGTGTCTCTTCGGTTTTTTCGGCATGAGGGGTGTGCCCACAATCCTCCAGCACCACGATGTCGGCCGGGCAATAGGTGCGCGCTTCGATCTCCTCCAACTGGGCGAGCGTGCCGTATTGATCCTGCCAACCCTGGATCGCCAGCACCGGGATGCGCCAATAGTCGATGCAGTCGGCGACGTTCCAGTCGTTCTGGAATTCAGCGTCCAGCCAAGGCCCCGCCCACCCCATGAAGGTCGCCTCGGGATCGTTGTGATACTTCGCCATCTTTTCCGGCCAGTCGGTCGTTTCAAACGCGGTTTTGGCTTTGGCGATTTCGCCAGCGCTAATGTCTTCGGAAAAGAAATGCGGAGCCATCAGGATCAGCCCGCGGATGCGTTTGTCCTGCACCCCGCCCGTATAGATCGCCGAGATTGTCGCGCCGTCGCTGTGGCCGAGCAGGATGTACCGTTCCGCACCGATGGCGTTCAGAACGTCTGGCAGCACGTCAAGCGCCTCGCCATCCATGAAGTCGACGGTTTTGGGCAGTTCTGCCGCATCCGATCTGCCATATCCGGCGCGTGAATAGACAAAGACGCCGCAGCCGGTGGCCCGCTGCACCTGTTCAGGAAAATCGCGCCACAGCGCGACGCAGCCCAACCCTTCGTGCAGCATCACGATCGTCGGATGGTCGCCGCCCGGCGCGGGGCCAAGGGAGGTCGCCTCCAACCGCTTACCGCCAGCCTGAATCCAGCCCATTTCCCCAAGTTTCCAGTCAAACATCAGGCGTCATCCCTTAGTTTGAAGCGCTGGATCTTGCCGGTTGCTGTCTTTGGCAAGTCCTCGGCAAACTCGATCCAGCGCGGGTATTTCCATTTGCCCGCGACCTTTTTGACGTGATCCTGCAGCACGTCAACCAGACCATCGGCCGATGCGCCCGCGTTCAGCACTACAAAGGCCTTGGGTTTTTCCAGACCATCTTCATCCCGCTTGGCGACCACCGCGCTTTCCAGAACAGCGGGATGACTGGCAAGCGCCGATTCCACCTCGAACGGCGAGAGCCAGATGCCTGACACTTTGAACATGTCATCGGTTCGCCCGCAGTAGATGTACCGTCCATCGGCGCCCAGTTCGTACTTATCGCCCGTGCGGGTCCATTCACCCTGAAACGTCGCGCGCGATTTTTCGCGCTGGTTCCAATAGCCGTCGGCGGCGCTAACGCCGCGCACCAGCAGTTCGCCAATGCCCCCTGCTGCGACGTCGGACCCGTCATCTTCGACCAGCCGCAGGTCATAGCCCGGCACAGCAACGCCAGAGGTGCCATAAACCACGTCGCCCGGCGCATTGGACAAGAAGATGTGCAGCATTTCCGTCGACCCGACGCCGTCGAGAATATCGCAATCAAACAGCCGCTTCCAACGGGTCCCGACATCCGGCGGCAACGCCTCGCCCGCCGAAATGCAGCGGCGGAGCCTGACGTCTGGCGCACCAACCGCCTCCAGATGCGCGCCCAGCGCGGCGTAAAGGGTGGGCACGCCGCAAAACACTGTCGGTTTATGGCGTGCGAGAATGTCGGTCACGCCTTCCGGCGTTGGGCGGCCGGGGTTCAGGATCGTCGTCGCGCCGACCGACATCGGAAAGGTGATCGCATTGCCAAGGCCATAGGCGAAGAAGATCTTGGCGACGGAGTGCACGACGTCGCTTTCCTCGATCCCCAGAACGCCCGCGCCATAGGTGTCCGCCGTCGCCTTCATCGACCCATGCACATGCCTGACGCCCTTGGGCGAGCCGGTGGAGCCGGAGGAATAGAGCCAGAAGGCCGTTTCATCATCCCACGCATCAACGGTCGGACCCGGCGTTACGCCAGCGAATTCTTCGGCGAAAGACAGCGCGCCCTCAGGCGCCTCGCCGCCAACGACATAGACCTTTTCCAGATACGGGTGATCCGCCAGCAGCGGTTCAACGACCGGCAGCAATGGTGCCGACACGAACAGCGCTCGCGCGCGGCAGTCGTTCAGGATCGCCTCGTAGACCGGCGTCGCCAGCAGCGTGTTCAGCAGGATCGGAACGACGCCCGCCTTCAGCGCGCCGAAGAAAGCGATGGGGTATTCGATTTCGTCCAGCAGCAGCATGACGGCGCGATCTTCGCGCCGGAACCCCTGCGCTGCGAAAAAGCCCACCATGCGATCCGTTTCGGCATGTAGCGCGCCATAGGAGATCTCACGGCCATCTTCCTGGGCTTCGCGAAAGGCGCATTTCGCCGCCACCGGACTGCTGGAATGGCGGGTGACGAAATATTCTGCAGCATTGACCATGGCCGAAACTCCCTAAAAATCCGATCTCTGTCGGTTATCAAACTGTTTAGGGCGCCAGCTTGTCGCATGGAAGGATGAGATATTTTGCACTCCTCTACGGCACCCATGATGTCTTGCGACAGCGCCTCGACTCGCCGCGCGTCGTCGCTAAACTCAGCTCATATACTTGATCCTTAGGAGCCCCCGATGAACATCCCCGACCCTATCGTCGCCTATGCAGACGACCTGACAGCCATTCGCCGCGATCTGCACGCCCACCCGGAACTGGGGTTTGAGGAGGTTCGCACATCCGGCGTCGTCGCCGACAAACTGCGCGAATATGGCGTCGATGAAATAGAAACTGGCATTGGCAAAACAGGCGTCGTCGCAGTCATCAAGGGCAACCGCCCCGGGCGGCGCATCGGCCTGCGCGCGGATATGGACGCGCTGCCGATCCACGAACAGACAAACCTGCCCTACGCGTCGAAGAACGCCGGTGTGATGCATGCTTGCGGCCATGACAGCCACACCACCATGCTGTTGGGCGCAGCGAAATACCTGGCTGAGACCCGGGACTTTGCAGGCGAGGCCGTGCTGATTTTCCAACCCGCGGAAGAAGGCCTGGGCGGTGCCCGAGCGATGCTGGCCGATGGATTGTTCGACAAATTCCCGGTGGACGAGGTTTACGGGATGCACAATTCCCCGTTCGACGAACCGGGCCAGATCGGCGTCAAACCCGGCGCAGCGATGGCGGGCGCGAACTTTTTCGATATCAAGATCACCGGCAAAGGCGGCCACGCGGCCCGGCCCGAAGGCACGGTGGATGCGCTGGTCGTCGCCGCCGGTCTGGCGCGGGAGTTGCACACGATCGTGTCGCGCAACGTGCCGCCATCGAAACCTATCGTTCTGTCAGTGACGCAGATCCACGCTGGCGCCGCCTATAATGTCATCCCCGAGGATGCAATGCTGGCCGGCACGATCCGGTATTTCGACGATGACGCCGCCGAACTGGTGTCCCAGCGCATGAAGGAAATCTGCGAAGGGTACGCCATCACCCATGGCGCCGTGATCGAATGCGACATCCGCAATGTGTTTGACGTGCTCCGCAACGACAACGATCTGACGGCCGAAATGATAGCAGCCGCCAAGAATGTCGTTGGCGACGAAAACGCCCGCGAAAAAACCGATGCAGTCATGGGGTCAGAGGATTTCGCCGACATGCTGGCCTATGTGCCGGGCGCCTATTGCACCCTCGGCCATGCAGGCGACGTCCCACTGCACAACCCGGCCTTTGTGCTTGACGACGACATGCTGCCCATCGGCGCCACAATTTTGGCCCGGATGGTGGAGGTGCGGGGCGCCGCCTAGGGCGGTCCGTTGTTGGAGAGGTAAGCGTAAACGTTAGTGCGAGACCTGTGCGCGAAGCGGGGATATGCTGCGGAAGTTGGGGCGATGTTACCGCTGAGCGCTGGTTTAGGGTGGGCATTCATGCCCGCCATCCGACCTATCAAGAATTGGCTCAGTCAGCCGATGAAAGGGTCAGGCCGTGGGCTGACGCCGTAACCGCCGATCTTCTTGATTTATTTCAGCAAAGTTCATCCGAACTCCCCGCTTAGCACTCCGCTCAAAAAGCGTGAGACCGCCAGGACGGCCTGACGCTCGCATCGGCGCCTTCGGCTTGATTCCGATGCGGGATACGCCCAACGTCGAAGGGGATGCTGCGATCAGACCCGAGCCTGAGCGCTCTAAACCGGCAGCGGAAATACGACGAGAAAGGCGGATACGGTGGCAACGGACAAGACCGTCGTCACCAGCATGACAGTCGATGTGCGCCTGACATAGATCCCCTGCGCCTGCGCCAACACAAATGGCCCCGACCCGATCGGCAGCGCCGCCAGCAGGATCGCGACCGCGGCCCACAAAGGATCGGTCGGAAACATGATCAGCACAGCGACAGCGGTGAACAGTGGTTGCATGATAAGCTTGGCAAAGGTCATCACGCCCACTTCCCAACTGCCGTCGGTGATTGGCTTGCCAACCATGAACAGACCAATGGCCATCAGCGCGCAGGGCCCGGCGGAACCACCAAGCAGTTCTGTCATCCGCGCAATGGGTTTCACCATCTCAAACCCCGACCCGGCCCATATCAGGCCAAGCACCGGCGCGACGATCATGGGGTTCGTCACCAGCGCCTTCAGGATGCGTCCGATGACCTTGGCCATCTGACCGCGTCCCTGCCGCGAGATTTCAATTGGCACGATGGCCAGCGAGATCGTCAGCACCGTAATCGTAGCCGCGACAATCGCGGGCAATGCCGCCTCTTCCCCGAACGCCGCGATGGCGAGGGGGATACCCATATACCCTGAATTCGGATAGCCGGCGTTCAGACCGTGCAGCGACGCCTCCGCCACCGTCAGGCGGAACAATAGCCGGCCGACGATGCCAGCCAGAAGCCCCGTTGCGACCGACGCCAAAAGGAACGCGGCGATGAAATTGGGATTGTACAGCTCCGCCAGATCGACCCCGGCCATGGCCTGGAACATCAATGAAGGCAGGGCCACCCAGTAGACAAAACCGTTCAGCACCTCGCTGCTCGCCTCCCCCAGCAGTTTCAACCATCCACAGGCGTAACCCACGCCAATGATGGCGAAGATCGGCAGTACGATGTTGAAAAAAGCGTCCAAGGCGCGGATCCAGGTGGTGGGATAGAGCCTGACGAGTGATCCCATCCCACCCGGAACTGCAAGTTCAGATCATGCGATATCGCTGCGGCGAATGGACCTTCGCAAGCCATTGGCGCGCGAAGGTCGCCGACCTCATTCCGCCGGTACGCCCACCAGGCCGCGATTGTCGATCCGCCGACACATCGCTTCGGCGATCAGCACGCCCAGCGGCGCGGATAGCCAGATGCAGAACAGGATCGAGGCCGCCTCATAGCCGCGCAGGATCGGCCCCAGCACAAACAGCATGACGCGGAACAGCCAGAACGACCCCCACATTGCCCCGGCGAACCGCCACATCCACACTCGATGTCCCGCCGCGTCGCCCTTGCATATGGCGACTACGCCCATCACCGCGCAGGTGTAGACAACCGCCGACATGGAATAGAACCCCCACATCGACCAGGACCCGCCGTATTCGCCAACCGGGCCATGTTCGGACGACAGCCAGACGGCGGCGATGACGCTGATTGTCAGGCAGGCGAAGGTGATCCGGCCCGGCATCTTGTGCATGCCACCCGAAGCCATTCCGCCAGGCCGCATCAACTGCACATGCATCAGCACAAATGCGATGGAATTGAAGATGATATGCGTCATCAGCAGGTTCGTGCGCAGTTCAGGAGCGTCACCAAACCGAGCGTGGAACGCCACGCCGCAGGACGGATGGTTGGTGTAATAGTCGCCCCAAACCGTTCATTCATTGTTCGGGCATGCGGTAAGCGCGGCGGCACCGTCCGGCGCGCCCAGATTGTCCAGAACGTCATAGATGCCGATGAAGAACGCGATGGCGCCCGGCGCACCCTCAATCACATAGCGAACGTTCAGAACCAGGAGGAGGGCGATGCCCCACAACAGAAACGCCGTGTACCGCCCACGCATCGCGCCCGCGCCAGCAGACCCGCCCAGACCGCGAGGCCCGCATAGATCGTCTGAACTCCGTACGAGATCATTGGTGCATCCTTCCCTTGTGCGGCGGCTGTCACAGCGCCTTTTTTTGGTTTGAGGTCATGTTTCTCCTCAATAACAGCGTTATTGATCTCATAACATTGTTACTCCATCAAGCGACATGTATTAATTGGGCACGGCGACCGGAAAAGCCGATGCTCAGACAGCCGAGACGCATGAACGTCAATTCACCCCTGTCCGCTACAAGTGAAACCCGCGATCTGAGGCTTGATCTTCTGGACGCCGCGATGCGGATCATCACCGAAAGCCGCAACTTAAGCTTCTCGCTACGCCAGCTGGCGGATGCGGCGGGGACGTCAACGATGTCGATCTACACGCATTTCGGCAATCGCGAAGGGCTGCACCGCGCCCTGTCCGCGCGCGCATTCGATCTGTTCGCTGAAGCACTGCGTCAGGCCACCAACAAAGTGGCTGAGGATGACCTGTTATACCAGCTCAGGGCCATGGCAGCGGCTTACCGGAGTTTTGCTTTGGATCATCCGCCGGCGTTTGACTTGCTATTCGGCGATATCGGCAGTCTTGGCGCGGAGCCCGCCCTAACCAACGCGCATGAGGGCCTGCCCTCGCCCAGCGAGAGCGGCAATGCGGTCTACGGCATGTACAATTCGGTTTTCGAAGCGGGCGAGAAACAGGGCCTCTTCCCGGATGACGCCCCGGTGCAGCTGCTGATGGACAGTTTCTGGGCGCAGATGCACGGCCTCGTCGCACTGGAAAGGCTTGGCTATATCCGCTCACCCGATGATGCGGCGGATCGCTTTGACTATGGCGTCGAGGCGATATTGCGCGGGCTGACCGCTGACGCGCGGCCCGCCTGAGATGACCCAAGCCACCTCGCCCGACATCGCCGTCATAGGCGGCGGCCCCGCTGGTCTGGCGGCGGCGGAGGCTGGACTGGCAGCGGGGCGCAGCGTTGCGGTGTTCGACGCGAAACCGACGCTGGCGCGCAAGTTTCTGATGGCGGGCAAATCCGGCCTAAACTTGTCGAACGACCTGCCGCCAGACCAGTTTCGCAGCGCCTTCCCGCCCGAAATACAGCCCTTTCTGGCTGACTTCACCGGCGCCGAAGTGCGCGCCTGGGCCGAAGGGTTGGGCGAAGAGATGTTCATCGGCTCATCCTGCCGCTTGTATCCGACGGTGATGAAGGCGTCCCCCCTCCTCCGCCGCTGGCTGGGGCGGCTGGACGCGGCTACGGTTCGGACGAAATGGCGTTGGACCGGATGGGACGGCGATGCGCTCTGCTTTGATACGCCGGACGGCCCTCAGACCGTCATGGCCAAGGCCACCGTTCTAGCGATGGGGGGCGGATCGTGGCCGCGCCTTGGCTCGGACGGCGCATGGACAGGGCCGTTGGCGGCGGCGGGTGTCGCGCTGGCCCCGCTGCGCCCGAGCAATATGGGCTTTGATGCGCCATGGAGCGCGTTCATGTCCAACCGCTTCGCCGGCGCACCAGTCAAAACCATCGCGATGACCTTTGGCGATCAACGGGTGGAAGGCGAATTCACCATCACCCGCACCGGGGTCGAGGGCGGCGTGATCTACACCCTGTCCGCCCCGATCCGCGATGTGCTCGAGCGTGGCACAGCGACCGTCCATATCGACCTCACGCCCGGCCGGGGCCGCAAGGCGGTGGCGGAAAGGCTATCCCGCCCCCGCGGCAAGCTGTCGGCGTCGAACTTCCTCAGAAAGGCTGTCGGGATCACCGGCGTCAAAGCGGCGATGCTGCGTGAATGCGCGCCCGATGTCAGTGGGAATCCCTATGAATTGGCGGCGACGATCAAGGCCCTGCCCCTGACCCTGACAGCGCCCCGACCGATCGACGAAGCAATCTCAACCGCCGGCGGCGTCCGCTGGGACGCGCTGACCCCAGACCTGATGCTGACCGCCCGCCCCGGCGTGTTCGCTGCTGGCGAGATGCTGGATTGGGAGGCGCCCACGGGCGGCTATCTTCTGACCGGGTGCCTTGCGACAGGCCTTGCCGCCGGGTGCGCGGCGGCGGATTATGTCTGAGGCGGGATCAGCACAAAATTGCCCATATGGGTCTTGGCCATGAATTCCTCCTGCGCCGCAGCGATGTCTTTCAGGGGAAAGGTCTTGGCCAGCAGGGGTTTAATTTCGCCACGCTCGATATAGCCGATCAGGTCGGGAAAAACTGTCTCATCCCAGCCAGTTGATCCGATCAGCGTCAGGTCCTTCAGATACATGTCGCGCATGTCCAAATCGACAATCGGCCCAGCAATGGCGCCCGACGACACCAGCCGTCCGCCCCGCTTCAAAACCTTCAGCATGACGGGAAAGCCGTCACCCGCCACGTTGTCGACAACCACATCGACCACCTCATCCCCCAGCACGGCCCGCAGATCAGCGCCACGGACGATCACCTGATCCGCGCCCAGCGCGGTCAGTAGCAACATCTTTGACGCCGAAGTCAGCGCGACCACCCGCGCGCCCCGGCGTTTGGCCAGTTGCACAGTCGCTGACCCGACGCCTCCCGACGCACCCGCCACCAACACGATGTCGCCCGCAGTCACCCCGGCGCGGTGGAGCATGTTTTCTGATGTGCCGTAAGCGCAAGGGATCGTCGCCAACTCCGCATCCGACCAGTCGCAGGCCACCGGAAACACCTCGCCCACCGGAACCTTGACGTATTGCGCGAACGCACCGTCGAAATTCGACGCCATCCAGGTGTTGTTCGGGCTGTCATACCCATCGGGCCGCATGCAGGCGCGCACCAGCGCGCGTTTGCCGATCAGCGAGGCGTCTGCGGCGGCCACAATCTCCCCGCAGCAATCCGTGCCCTGGATCAGGGGGAAGGGCGTGCCGCCATCCCAGCCCCCATCCACAATTTGTTCTTCCGCCTCTGACTGAGTGTCGGCGGTGGAGGACGTGTCGGTGGTGACATCCGACGAATACCAGCCAAGCCTTGTATTGATCTCGGTATTGTTCATCCCCGCCGCGAGGACACGCAGCAGGATTTCCTTTGGCGCGGGCTGGGGGGTCGGGACGGTTTTGTATTCCAGCTTGTCATAGCCGCCGTTCCCGGTGGTGACGACGGCAAGCATTTCGGCGGGAATAGCGGGCATGGGCACGGCTTTCAGCGGTTGTTGTGGCGTGCTGACGATTGGCGGAACGGGCACGGGATGCAAGGGGGTGTAGGGTGGGCAGGCATTTCCCGAAAAAGGCGCTGAGAAAATGAAGAAGATCGGCGGTTACGGCGTCAGCCCACGGCCTGACCCTCGCATCGGCTACCGTTGTTTACCACCGCCCCGGACTTGATCCGGGGCCTCGGAAGGTTGGGCGCTTCGTTTTTCGAGGTCCCGGGTCGAGCCCGGGATGATCGGGAGTGCGAACGTCCACTAAACCCCAAATTCACCTCAGGCCGCGTCACGTGAAATCGGTGGAGTCAACAAAACCTTAAAACTCATATTTTACAGATACTTACCAAAATTTTCACGCGTCAAACCCCCACAGGTTTCACACCCTATTCAGCCACCATCGCCACCGGCGGCGCGCCCGTGGGCATCTTGAACCCGCCCATATCAATCGCCTTATCTCCTTCGACCATCGCGGCGGGGATCGGCCCTCCGGTCGCCCAATCCAGCAGCTCAACGGTGTGGACGACCGGCACGCCGATCGCGGACCCGATCTGCATCATGCACCCGATATTACCTGCGGAAATGACGTCTGGCTTCGTCGCCTCCAACGTCTTTACCTTCCGCTCCTTCAACTGACCCGAAATCTCTGGCTGTAACAGGTTGTAGGTCCCGGCCGACCCACAGCAGAGGTGGCTGTCCTTTGGCTCCACCACCTTGAATCCGGCGGCCTTCAGCAGGTCTTTCGGACAGGTCTTGATCTGCTGGCCATGCTGCAACGAACAGGCGGCATGGTAGGCGACCCACATTTCCGGAGCGTGAACGGCGTCGGTCAGGCCGAGGTCGATCATCACTTCCGACACGTCGCGGGCGATGGCGGACACTTTTGCAGCCTCCTCCGCCAGCGGTTCATTGCGGAACATGTGGCCGTAGTCTTTCACCGTCGTGCCGCAGCCGGATGTGTTGATGACGATGGCGTCCAACCCCTCGTCCGCCAGTTCACGGGTCCAGGTGCGGATGTTCTTCGCCGCCGTCGCGTGACTTTCCGACGTCCTACCCATGTGGTGGGTCAGCGCCCCGCAGCACCCTTGCCCGTCAGCGATCACAACCTCACACCCATGACGGGTCAGCAGGCGGATCGTGGCGTCGTTGATGTCGGTGTTCAGCGCCCGCTGGGCGCAGCCTGTCATCAGGGCCACGCGCTTGCGGCGGGGGCCTTCGGCGGGGAAGACCTGCGCATCGTCATTGCGGCTGACCGGGGGGATGGATTTTGGCGCCATCTCCAGCAACGCGCGCAGCCTCGCATCAGGCACAAGTTTGCGGAACGGGCGCGCGATCTTGGCCCCCAATATCGCAAAGCGGAACCGCATCGGATAGGGTAGGATGCGGGCCAGCACCCACCTCAGCAGCCGTTCATCCCAAGGCCGCCGGTATTTTTCCTCGATATATTCGCGGGCGTGATCGACCAGGTGCATGTAATGTACCCCCGATGGGCAGGTCGTCATGCAGGCGAGGCAGCTAAGGCAGCGGTCGACATGGAGGACGGTTTTCGGATCCGGTACAGCCTCCGTCTCCAGCATCTCCTTGATCTGGTAGATGCGGCCGCGGGGGCTGTCGAGCTCATCACCCAGCACCTGATATGTCGGGCAGGTCGCGGTGCAGAACCCGCAATGGACACAGGTGCGCAGGATCTCGTTCGAGCGTTCGAAGGACGGGGCGGCCAGCTGTTTCTCTGTGAAATGGGTTTGCATGTCTTGTCCTTACGCCGCCATCAGGCCGGGGTTCAGCACACCTGCCGGGTCGAACTGATCGCGCAGCTGCTGCGAAACCTTTGCGATGCGCGGGTGTTCCGGGTGGAACACATCCAGCGCCGCGCGTTGCTGGGCAGATCCCCTGATCAGCGTGGCGTGGCCGCCGTGAGGCGCAATCTCAGCCCGGATCGCCTGGGCGATGTCATCGGTCGCATCAGGCGTCTGCAACCAAATCAGCCCGCCGCCCCAATCAAAGAACGCTTCGGCGCCCAACGACGCCTCCAACGCCGCGACGATGCCTGCGGCGGCAGAGGGTTTGACGGACAGGCGCCAAACCGGCTTGTCTGAGCCATGAAACGGCGCGACGTCACGAATGTCTTTCCACAGCGCCTTGTGTTCATCGCTGGTGACAACTTTCGATGGGACAGAGGTCAACCCGGCGAGGTTCTTCATCCGGTAGTCGACCTGCGTTTTCAGCCCTTCGATGCGCAGGCAGGTCCGGCTGGGTGTGCCGTTTTCCAGCGCGGGCAGGAACGCCGCCCCGGCCAGTTCAAACGGCGTGCCCAGCGCCTTGCGCAGCAGCGCCAGACCCTGTTCCGCTGTGAAACCTTCGAAAACCAGCGTCATTTCAGCCTGAGGTTTCGGCATCACCTTCATCGAAGCTTCTGTCAGCACGCCCAATCCGCCATAGGCGCCGCATTGCAGCTTGGACAGGTCCAGCCCGGTGACGTTTTTCATCACCCGGCCGCCATTCTTCACGATGCCGCCCTCCCCCGTGACGAACCGGACCCCCAACACAAAGTCACGGCACGCGCCGACGAGTACCCGGCGGGGGCCAGAAATGTTGGCGGCGACGGTGCCGCCAATGGTCGGCTCACCTGCTGACCCGAGCAGGCCGCGATAATCAATCGGTTCAAAGGCCAGCATCTGGTTTTCGGCCTCAAGCGCGGCCTCAATCTCAGCCATCGGCGTGCCTGCCTGCGCAATCATCGTCAGCGCGCCGGGATCGTAAAGCGTGATACCGCTCAGCCCGGCTGTGCTGAGCACCCCTGCCGGCTGCGCCGGACGGCCCAGATCGGCGCGGGTGCCGCCGCCGCGGATGCGCAGCGGGGTCTTTTCGGCGTGAGCCTTCTTGACGATCGCGGCCAGTTCAGCCTCAGTCCTGGGCGTATCCATCAGCCACGCCTCGCTTCGCTGACCTGCAGAGGGAACACCTTGGCCGGGTTGAGCAGCCATTGTGGATCAAAGACATCCTTGACCCGCATCTGCGCCTCCAGATCTTCGGCGGAGTACTGGTCTGTCATCAGATCGCGCTTTTCGATGCCAACCCCATGTTCGCCGGTAAGGCAGCCGCCCACCTCAACACAAAGCTTCAGGATATCAGCACCAAACGCTTCGGCCCGTTCCAGATCACCGGGTTTGTTGGCGTCGAATAGGATCAGGGGATGCATGTTGCCGTCGCCCGCATGAAAGACGTTGGCGACGTCCATCTGGTGTTCTTTCGACAGCTCGCCAATCCGTTTCAACGTGAAAGGCAGCTCAGACAGGGGCACCGTGCCGTCGAGGCACATGTAGTCATTGATCTGCCCCATTGCGCCAAAGGCCGATTTGCGGCCCTTCCAGATCGCGGCGCTTTCGGTGGTACTCTGCGCCTCTCGCAGCTCAACCGGGTTCAGGGCGCTGGCAATGTCCTTGATGATGGCCAGCTGGTCGGCGATTTCCGCCTCGGACCCTTCAACCTCGACGATCAGCAGGGCTTCGCAATCCGGATAGCCAGCTTTGGCGAAGTTCTCGACGACGCGGATGCAGGGACGGTCCATGTATTCGATCGCAACAGGCAGAACGCCCGTTTTGATGATGTTCGCGACACACTGCCCGGCGACCTCTGCATCGTCATAGGCGATCAGTACCGGCCGCGCGCCTTCGGGTTTTGGCAGGATCTTCAGCGTCGCTTCGGTGACAATGCCCAGTTGGCCTTCCGAACCGCAGAAGATACCCAGCATGTCCAGCCCCGGCGCATCTAGGTTCGGGCCGCCAACCTCAACCACTTCCCCATCGGTCATGACGATCTTCACACCCATCAGGTTGTTCGTCGTCACACCATATTTCAGGCAATGTGCCCCACCTGAATTCATTGCGATATTGCCGGCAATGGCGCAGGCAAGCTGGCTGGACGGGTCAGGCGCATAGAAGAAGCCGTCATCCTCAACCACCCCGGTCACCGACAGGTTCGTCACGCCCGTCTGCACCCGGATGAAGCGGTTGTCATAGTCGATTTCCAGAACGTCATTCAGGCGCGAGGTGCCCAGAATGATGCTGTCCGCAGTAGGCAGCGACCCACCGGCCAGCGAGGTGCCAGCCCCGCGCGGCACGACTTGCACGCCCATGTCAAAGCAGACCTTTATCGCAGCGGCGACCTCCTCCGTCGTATAGGGCAGTACGACGGCCAGCGGAGGGCAGCGATAGGCGGTCAGCGCATCACATTCATAGGCTTTTGTCTCCGCCGGGTCGGAGATGACGGCTCCGGGGATGGCGGCCTCCAACGCGGCGATGATCTCGTCACGGCGGTCCAGCGTGCTGGCTTTTGGCGTAGGCATGGCGATGGTGGACATGGAGGCCTCCTTGTATTGGTATTACCATTATACCAATTATTCTCACCAGACAAGCGTTGCGACAGCGCGTCTACAATCATCCCCTTTCGTCGCAGAAGACCGCGATTTACGTTAGCTTCAGGAATCGAAACAGGTGGCGGATCAAACGTGACGGATCAGAACACTGGGCCGGGCAGCCCGTTTGACGGCGGCGCCAACCTCGACCAGATGATTGAAGACTACCTCAAGATTATGCGCCAGTTCCTAGCCAAGACGCCAGCGGACGCCGATCTGCCAGAAGACGCACAGCCAGACGCACAAGAACGTGAAATCGTGATGCATCTGGCCCGGGCGCAAATGATGTGGCTGAACCGTGGACTGACCCTTTGGCGCCGGATTGGCGAAACCATGATCGCCCACGGAGAGGAAGCGAAAGCCGCTGCGCCTGATGACCTGACCGACGCCAACGCTCGGACGCAAAAACGGCTGATAGCCCTGGATAAGGCGCGGGCCTGCCTACATGAGGTTGGTGATATGACCCGCATCAGCGCACAGGAATTTCAACAAGAACTGATTA
>CBFHXH010000097.1:0-348 GCA_965659735.1 uncultured Pikeienuella sp.
GGACGCGAAGATGGTGGCCCGCTGATCACGGTCACCCAGCAGGATATCCGCGCCATTCAATTGGCCAAAGCTGCGCTTTACGCCGGATCGCGCCTGTTGATGGACAAACGCGGCGTCGACAAGGTCGATCGCGTGGTCCTGGCAGGCGCGTTCGGCGCCCATATCTCGCCCAAGCACGCGATGGTGTTGGGCATGATCCCGGACTGTCCCCTAGACAAGGTGTTCTCAGCCGGCAACGCTGCCGGCACCGGGGCGCGCATCGCTTTGTTGAACTCCGCCGCCCGTCGCGAGATCGACAGTGTTGTGCGGCGTATCGAAAAAATTGAAACGGCGGTTGAGCCGAAGTTT
>CBFHXH010000097.1:358-14539 GCA_965659735.1 uncultured Pikeienuella sp.
TGCAATTGCAATACCCCATAAAACGGACACATTTCCCGAGCTTAGTCAGATTGTTGCACTCGCCAACGTCTCATTTAGTGGCGATGGCGGTGGATCAGGGGGCGGCGAGGCAGGTGGAAGGCGCAGACGGCGGCGCGCAAGAGCTTGATTTTGAGATGGAATCAGCAACTTGTAGGTGTATAAATCGTTAAGGTTCCTTTTGCCGCGAGGTTCGGTTGATATAACCGGCTGACTAGGGGCAGGTTTTCGAGTGCCCAGTGTAACTAGTGGGCCAATGAGAGACTGGATGACCTTCAAACGGTCCTCGCTCTGGGGCGGGCTGGCACGATGAAAGGCGCGGCGACCGCGCTGGGTGTCAGTGAGACGACCATATCGCGCCGCCTACAAAAACTTCCCCGCGGCAACATCGCGAATTTGTTCACGCGCGATGGCCAGCGCTGGCTGCCGACACGCGTCGTATCTCAGTTGATCAACGTGGCTGAAACAGTCGAACGCCAGATCATCGAGGCAGATTCGATCTTTGATGAGCGCATCGAGGGGATCACCGGCGACCTGCGCATCTCTGGCCTGTCCTTTCTGAACAGCTATATTATCCGCCCGCGGATCATCCAGTTCCAACGCGAAAACCCCGATCTAAAAATTGCGTTGGAGGCGAGCGACGAGCACGTGAGCCTGGCCTATCGCGAGGCAGACGTCGCCCTGCACTTGGCCCGCCCTTCGCAAGGCCGCCTGATCGGCAAGCGCATCGCCCAGATCCCGATGGCCCCCGTCGAGCGCATGGGCGCCCAGCCCGACCAATGGGTGGGCCTGCCGGAAAATCTGGATAGGACATCGGAAATACAGGTCGGTTTCAAGTATTTCGGCGGTAGCCCGGTCCTGCGCGTAGACAGCTTCGAGGGCATCCTGCAAATCGTTGAGCAGTCAGACTACGCAGGCATTGCACCCACCTGCATCATGAACCGCTACGGCAAGTCGATCCGCGTGATCGGTCCCAGCGTGAACCGCGAATTGTGGCTGACTTATCACGAAGATCTGCGCAACAGCCCCAAGATCCGCGCGTTGATCAAGTGGTTCAGCCAGATATTGCCGAACGCCAACAAGTGCCTCTGTGGCGGATGCGAAACTTAAAGTCTCTTCCAACATCTGGCCAAGATCACACCGCAATCTCGCCTTTCTCTTTCCTCGGTCTCGGCGCACAGTGCCGCCGGATCGGATGAAAAAAGCGCAGTAACCTCATGAAAGAACGACGAGAACGCCCGATTTTTGAACCGGAAACGCCCAAGCTCGACCCGCCAAACCCGCCAGATGTAAAACCCTGGCGATCCGTCGACAAAGCGGTCAGCTGGCGCGTAGTCGGCACGATCGACACACTGATACTGTCTTGGCTGATCATCACCTATCTCGGCCCGATCTTTGGCTTAAGCGAAGGCGCCAGCCACGCCGAAAACCTCGGCGCAGGACAAAGGTAATGAAAATCCCGTTACTGAGTCCTTTGCGTTTAGCGCTTTCTCAATCTAAAAATGTCTTAGGTGACACGACATTCATTACTGCCGAGTATGGTAAACCATTCACAAAAGACGGCCTAGGCAACCGATTTAAAAAATGATGCGAGGCTGCGGGTGTGCACGGTAAGACAGCTCATGCGATCCGCAAATATGTCGGGATCAACGCAGCCCTGAATCACACCACGGCGAAACAAATTCATGAATTGCTGGGCCATTCGTCGATCACCGAAGCGGAAACATACATCCAGCAGGCGAACAGATTGACCCTCTCGGATGAGGGTTTCTCAGCGGCGTTTCCGTCATGATGGCCCCCACCGCAAGCCCCCACTTTTCCAAAAAGCGAGTTATACATAAATGAAGTGGAGGGGGTGGTAGGCCCAGAGGGACTTGAACCCCCAACCAATCCGTTATGAGCGGACTGCTCTAACCAGTTGAGCTATGGGCCCCCAAGGGCGTACGCCTTCGTCAACTATGACGCCAATCTTCCAACGTCAACGGAGAATCAACTGTTGATCACTCCCGCTTAGATAGAGAACATATTTCCGAGAATTAATTATTTGGATAATTACCCCCTCGTGTTGAAAGCGGCGCCAATTCTATTTCTTTCCACCTGCGCATTTACTGAAGCGGATGGTGCCTCGGTCGACTTTGTCGGTTTGGGACAACAGCAAGATAGGGAGGGCTTTGGCGGCGTCTACGTCACTGAAAGCGGCGTGTTCGGCGCCAGGGTGGAAACAGCCGGCGAAGACAGAAAACCAGCAGGCGGCGGCGTTGGATGGCGTTCGCGCTGAGTGATCGCGATCCCATTCGAGTGCAAGGCTTTTTGTGGTGCAGAATGAAGCGCAACTCGCTCAGGCGATGGCATTAGCGCAACAATTAGGAAATGGAGGAGACGAGATTTGCGGTATTCAGGAATAGGATTGGCCGGTCTGGCGATTTTGGCTGCAGGCTGCGTGCAACAACCCAACAACAACGTGCTGTTATTCGGCACCGATACGAAAGTGGCGCTGGACGTTTCATCCTCCGCAACCTCAGGCGGCGCGCCCCAGATCACGCTAGGCTATCGGCGGGCTGAGGCGGTTTGGATGCCGCTGGTGGTGAATGAGCAGGTTTGAGATGACGAAGGTAACTGCCAAACGATAACCGCGAAAGAAAATGACAAGCCTTTGGTCCTTGAGGGCAAGAACTACCAAACTAGCGCAGGTCGCGATTCCTATTCTGTCTAGCAAATTTCGGCGCAAAATTTGCGGGTGATGCGACGGGCGCGGCAGCGAAGGCTGAGGGCGGGCTAGCTCAGTTTTTTGCATCTGGCATCGCTGCGCAGAGGCTGGCGACCAATACAAGCCTCGTGGATGCTTTGAAGGTCAACAACGGCGAAGCTGCCAAAGCTGAAGCAGAAAAACGCAAAGCCGAAGCCGATATCCTTCGAGAGCAATCCGGCTTAACGAAAGCACAGCACGAAACAATTGCTGCGCAGCAAGCGGAAGTCGCTTAGAACGCAAACGTAATAGCAACGCGAATTGTCGCAACCTGCGGGGGACCCGATGCTGGCGCGACGCGATGGCAAACGATTGTCGGTGATTCAGGTGTCACTGATTTCGGAAAACGACGAATTCTGACGGCACAAAAAGTACTGACACCATTGAAGTTATCGCTTCGGACAGCTGTATTTACACAATGTTTGAGCAAAATCTTTCAACAGCTTGTCCGTAGGGAAATCATAATGTCTAAAGATGTAATTGTTGAAGCCTGTCATGACGACGAGGCAGTAGAAGCTGCAATGCAGAAGTGGATAACGATCAGAGGATACACACTTTCTAGGTCAATCTCTGATGTATGGGTATACTCGATATTTGAACGGACCGGTGGTGCCGGTGATCCGGGTTCGCATTGCGGTGGCCCCCTAGTACTGGACCCGTCACTTTGCTAATTTTCCACAACGGGTAGGTACAGCGCGACGGAAATCGTTCTTACATTTTTGTCGCCATGCTGATAGCTCCCAGCAAACTTAACTTGCTGGGAGTCGGGTGATGAGCCTTCCAAACACCCTCACCTATAAAGACGCTGGCGTCGATATCGACGCTGGCAATGCTCTGGTCGAAGCGATCAAGCCGGAAGCCGCCTCAACCACGCGCCCCGGCGTTATGGATGGGCTGGGCGGGTTTGGCGCCATGTTCGATCTGAAATCCGCGGGCTATGAAGATCCCATTCTGGTCGCGGCGACAGACGGTGTTGGCACCAAGCTGAAACTGGCGATCGACACCGGGCGGTTCGATACGGTAGGCATCGATCTGGTGGCGATGTGCGTGAACGATCTGGTCTGTCAGGGTGCCGAACCCCTGTTCTTCCTCGACTATTTCGCCACGGGCGCGCTGGACGTTGATCAGGGCACGGCGATCGTGCAGGGCGTCGCCGACGGGTGCCGTCAGGCCGGATGCGCGCTGATCGGCGGCGAGACGGCGGAAATGCCCGGCCTCTACGCCAAAGGCGACTTCGACATGGCCGGTTTCGCCGTTGGCGCGATGGAGCGTGGCGCAAACCTGCCCGGCCCCGTGGCCGAAAGCGACGTTCTGATCGGCCTCACATCATCCGGCGTGCATTCCAATGGCTATAGTCTTGTTCGCAAGATCGTTGAGACTGCAGGCGTGTCGTGGGCCGACGAAAATGAATTCTGGGAAGTTAGCTATGGCGAGGCGTTCCTCGCCCCTACCCGCATTTACGTCAAACCAGCCTTGGCGGCGGTAAAGGCGGGCGCAACCGCGCTGGCGCATATCACTGGAGGGGGCGTGACCGAAAACCTGCCGCGCGCCCTGCCCGACAACCTGGGCGCTGCGATTGATCTGACCGCTTTCCCAGATGGCCGCATCTTCCGCTGGCTGGCTGAGCACGGCGGCGTCAGTGATGAAGAGATGCTGAAGACGTTCAACTGCGGCATTGGCATGATCGCCGTCGCCTCGCCTGACGCGGCGCAGGATGTGCTGGATGCATTGGCCGAGGCGGGACAGACCGCCTATCGCATTGGCGTCGTCACGCCTGTGCCGGGGGTGGTCTATATCGGGTCGCTGACATGACGGCAGCGGCGCGTCGGCGCGCCGCGATCTTCATTTCGGGGCGCGGCACAAACATGACCGCCCTGCTTGCCGCGATGGCGGACCCCGCCTATCCCGCCGAAGCCGCGCTGGTGTTTTCGAACAACGCCGACGCGCCGGGCCTGAAACTGGCCGCAGATCAAGGCGTTGCGACCGCATCGGTCGAACATCGGCCTTTCAAAGGCAACCGCCCGGCCTTTGAGGCGGCGATCAATCAGGTTCTGACCGACCATCATGTCGACTTGATCTGCCTCGCCGGATTTCTGCGCATCCTGACCGGCGGGTTCGTCGATGGCTGGAAAGACCGGATGGTGAACATCCACCCTTCGCTTCTTCCTTCTTTCAAAGGCCTCAACACCCATCGCCGGGTGCTGGACGCAGGCGTCGCGCTGCATGGCTGCACCGTACACCTCGTGCGCGCGGAAATGGATGACGGCCCGATCCTTGGCCAAGCCGCCCTTACCGTAGGCCCGGGCGAAGACGAAGCCGACCTGGGCGCGCGGGTGCTGAAACTGGAACATCAACTCTACCCGACGGCGCTATCCGCTTACCTCAGCGGCGAGATCAAGCTGAGCGGCGATCGCATGACCCCTGCCCCCCTCTCCCTGATCATGTGACAATTGTCATTGGGCGTTCGCCCGCCGGACGCCATGGTGGCGCTACCGCCTTGGTTGCGGCGGCGCTGGCCTTTACGGGTCGGCGGGGTGGTGCAGACGCTTAGGTGTAGCCGAAGAAGGGTAAGGGCGCAGGCCGATCAGGAGCAGGCCGGGGCGAAAAAAGTTTCAGTCGAACCAGTCTTCGATATCGAAGATGTCGTCCAGGTCATCCTACAGCTCCGCGACCCAACCTTTCTTCTTCTTGCGTTTCTTATGGTAGGCTGCGTGGTGTTAGGCCTGCTTTCCCCCAGACCGGGGCGGCGCCTCTGGGTTGGTCGCCGCCTCGGTCCTTCTATCCCTCACGGTTTCCGTAACCTTGATCGTCGTGATCTTGCGAAGCGGCGCGCCGCAGGACAGGCAGGCCAGCGACCGGCGGGTTCCCTTGTTAATTTTGAAAACATCCTGTGCACCGCAAGAGCAGCTTGTGATGAGCTTGGCGCCTGACATGACAGCCATCTAATCAGCTGGTGCGTCCGCGACAAGCAGCAGGCGGCCTCTTTAAGACAGAACGGCGTCAGCCTCGGCCACCTTTAGACGTGACGCTGGGTACGGGCGCAGCAGAGGTTCGGGGTCGCCGTCCACCTCACCCAGCCACAGCGCCCAGTCTTCGGGCGGCAGAATCGTGGCCATTCGATGATGGATCGGCGCAACATCAAGCGAAGGATCCACCGTAACGGTCGCAAGGCTCGCAACCTCCCGCCCTGACGGGCTGCGCCAGATATCCCAGATCACCGCGAAGGCCAGGATAGGCTTTTTGGGGTCGTGGATCGCCCAACGGGTCTTGCGCCGGGCTGCGCCTGTCCACTCATACCAGCCGTTGACCGGCAAGATCGCGCGCCTGACCCCGTCATAGGCGGTCTTGCGAAACAGCGTTTCGGCGCGGGCCTTCACGATGGTTTCCATCACAGGGCGCTTTCGCGCGTTGACCCGGCCCATCGGGATCATGCCCCAGCGCATATCGACCAGCCGCTGTCATTCGGGGCTGGTGACAACTGCGCCGACTATCTCGCCCGGCGCCGCATCGCGACGTGGGCTGGGATCGCTTGCGTCGAGCGCGGCGTCAAAATGCGCCGCAACCTGTGTCAAAGGCGAGGTGAGAAAATATCTGCCGGGCATGGGGACACGATGCCTGAAAGTACGCTTACCGCAAAGCCCGGTCAGGCGGCGCCGCGATCGGCGCGCGCCCGCGCTGCGGTTGGACTTTCGCCAAACCGCCCCCGAAATGCGCGGGCAAAGGCGGAGGCTGAGCCAAAGCCCGTCACCTCGGCGATCTCGGTCATGGTCATGGAGCTATCAAGCGCCAGACGTCGGCCAGCATTCAGTCGCAGCGTCAGATAGTACGCATAAGGCGCTGTTCCCAAACGATTTTGGAATAACTCAGCCAAGCGCCGCTCAGAACACCCAAGCTGACGGGCGATGGCGGCGATGGGCGCCGGATTATCCAATGTCGCCTCCATCACGGCCACCGCTTCACGCAAGCGCGGCTCACGCCAACCAAGGCGACCCAAAGATACCTGAGGCTGCGGATCTTCGCCCTGATGGGCCTGATCATAGATGAACAGCGATGCGACATCCAAAGCGATCGCGTAGCCATATCGCGCCCGCACCAGATGCAACATCATGTCCAGCGCAGGCGAGGCCCCACCCGTGGTGAACAGCCGCCCATCAACGACATAGCGGTCAGGCCGCACGTCGATTTCAGGGTGGGAATCAGCAAACGCCTCCAGATCTTCCCAATGGGTGGTCGCGCGCCGACCTGATAGCAAGCCAGCGAGGGCCAGCAGCCATGATCCCGCCTCCACCCCGCCAAGGGCCAATCCACGGCGCGAAACACGGCGCAGGGCGGCGGACAGCGCGTCGCCGTGGGCCTGCACTTCAAAGGACGCAATGGCGATAACGGCGTCGGCGGTTGTTTCAGGGTCTACGGCCCCCGTCACCGCAATCGGCAATCCGCTGGAGCTTTCCGACGCGCCCCCATCAGGCGACAGCAACCGCCAGCGAAACAACGGGCGCCCGGCTACGCGGTTGGCGCCCCGCATAGGCTCCATAATCGACGCGAGCGACATCAGCGACACCTCTGGCAACAGCCACAGATCGACAGCCAATGGATCATCAGATGCGGTGAAAATCGTCATATATTCGCGTGATCTGTATTATATTCCGCGATTTACGTATCGCATAAAACTTAAACCCACGCCACCATCTCCGCAAAACGATCAAGAAGGATTCGCGCGATGCCCCTCGAAATGAACAAAGACGTCTTCATCACCTGCGCTGTTACGGGCGGCGGAGGCACCCAGGACCGGTCGCCTCATGTCCCGCGCAGCCCGGAACAGATCGCCGCGGCGGCGATCGAGGCCGCGAAAGCCGGCGCCGCCATCGCCCATTGCCATGTGCGCGATCCCGAAACCGGCGCCCCGGCCCGCGACCCAAAGCTCTATCGCGAAGTGGTGGAGCGGATCCGCGACAGCGACAACGACGTCGTCATCAACCTGACCGCAGGCATGGGCGGCGACATCATCACCGGACCGCCATCAGCCCCTCTGCCGCTGGCCGACAGCACCGACATGATCCCCGCCTTCGACCGGGTTGAGCATGTGATTGATAGCCGGCCAGAGATTTGCACCCTCGACTGCGGCACGATGAACTTCGCGGAAGCGGACTACATAATGGCGAATACGCCAAGCATGCTTGAAGAATGCGCCCGCCTGATGACCGAAAGCGGCGTGCAGGTCGAAATCGAAGCCTTCGACACCGGCCATCTATGGCTGGCGAAGAACCTCGTTGAGAACGGCCACATCAAGGACCCGGTCCTGGTGCAGCTGTGCATGGGCATCCCGTGGGGTGCGCCGGATGATCTGAACACCTTCATGGCCATGGTGAACAATGTGCCGAAGGACTGGACCTTCTCAGCCTTCTCCATCGGCCGGAACGAGATCCCGTTTGTCGCCGCGGCCGTGCTGGTGGGCGGGCATGTGCGCGTCGGGTTGGAAGACAATCTCTGGCTCGAAAAGGGTGTTCTGGCGACCAATGGCCAGTTGGTCGAAAAGGCACGCGTGATCATCGAAGCGATGGGTGCGCGGATAATGACCCCGGCGGATGTACGGGCAAAACTTGGCCTTGAAAAACGCATGCCAAAATAGGCCTGACAGGTTACCAAAAATCGGAAATGCAGTTTTTTCGTAACATATTCTGGGTCCTCACCGCCCTGGCGGCCCCGCTTCCCGCGTCGGCTGACGCGCCCCCATGGGCGCCCGTCATCGGCAAATGGCGGGCGGCCGATTATGGCAGTTGCGGGGTCGACGATACGCGGTTTGGTCGGATCACCAGCGTCAGCGACGATGCGATGCTGACCGACAAGATCCACTGCTCAATCGAAGGCGGCGCCGCCACGGTCAACGGCGTGGTGATGGAGGCGATCTGCGAAGTTGGAGCGAACTATTACGCAGTTCTGACCTTCGACTGGACGCTCACCTCGGACACCGAGGCCGTGATGACCCAGGATGGATACGAAAAGCGGTTGATCCGCTGTGAAGGAGAGGTCGAATGACCATCGAAAAAGCCGCCCTGATCGGCGGCGGCGTCATCGGCGGCGGCTGGGCCGCGCGTTTGATCGAAAACGGAATTGATGTCGCGGTCTATGATCCAGACCCAGAGGCTGAGCGTAAGCTGAACGAAGTGCTTGCAGGCGCGGACCGGGCTTATGAAAAACTGACCCACGGTCCCCGCAAGTCCAAGGGCGCCGTCACCTTTTGCCCAACCATCGCCGAAGCCGTCGCAGGCGTCGGCCTGATCGTCGAAAGCGTGCCGGAACGGCTCGACATCAAGCGCAAGGTCTATGCTGCGGCTGAGGCGGCGAACACGACAGCTGTCATCGCCTCCTCCACCTCCGGCATCATGCCGACCGAACTGCAGACGGAGCTTGCTCATCCCGGCCGCCTGATCGTCGCACACCCGTTCAATCCTGTTTACCTGCTGCCTCTGGTGGAGCTGGTGGCGGGTGAGAAGACAGACTCACAACATATTGAATGGGCGAAGGAATTCTACGCATCACTCGGTATGCACCCCCTGCATTGCCGCGTTGAAATCGAAGGCTTCCTGTCCGACCGCTTACAGGAAGCGCTGTGGCGCGAAGCCCTATGGCTTCTGAAGGACGAGGTTGCCACGGCGGAAGAACTGGACGTCGCCATCGCCTATGGCCCCGGCCTTCGCTGGGCGCAGATGGGCACGATGCAGACTTTCCACCTCGCGGGCGGCGAGGCGGGGATGCGGGGCATGCTCGCCATGTTCGGGCCCTGCCTGAAATGGCCATGGACCAAGCTGATGGACGTGCCCGAGCTGACGGATGAATTCGTCGAGATGGTCGGCGATCAGTGCGACACGCAAGCTGGCGATCTGACGGCCCGTGACCTCGAAAAGATCCGCGACGACAACCTCGTCGCCATCATGCAGGCGCTGAAGAACAACGACTGGGGCGCGGGCAAGACGCTGGCGGCTTACGAAAGCGCCAAACGCGTCGCGCCGCCTTCCCCCGACTTTTCTGGACTGGTGCGCACGGTCGACCGGATAGTGCCGGGCGACTGGACGGATTATAACGGCCACATGACCGAGGGCCGGTATCTGACCGCGTTTTCAGAAGCCACCGACCGACTGATGGAGATGATCGGCGCCGACGCCGACTATATCGAAACCGGCCTCAGCTATTTCACAGTCGAGACGCATATCCAGCATATCGACGAAGTGCGGGCCGGAGAGGCGATTTACGCCGAGACGCAAGTCATTGAAGGCAAGTGGAAAAAGCTGCGCCTCTTCCACTGGCTGCGGCACGCGGACGGGCGCTTGCTGGCGACAGGTGAGCACATGCTGATCCATGTAAGCCTTGAAACCCGCGGCGCCTGCGATCCAGCGCCAGCGGTTGGCGACAAGCTGGCCGAGGTTATGGCGCTGCAGTCGAAGCTGCCGGTGCCAGAAGGCGCCGGCCGGGCAATCGGTCAGGGGCGGGGCTGAGCCGATGGCGAAGTCGATGTTTCACCAGGGCCACCGCGACCTGCAGGACCTTCATGACGGGCGGCGGGTGGCGGATGCGTTGGAAAAATATAGACGCCTCAGCGAACTGGGCGACAAACAGCGTGAGCTGATTGAAGGGGCCGGTTTCTTCTTCCTCGCCACCGCGCATGGCGATAGCGTGGACTGTTCCTTCAAGGGCGGCCCGGCGGGCTTTGTTCGGGTGACGGGGCCGACCTCTTTGGAATGGCCAGACTTCGACGGCAATTCAATGTATCGCAGCCTTGGCAACATCCTGAAATCCGGGCGCGCTGGCCTGTTGTTCGTCCGCATGGACGGCGCGCAGGAACGGCTGCGCGTCAACGGATCAGCCGAAATCTTGCATGACCATCCGCGTCTGGCCGAATATCCTGGCGCAAAGATGATGGTGAGGCTGGAAGCTGAGGAGATTTTCCCCAACTGTCCCAGATACATACCTGATCTTTCTAGTGAAGCACCGTCGGAATTCCTGCCTCAGAAAGATGCGCCGCTGAAAAAGCCGTATTGGAAGGATTTTCTGTTCATCCGCAGCATTCTGCCTAAATCGGATCCGCACCAATGATCGCGCCGAGCCTCGCCGACATCGTCACATCAGGTGTCCGCATCGGGTGCGGTTTGTGCTCCGGCGTTTCGGATGGCGTCGAAATGGTCCACACGCCTGCTGGACTGGAACGCCCACGCGCCACAGGCCCCATCGACATGGCGGACATCGCGCACGCCTGTCCTGCTTTGCGGGTCGAAGGCTTGGCCACAGCCGAGGCGTCTGGTGACTTCCATCCGGTCTGGGGCCACCTGGACCACAACTTCATCGGTTGGGCGGGCGACCCCGCGATCCGTCATCAGGGGTCCACTGCGGGCGTTCTGTCGGCGCTTGCAAAATTCCTGCTGGAAAGCGGCAAAGTCGATTTCATTCTTGATGTTGCGCCTGATCCGAACGCCCCTGCCCGCACGACTTATCGCATCCGTAAGGTTTGGTCGGATTCAGGCGGATCACGCTATGGCCCCGCCGCGCCGCTGGCCGGTCTGCCAGAGGTGAGGGCTAGGGCGGAACGCGGCCAACGCTTTGCCTTCATAGGTAAACCTTGCGACATTTCCGCGATCCCGCTGTTGGCCCAACGCCATGACTGGCTGCGCGGCGCACTGGCCTATCGCCTGACGATCAAGTGCGGTGGTGCATCTGAATTTTCGAAAACCGCCAAGCTGCTCGCCGACTGGGGCGTCGCCGAAGACGACCTGACCGAATTCCGCTATCGCGGCTATGGCAACCCCGGCCCGACCACTGCAACGCTGAAATCCGGCGAGACGCATCAGACGACCTATCAAGCGCTGTGGGAGGATGAGACTGCCTGGGCCACGCAGCATCGCTGCAAGATCTGCGCGGACGCCATCGGCATGGCGGCGGATGTTGTCAGCTTTGACGTCTGGCCCGACGCGAATCCTGAGGGTGAAGAAGAAGGATTCAACGGCGTCATCACCCGCACTGCGCAGGGCGCCGCGCCGGTGAATGAGGCACTGGCGGTTGGTACGCTTGTGCATGACCAGGACATCGACGCCAATGATCTGAAAAGCTTTCAGCCCCATCAATCGCGCAAACGCCGGGTCGTCTGGGCGCGTCTGGCGGGCCAACGGGCGGCAGGCTGCGTAACGCCCCAAACATCCGACTTGGGTGTTGAAGGCCTGGCGAAAGACACCGGCTGGTGCGTGTTGCTGGCGCAGGCAAAGGGAGCACGCGACCGCTTGAAGGCGGGCCGCTGACGGGAGAACGCGCCATGATCACCGATCTATCCAGCCAGACGGCCTTGATCACGGGCGGCGCCTCTGGCGTCGGCGCTGCGATGGCGAAGGCGTTCGCCGAGGCTGGCGCACATCCCCATGTCGTGGATATGAGCAAAGATGCGCTGGCCGCCTGCCCCGATGATTGGGGAAAGTCTTGCTTTGACGTCACGGACGAAGACGCCGTCGCCGCGCTTTTCGCGGACCTTGGCGACATTCACATCCTTTGCGCAAACGCAGGCACAGCCGGTCCAACTGCGCCGGTGGAGGATATCAGTTTGGCCGACTGGCGCGCCTGCACGGCGGTCAACCTGGACGCTGCGTTCTTGTTCGCCAAGCACGCAGCGCCCGGGATGAAAGCGCGCGGCGCAGGGTCGATCACGATCACTTCGTCCACCGCTGGCTTGCACGGCTATTCCAACCGCTCGCCCTATTGCGCATCGAAATGGGCGGTCATCGGCCTCGCCAAGACGCTTGCGCTTGAACTTGGCCCTCATGGCGCCCGCGCCAACGCGATCTGCCCCGGTTCCGTCACTGGCCCGCGCATGGACGGCGTTATCGCCCGCGAGGCGGCAGCCAAGAATATGGACCCGGCAGAAGTGCGCGCTGGCTATGTCTCTGGCGTCGCGCTGAGGACGTTTGTGGAAGGCGCCGACATCGCGAATATGGCGGTATTTTTGGCCTCAGAAGGTGGGAGATATATTTCCGGTCAAGCGCTTAGCGTCGATGGATACATCGTGAATCCAGAGGCGTGATGAAATAATGATCGCATTTTTCACATACAAATCAGGCACTTATTGGAGCTGTCCAGCCGCATTCTCACAAAATGCCGCTGCTCCATGCGCAGATTCACAGTTTTTCCTTGGCAAACCAATTTTGAACCTCTCAGGCTTTTTTCTGCGTGCGGGACGCACACTCTCAACCCGCCGCGAAAAAAACCAATAACAGGGAGGACCTATGACAGATTCCACAAACCAGGGCGGATCGGAACCCGTCACCAACTACGAGATGAGGCAGGATAACATCCTGTTCTTCGGGTTGGACATTCACAACCCCGTATTCCTGATCTCGAGTTTGATCATCATAGCTTTTGCGCTTTTGGCGCTGGCCAACCGGGAAGCGACCGCCGAGTTCTTTGGCTGGCTCCGCCCTATGCTGACCAGCGAGTTTGACTGGTTCCTGGTGCTGTCAGTCGACGTGATCCTTTTGTTATGCCTTGTGCTGATCGTTCTGCCGATCGGGAAGGTTCGAATTGGCGGCAAGGATGCAAAGCCTGATTATTCCTATCCCGGCTGGATCGCGACGATGTTCGCTGCCGGCATCGGCATCGGCCTGCTGTTCTTCGGTGTGTTGGAGCCGACCTACTACAACTCCTCTGAAGGCGGGAATGCGCGTCCTCTGAATATCGATATCACGCAGCCTGGTAATGAATACATCGGTGTCGTCGGCACGATCCATCACTTGGGCCTTGGCGGCTGGTGCGTCTATGCGCTGGTTGGTCTGACGCTGGCTGTCTTTGCCTACAACAAGGGCCTGCCAATGACCCTGCGGTCGGCGTTCTATCCGATCCTTGGGGAGCGGATCTGGGGCTGGTGGGGTCACTGCATCGACATCCTCGCAGTCTTTGCGACGCTCTTTGGTCTGACGACATCGCTGGGCCTTGGTGCGCAGCAGGTGGCGTTCGGTCTGAACGAAGTCTTTGGCATTGAACTTACCGGTACGGTCATCGTGATCCTGATCATCGTCATCACGGCGATAGCGCTTTGTTCTGTTCTGATGGGCATGGATGCAGGCGTCAAACGTCTGTCCGAGTTCAACATGATCATGGCGGTCGCGTTGTTCTTCTTCGTCTTCTTCATGACCGGCGCAGTTGATGCGATCACCCACTATTTCAGCGTGATGATCGATTATGTCGTGCTTCTGCCAGCGCTATCGAACCCGTTTGGCCGGACTGACACCAGCTTCTTCCACGGCTGGACGACATTCTACTGGGCGTGGTGGATTGCGTGGTCGCCCTTTGTCGGCATGTTCATCGCCCGTATCTCCAAAGGCCGGACAGTGCGTGAATTCATGATCTGCGCCCTGCTTGCGCGGACCGCGGTTTGCGCTTTGTGG
>CBFHXH010000098.1:0-14052 GCA_965659735.1 uncultured Pikeienuella sp.
TGCTCATCTTTTTCGCGGCCGCCATTCTTGTCGGCGTCTGGGCTGTTCTGAAGCTGACTAAGGCGGGTTTAATCGCCCGGTCGGTGATGCAGAACCCGGACATGGCGCAGACGCTGGGAGTGAACGCGACCTTTGTCTACATGACGACGTTTGGACTGGGTGCCGCAGTCTCTGGACTGGCGGGGGGGCTGATTGCTCCGGTCACCGGTGTTGTCCCCTCTATGGGCGTGAACCTGATCGGGCCGGCGTTCATCACTGTCATCACAGGCGGCGCGTCCGTTGTGGCGGGCACGCTCTCGGCGTCGACGACGCTGGGCTCGATCTCGCAGGCGATCACGTTCGGGGCGGGGCCTGTCTATGGCGACGCCGCGCTCTTGATCGCCGCCCTCGTTCTGCTGCGGGTTCTGCCGCAGGGCATCACCGGCCGCATCTTCACCCGTAGCATCTGACCCAGGCCAAGGAACACCTCTCATGGAGCGCCCTCTTTACAAGAACAACGGTTTTCACCTGGTGGTGGCGATTGGCCTGGCGGTGATGTTCGGCGCCCCGATGGTCTTCGATCTGTTCGAAATCCTGCAGATTACCCAGTATGTCGTCCTATCGATCTACGCGCTTTCGCTGGCCTATATCTGGGGGTTTGGCGGCATCCTGTCCTTTGGGCAGGCGGCGTTCTTTGGGCTTGGCGGCTACACGTTCGCCGTCGCCTCGATCAACATGGGCGACACGACGATTCCCTTCATCATGGCTTTTGCCATTCCGGCGCTCTTTGGCGCCGCGCTGGGTTACTTCATGTTCTACGGGCGGCTATCGGATGTGTATCTAGGCGTCGTAACGCTGGTCGTCGCGTTGATCTTCTGGAAGATCATCAACCACACGGCCGGGCCTGAATACGCCATCGGCGCCGCGCGGCTTGGCGGGTTCAACGGCATCCCGTCGATCCCGATCCTGAACATACCCGGACACCCAGACGCCTGGCTAGACCCCGGTCAGATGTTCCAGGTGTTCATGGCGTTGCTGATCATCGTCTATATCGGTTTGAAGGTGCTGATCGCATCGGACTTCGGGCGTGTTTCAGTCTCGATCCGCGAGAATGAAACCCGCGCCAGTCTTCTTGGCTATGACGTGCGGCGGCACAAGGTGATCGTCTTCGCGATCGGATCCGGCATCGCCGGTATGTCGGGTGCGATGTGGGCAACGTATCAGACCTTCATCGACCCCAACGCTTTCAGTCTGGAGATGTCGGCCAAGGCGCTGGTCTGGGTAATGGCGGGCGGCGTCGGCACGCTGATTGGCCCGATCTTGGCGGTCATCGCGCTGCAGTGGATCTCGCTGAAGCTGGGCGAATTGAACCTGATGAACAACTTCGTGGTGTTGGGGCTTATTCTGATCCCGCTCGTTCTGGTGCTGCCGCGCGGGTTGGTCCCGTCGATCAGGATCTGGGCGGAAGACGGCTGGAAGGTCTGGAAACGCCGCTCTGGCAAAGAGACGCCGCCAGCCTCCGCCGCGTCCACAGCAGGTGAGTGATCCGATGAGCGCCTATAAAATCATTTCGACGACCGGCTTGACAATGCGGTTTGGCGGCGTGACCGCAGTCGACAATGTCGACTTCTCACTGAACGATGGTGAGCTGCGCTGCCTCCTGGGGCCGAACGGCGCTGGAAAAAGCACCTTTTTCAAGTGCCTGACCGGGCAACTTACGCCAACAGAGGGCGCGATTGAATTTGGTGGCAAGCACATCCATGGCATGCACACTCACGACATCGTCAACCTGGGCATCGGGATCAAGACGCAGGTGCCGAACCTGTTCAACGGGCTGACGGCTTACGAAAACGTTCGCACCGCCGCGCGGCGCAAACATCTCAAGCCCATGGCGGCCGAAAAAGCCGAAGAAATGCTGGACCGCTGCGGCGTGCTCGCACTGGCGCGGCAAGAGGTGGGTTTGCTGTCACACGGCCAGCGACAACTGGTCGAGCTGGCCATGGTGCTCGCCGCCGATCCGTCGCTGGTGCTGCTTGATGAACCCGCCGCCGGAATGACCGGAGAGGAACGCGACCGGCTGGCTGGTTTGGTCAAGGAGATCGCCAGGAACGCCTCGGTCATCGTGGTCGAGCACGACATGCAGTTCATCCGCCAGATCGCGAAACAGGTCACCGTGTTTCACCGCGGCGCAATCTTTTTTGAAGCGCCGGTTTCCGAGGTCATGTCGAACCCGGCGGTGCAGGAAATCTACCTTGGGAAGGCCGCCGATGCTGCTTGAGATATCTGGATTAAAGGCCTCCTACGGCGTCGTCCCGGCGCTGCATGACGTATCGTTCCACGCCGAACAGGGCGAGGTTGTCGGCATTCTGGGCCATAACGGCATGGGCAAGACGACCCTGCTGCGCGCCATCATGGGCTTTGTAAAGGTGACGGACGGTGAGATGAACTTTTCCGGCCAGTCGTTGCGGGGCGTGTCCGTCCACAAGCGCGCGGCCTCTGGTCTGGGGCTTGTCCCGCAGGGGCGCGATATATTCCCCAATCTGACGGTCGCAGAGAACATGATGGTCGGCGTCGCGGCGACCAACGGCGATATGAAGGCGCGCATCAAAGAGGCGCTGACCATGTTCCCGCGACTGGAACGCCTGATCGACCGACGCGGCGGCGCCTTGTCGGGCGGGGAACAGCAATTGCTGGCCCTGGCCCGGTGCCTTTGCCGCCAGCCTAAACTGATGCTGCTGGATGAACCGACAGAGGGCATCCAGCCCTCAATCATCGATGAGATCGCCGAGACGCTGCAGGAACTGGCCGGGCGTGGCGAGATCACCATCGTTCTGGTCGAGCAGAACCTCGATTTTATCACCACGCTGGCGGGCCGGGTCTACGCAATTTCCAGCGGCGTTCTGGATCGCGAGATCCCCAACGAACAGCTCGCCGACAGCAAGGCCGTCAGCGAATACATGGGCTTTGCCGCCTAAGATCAAGAAGCGACAACAGGGAGTGCCCAAATGGCTATTCAGACACCGACCGAAACACAGATCGCAACGATCGCCGACGAGTTAGGGATGACGCTGTCCACCGATGATGTCATGTCCTTTCAGGGCCTGATGGCAGGCTATGTCGACGCTTATAACGTCGTCGACAAGATGCCTGATGCGCTGCCGACCGTCGGCTATCCCCGCACGCCGGGCTATCGGCCTGACGCCGCCGAAGACCCGCTAAACGCATGGGCGGTGAAGTCCGAGGTCAAGGGATCCGAAAGCGGCCCGCTGATCGGCAAGACCGTGGCTTTGAAAGACAATGTCATGGTCGCGGGCATGCAGATGATGAACGGGTCCTCGACGCTGGAAGGCTATGTGCCCGAAATGGACGCGACCATCGTCACGCGCCTGTTGGATGCAGGCGCAACCGTGATGGGCAAGGTTCACTGTGAATGCTTCTGTTTGTCGGGCGGCAGTCATACAAGCGCGCTTGGCCCTGTCCACAACCCCATGAAGATGGGATACAGCGCGGGCGGATCGTCCTCAGGTTCCGCCGCTGTCGTCGGCTCGGGCCAGGTCGATATGGCGATTGGCGGCGATCAGGGCGGATCCATCCGCATCCCGGCCGCCTATTCCGGCATCGTCGGTATGAAAGGCACATGGGGTTTGGTCCCTTATACCGGCGTGATGCCGATCGAGATTTATTTCGACCATACCGGCCCCATGACCAAGACAGTTGCGGAAAACGCGCTGTTCATGGAAACGCTGGCCGGCCCCGACGGAAACGACACGCGCCAGCAGGGCTGCGTCACCTCAAAATATACGGATGCGCTTGGCAAAGGCGTTGCAGGCCTGAAGATCGCTGTTTTGAAAGAAGGCTTCGACCATGAGCAGTCCGAGGCTGATGTCGACGCTAAGGTCTTGGCGTCTGCGAAGAAGTTTGAGGAAATGGGCGCGACAGTTGACAAGGTTTCGATCCCGATGCACCTCCTCGGCCCGGCGCTCTGGACCCCGATCGGACTGGAAGGGCTGACCCAAACTATGATGCTGGGCGATGGCTATGGCGTCAGCCGCCATGACCTCTATTCGACCTCGTTGATGGACTATCATCGCGGCTGGCGCCGCAGGGCGGATGAGCTTTCTGAGACGCTGAAGCTAGCGATGCTGTTTGGCGCATTCGCCGACAAGATGTATGGCAAGCGCTATTACGGCAAGGCGGTCAACCAGACCAAGACGCTGCGCGCCGCCTATGACGCTGTGTTGGCCGACTACGACATGCTGCTGATGCCGACGCTGCCGCTGAAGGCGACCAAGCTGCCTGAACCAGACGCCAGCCGCGAGGAGTACTGCACCCGCGCCTTCGAAATGCTGTCCAACACCTCGCCCTTCAACATCACGCATCACCCGGCGATCTCGCTGCCTTGCGGCCTGTCGGATGGCCTGCCCATCGGCCTGCAACTGGTCGGCAAGATGTGGGACGAGGCGACGCTCTATCAGGCGGCGCACGCGTTCGAGGAAGCCGTCGACTGGAAGACATTCTAAGGGGACAGGTTCATGGTTCAACCAATCACACCGACGACCGAAGAACTGATCGACATCGGCGCGCAGCTCGGTGCGGGCTACACCGTCGAGGATGCCAAGTTCCTGTCGGACGTCATCGCCCCCTTCGTCGCCGCGGCCAACGATACGCTGAAGCTGGACGATCATCTTCCGGTCGTCACCTATCCCCGCAGCCCCGGTTGGTTGCCGGACGGTGACGACAACCCGTTGAACGCCTGGTACTACCGGACCGAGATCAAGGGTGCCGAAGGCGGGCCGCTGGCGGGCAAGACCGTGGCTTTGAAGGATAATGTGCTGCTTGCGGGCGTGCCGGGGATGAACGGCGCCTCGATGCTGCAACAGTACACGCCCGAGGTCGATGCAACCGTTGTCACCCGTCTATTGGACGCGGGCGCCACGATCACAGGCAAGGCGCATTGCGAGTATTTCTGCCTTTCCGGATCCAGCTACACCACCGACATCGCACCGGTGCAAAACCCGCATAACCCGGGTTACAGCGCGGGCGGGTCCTCTTGCGGGTCCGGGGCGCTGGTTGGGGCGGGTCTGGTCGATATGGCCATCGGCGGCGACCAGGGAGGCTCAATCCGCATGCCAGCCTCATTCTGCGGGATCGTCGGGCTAAAACCTACGCATGGGTTAGTGCCCTATACCGGCATCATGTCCATGGAGGTTTCGATCGACCACACCGGTCCGATGACGGCGACGGTCATGGACAACGCCATGATGCTGGAGGCGATCGCGGGCCCCGATGGCTGGGACATGCGCCAGCGAAATGTGGTCACCCACCCCTATGCGGAAGCGGTCGGCAAGGGCGTCGAAGGCATGAAAATCGGCGTTATGGCGGAAGGCTTTGGTCGTGAGGAAAGCGACCCGGAAGTCGACGCTAAGGTGAAGGCGGCCGCCGAAAAGCTTGCGGCGCTGGGCGCGACAGTCGAAGAAATCTCCGTCCCTATGCATGAAGAGATCTCGGTCGTCTTCATGCCTATGATCGCCGAAGGCATGGTGCGCCAGTTAACCTTTGGTGGCGGCCTCGCCTCAGGCCTTGCGGGTTTCTACCCGGCCTCGCTGCTGGAGAAGAACCTGACCAACGGCCTGCGTGCCGACGAATGGCCCGACACGGCAAAAGCGCTGGCGACCTTCGGGACCTTTGTGATGAACAAATGGGGCGGGCGCGTTTTCGCCCGTGGGCAGAACATGCGCCCCTGGTTCGTCAAACGCTACGCTGAGGTCTTCGCCGACTATGATCTGTTGCTGACGCCCACGACCCCGATGCCAGCGGTGGAGCTGCCCGGTCCTGACTGGGATCGTAAGCAGAAAATTGACAGCGCCTGGTGCATGTTGGGCAACACTGCGCCCTACGATTACACCGGCCACCCAGCGATTTCACTGCCCTGCGGGATGACGTCCAAGGGCCTGCCGGTTGGGTTGCAACTCATCGCCAATCACTTTGACGAGCCTGCGATCTACCGTGCGGCGGGGGCGTTTGAGGCGGCGCACGACTGGAAGACCCTGTGATATGGCGGATGGCGCCGACCAGATCGACGCGATCCGCCTGACCTGGATCGTCGGCCGCGTCGGTGACGACGCCTATCGAGAACGCCTGCACGACATGGGCCATCACGGACTGGTAGAGACTGTGACGGTTGCTCGAGCGGATGCGGCCAGGCGCCGAATGCGCCTGACCACTGACAAGGGCCGCGACTGCGCCCTGATGTTGCCGCGTGAGGCTAAACTGTCGAACGGCGCGATCCTGCACTTGAGCAAGGACCTCGCCATTGTAGCCAGGATTGAGGACGGCCCGCGTCTTCGGCTGATCCCATCCGACAGCGCCTCGGCGCTGAGGTTGGGTTTTTTCTGCGGCAACCTGCATTGGGCCGCCACCTTCGACGGCGCGGCAATCGAGATCGAGATGGATGGTGCCGAAGCCGACTATCTGCGCCGGTTGGAGGACGCTTCCGAAAACGCAGACTTCGCCATTGAGATGCCTGCATGACGGGCGATCTGCTTCTGATGCTGCAATTGGGTGACAGCGCCTATCCTAGCGGTGCCTTTGGTTTTTCCTGGGGGCTGGAGGGCGCGCAGGCCGAGGGTCATGTGGATCGCGCAAGCTTCTCCGATTGGCTGTCGATGGAAATGCTTCAGCGGTGGGCACGGTTCGACAATCCGGTGCTGACCGAGGCATGGAAGCGGACGGGCGACGATCTGCTGGACTGGGACTGCGAGGTCGACCTCCTGTTCTGGGCCGAACTCCTGCGCCGGCGGTCGATTGAGGCTGGCGCGGCCTTTCTTGCAGCGGCGTCGCGGCTGGATGCCGTAGTGGCGCGAGACCTTTTGTTAGCTGCGGACGGGGCGCGCGCGCATGGCCACCTGCCCGTCGTGCAAGGGGCGGTCTATGCCGGTATGGGTCTGCCGCTCGATCATGCCCTCGCCACATCGGCCTATGCGGCGGCCCAGGGATTGGCCTCGGCCGCGATCCGGCTGGGCCTGATTTCGGCCTTTGACGGCCAACGGGCGCTTAACGACCTGCGCCCGGCGCTGGCCGAAGCGGCCCAGCCCAGGACTGAACCGCCCGCCGCTTTCGCGCCGATCTCTGAAATCGCGATGCTGCGCCCCGCCGACGGGCGCCTCTTTGTCAACTGAAAGGCCTGACCGATGAACCTGACCCCGACGGAAATGGAGCGGCTGACCATCTTCACCGCCGCCGAACTCGCGCGGCGCTACAAAGCCAACGGCGTGCGGCTCAGCCTTCCCGAAGCGACTGCGCTGATCGCGGATGAGCTGCTGCTGGCCGCCCGAAAGAACCTGGATCACCCAGATCTGGTCTCGTTCGCCGCAACGATCCTTACGGCGGAAGATGTCGAGTATGGCGTGCCTGAGATGCTGCGCACCGTGTCGGTTGAGGTCTCCATGGCTGAGGGCACAAAGCTGGTGACGGTGTTCGATCCCATCCCGCCGGTTGCAGCGGACGGTCTGGCCCCGGGCGCAGTTACGCCAGTCGAGGGTGAGATTGAGATCAACGCCGGGCGCAACCGCCTGGACATTGAAGTTCTGAATACGGGCGACCGGTCAATCCAGATCCGCTCCCACGCCCATTTCTTCGAAGTAAACCGCGCGCTGAAATTCGACCGGCGCGCGGCGTTCGGTATGCGCCTCGACCGTCCTTCGGGTGGCGGGGAAAGGTTCGACCCCGGCATTTCCCGCACCGTGACGCTGGTTCCCTACGCGGGTGCCCGCAAGCTGACCGGTTTCGCTGGTCTGACGCAGGGCCAAGCCGATGACCCTGCGGTTCGGGATGCGGCTTTCGCCCGCGCCACCGCCTCGGGCTACATGGAGGATACGCCATGATTATGTCCCGTCGGCTCTACGCTTCGCTTTATGGCCCAACAACGGGCGATGTCTTTCGATTGGGCGACACCTCGCTGCTGGCGGAGGTTGAATTCGACCACGCCCATCCCGGCGAAGAGCTGACTACAGGCGCCGGCAAGACCATGCGCGATGGCGAAGGCTTCGCGACGGGCGGCACGGACGCCTCTGGCGCGCTAGATATGGTTGTGCAGAACGCGCTGATCATCGACCCGGTTCTGGGGATCGTGAAAGGCGATATCGGCGTGCGCCGGGGCCGGATTGTCGACGTCGGGAAGGCTGGCAACCCGGACGTCATGGCTGGCGTCACACCCGGGATGGTGGCGGGGCCGAACACCACAATGATCCATGGCGACCAGATGATCGTCACGCCCGGCGTGATTGAAGCGCATGCGCACTTTCTGTCGCCGCAACAGGCGCTTCACGCGCTGGCGGGCGGATGCACCACCATGATCGGCATGTCGCCCGGCCCCCATTTCGACACCAGCTGCGCCGGTCCGCATACCCTTGGCCGTCTGATCCAGGCGGCGGACGAATACCCGATTAATTTCGGGTTTCTGGGGCGGGGCTGCTCCGACCCCGCAGCGGTGACCGAAAGCGTCGCCGGGGGCGCGCTGGGCGTGAAGATCCATGAGGATCTGGGCGCTTCACCCGCCGTCATCGATGGCTGTCTGCGCGCTGCAGACGCCGCCGATTTCTCGGTCCACATTCACACCGATACGATCAATGAATTCGGGTTCTGTGAGGACACGATGGCCGCGGTCGCGGGCCGCACGATCCACATGTACCACACCGAGGGCGCAGGCGGCGGACACGCGCCCGACATTCTGGTCGTCAACGGGTGGGACAATGTGATCCCGTCCTCGACCAACCCCACCAATCCCTTCACGCCAGCCGCGCTGGAAGAAGGGGTGCCGATGACGATGCTGGCCCACATGATGAGCTATGAGCTGCCCGAAGACGTCGCCTTCGCCGAGGCGCGCATCCGGCCGCAGACCATGGCGGCCGAGGACATGCTACATGACATGGGCGCGATCTCGATCTTTGCGACCGACACGCAAGGCATGGGCCGACTGGCCGAGAACGCCACCAAGGCGTTTCAGTTGGCCTCGGTCATGAAGGACCGTGTCGGGCGGTTGGCGGAAGAGAAAACCGCCACCGCCGACAATGAGCGCATCCTGCGCTATCTGGCGAAGCTGACCATCAACGCTGCGATCGGGGCGGGCATCGACGAACATGTCGGCTCGATCGAACCGGGCAAGCTGGCTGATCTGGTGATCTGGCGGCGCGACCATTTTGGCGCCAAGCCTGAGCAAGTGATCAAGGCGGGCGAGATTTGCTGGTCAAAAATGGGCGATGGCAATGGCAGCTTCATCGGTGCAGAGCCGCTGGTGCAGCGCCCGATGTGGGGCGCGCTTGGGACTGCAAAGCACAAGGTCGGGTTCACCTTCGCCTCGCAACTGGCCATCGACAACGGGGTCGAGCAGCGCCTGGGGGTAGCCAAGCAGATCCTGCCCATCCGCTCGGTCCGCCAGTTGACCAAGGCCGATATGATCCGCAACAGCGCGGCGCCGAACATCCAGATCGATCCGCAGACCTTTGAGGTCCGCGCTGATGGCGACCTGCTGGACTGCCCGCCTGTCACCAAGGTGCCGCTGGCGCGGTCCCATTTCCTCAGATGACGGCGGCGCGGGTTGGAATAGGCGGGCCTGTCGGATCCGGCAAAACGGCGCTGATTGAGCAGTTGCTGAAGGTCTGGGCCGATCAGGGGACCAACGTCGCCGTCATCACCAACGATCTGGTGACCGACGAAGACGCTGAGCGGTTGCGCCAGGGCGGGCGACTGGCGCCCGAGCGTGTCGCCGCCGTGCAGGCGGGCGCCTGCCCCCACACGGTGATCCGCGAGGACCCAAGCCTTAACATCGCCGCCGCTGATAGGCTGGAGCGGACCTTTCCGGGGCTGGATCTGATTGTGATCGAAAGCGGCGGCGACAACCTCGCCTCCACATTTTCCCTGGACCTCGTCGATTGGTGGATGTTCGTGATCGATGTGGCGGGGGGCGACGACATCCCGCGCAAGCGCGGTCCCGGCCTGCTGAAATGCGATCTGCTGGTGGTCAACAAGACCGACCTTGCGCCGCATGTCGGCGTCGATCTGGACGCCATGCTGGCCGAGGCGATGCGGGTGCGCGAGGGCCGCCCGGTTCTTGGATCCAATTGCCGGGCCGGTGTCGGCGTGCGGGAGGTGGCGTCGGCGATTTCGTCGAACCTTCTCTTCCAATGAACGCGCCGCAGACCGCGTTCGCTCCTGCGACGGAGCATGTACTGGATCTGTCAGTCAGCGCGGCGCCCGGCGGCGTCTTGCGGATGCATCGCCATCGTGTGGCTTTTCCCTGGTCAATTGGTCGTGCCTTTGGCGCGGCGGATGCTGAGGGCACGCTGCGCATTCTTCCACAAGTGGCTGGGGCGGGCCTGCTTTCAGGCGATTCGCGCCATCAGAGGCTGAGCATCTGTCCCGGCGCAGCCGTTCGGGTTGAAGACGCTGGGGCGATTGTCGTCCATCGCGGCAAACGCGGACCCGCCGCGACAGCCTGGCGATATCAGATCGCGGCGGGCGCGCGGCTCACCATCGCAGCGGAACCTTATGCGCTGTCGCCCGGGTCAGCGCTGCATCTGAGCACCTCTATTGCATACGATCCAAGCGGCTCTTTCGTGGGCTTTGAAGGCGTGTGCCTCGCAGGTGACCGCCCAGTTGACTGGCGGTCTGAAACTGTGGTGGAGGACCTTACCGGCGCGCCGCTTTTGATTGATCGGCAGAGCGTTACGGCGGCAGACTACGCCCGCCTTGGCGCGCTGCCCGGCAAGGTGAGCGCATTTGGGTCATTTCTGATCCTTTGCCCGCCGGAAAAGACGCCCGCGTTGTCCTTGCCGAGCGCCCCAGGCGTCTATGCTGGGATGACCCCGCTTCGCGGCGGTATTGGGGTCGGCGTCCGACTGGCGGCAGACAGCGGCGGCACCCTGCGCGCAGCCGCTCTCTCGATCATGGACCAGCTGGCCTAGGCGGCGCGGCTGCTCCGCCCGGCCTGGCTGATATTTGCAAGCACCTGATCCGTCGACTGGATGTCCGCGAACAGCGTCGCCATGTTGGCAAGCGTGGCGTTGTGATCAGCATCGGTATGGGTTGCGTTGCCATCGGTCACAAAAATAACGCGATAATTTAACTGGTTAGCGTCGCGCGCCGTGCTTTCGCAACAACAGTTGGTCAGCGTCCCGGTGATGATCAGTGTGTCGATGCCGGCATTTGTCAGCATGTCGTGTAGCCCGCATGTGCCGGGAACGAACCCGCTGAAACGGGTCTTGTTGACGATCAGATCTCCCTCGACAACGTCAAGCTGATCCCAGAGCAGATGGTCAGGCGCGCCCGCGGCAAAAGCCTCCATATGGCCCTGCGCCGCGTCGGGGGTGATCATCTCGCGATACCAGGTCGACCAGCTGAATGGTTCGGCCGGATCATAGGTGTAGCGCAGGTAGACGACCAGTCCGCCAGCGGCGCGCAGCCCGGCGCTGATCAGGTTGACGTTGGGCACGATCTCCCGCGCCATGGGTACTTCGACGGGCGCCCCTTCGCGCATGAATCCGTTCTGCAGATCGACCACGATATGAGCCGTCCGCTCTGCGTTGCTGATGTCGAAAATTCTATCACGCTCGCCGCGCAACAACGCCGCTCGCTCCACGATGTAATCCGGTAGATCGATCTTGTGCATCCCATGCTCCATTGACCTGCATCACGCCCAGTCGACAAGTGAGGCCAAATGTGAACCACGCCGCCTGAAGGGCACATGGATCGGGTCAGCCCCTGTTCCGGAAAGATGCAATAGTTTCCAAAGAAACAAAGTTTACCCGAAATATGTTGCGGTGCAAGATTTTCTTTCTCATGATGTTGCAGCGCAGCGCGTTTTGCGCAGCATCGAGGGTGATGATTAATGCGGATCGGATTGTTGCTACCCCATTCGGGACCCGCAGGCGTCTGGCGGCTAGGTGGCCAGGCGTGCGCGATGCTGGCGGCGACCGAACGTAGTGACGGGCCGCCTGTCGATCTGATCAGCGTGGACTGCGGAGAAACGCCAGAAACCGCCGCCGCCGCCGCCCACGCTTTGCGTGAGCGTCACGGCGTCCAGATCGTCGTCGGTATGCAGCCCTCACATCAGCGCAACGCCATCACACGCACCTTGGCCGGAGAGGTCGCCTATATCTACACGCCGCAATACGAAGGCGGTTGGTGCGGTCCCAGCGCCATTCCGCTGGGCGTTACAGACGCCGAAGCCGCAGCGCCATCCATTGAATGGCTCGCGCGCAAGCGTCGGATTTCGCGCTGGTTCTTCATTGGCAACGATTATCTATGGCCGCGCGCCGCCTACAGCGTAGTCGCGAGAGCTGTCGAATCCGTTGGCGGCTCTATCGTTGGATCCAGCTTCGTTTCGTTCGGCGACGGCGATTATGATGTCGCGCTGAGCAGAATTCGCCGCTCACGCGCTGACGGCGTGATCGTTGTTCTGCTGGGCCATGAAAGCGTGCGTTTCCATCGTGCCTTCGCTGCAGCTGGCCTGCCCCGCCAGGCGGCGCGCTTCAGCCTCGGCTGTGATGAGACGCTGCTCTGGGCGCTGGATGGCGATCAGGCGGAGGGGTTATACGCCTGCCAGCCCTACTTCACCACAGCGGCTGACACAGGGCGGGAAGAGATGTTGGACGCATACAGCGCCCTCTATGGCGACGCCAAGCCGCCGGTAACCTCAATGACCATGGAGCTTTATGACGGCGTGCGCCTCGCCCGCGCCATAGGGCACGCGGGCGGCGGCGATCGGGCAACGATGGCCTCGATTGTAGCAGGGGGATTCGACCGCGCTGCAGCGCTTTCTGTGCTTAAGATTTCTCCTTCGACAGACATCCATATGCCGCTCAGGATCGGAGAGGCGGACGGGTCGACTTTTCGCTCGGAAATTTTAGCCTAAACGGTGTCAAAAAAGGCGTTGAACTCGTTTATCCCGCAAAGTATGAACCCGTCTGAACGCCGTGGAAATTATTCAAAAAGAAACTAATTTGGGGGTCAGCTGTGGGTGACGACGTCGGAACCGCAGACCGAGACAGGCACTTAGTGTGGATGCTCGCGAGCGCCAGTCGCACATTGGAATCAGACCTGGCCAAACGGCTGAAACCCGAAGGGGTCGCGGTTGAGCAGTTCTGGATTCTGGAGACGCTTGCGCAAAACGGCCCGTCCCAAATGAACAGTCTTGCCAGGATTGCGCTGGTGGAGCCGCCGACGCTGACAAAGATCATCGACAGAATGACGGCCTCGGGCCTCGTATTTCGCGCGCCTGACACGCAGGATCGCCGCAAGATAAACATCCTCCTCTCAGAGGAAGGCGGAACACTTTACAAAAGGCTGGCGATCCAGATTTCCGATCAGGAAGACATTGTCGACAAGCTATTGTCCGAAGATAATATTTCGACGCTTCGAACGCTATTGGTGAGCCTAACCAAGTAGGGGTTCACTCTAGAAACTCTGGATGTCGGTCAGCTTCGCCGTTCCTTTCCAAGAGCGACCACCCAGCCGACCTAGGACTGGCTGGCCCAATCTAGCTCAAAAAGACATCGAACGGCAGCTGCGGCTACCATTTGACGCTGCGCATCGGCTTCTCTAGATCAACGGCACCGCAGCGAATGGCAGGAAACGGAAACGCAACTGCAAAATTCGACACTGGCTTCGAATGTCGCCTTTGGGCCCGCTGCGTTTGCGAAGAGCTCTTGCACAATGACCGTCGCCGTTGGGCTCCGAGCCGCAGTTCGCTGCACATTGCTCGAAGGTCCGCTTTGCCGCCAAACATAAGTTCATCGTTTTAAAGATCCAGAGCCTAACGCGAACACCTTGTTGGCGCTGAGCCTCCCCCTTTGAATTGGTCCGCCCCCATGGTTAGGAAAGCAGAGGACCAGAGATGGCAAACGAACGACCGAAGCCGGCTTACTTTGTGGCGTCCCCCTCTTAAAATATTTCTGCGCCTAGAAAAGCAACATGCTTCGCGCGTACCCGCATACGCCATCTTCATAAGGAACCGTCAGAGCCTAGATTAATGGCGCAGCTGCCATCCGCTGCCGTGGACGTTTCTCAGCATCAACG
>CBFHXH010000099.1:0-13927 GCA_965659735.1 uncultured Pikeienuella sp.
AGCGCCCTGCAGCAGTATTTGCGCCGCATGTCGAAACATCAGCTGGCATGATCCTGCCTGACGACTACATTGCCGAGGTTGCGAAAGCGGTGCATGAGGTCGGGGGGCTGTTTATCCTCGACTGCATCGCCTCTGGGGCGATGTGGGTCGATATGAAGGCGCTTGGTGTCGATGTCCTGATTTCTGCCCCACAAAAGGGGTGGTCAGCCTCGCCCTGCGCCGGCCTTGTCATGATGTCTGAACGGGCACGTGAGGCGTGCGAAGCCTCCGCCTCCACCAGTTTTGCGGGCGACCTGAAGACCTGGACCAAGATCATGGAAGCCTACGAAAATGGTGGCCACGCCTACCACGCCACCATGCCGACAGACGCCCTGCGCGTCTTCCGCGATGTGATGGTCGAGACGGAGAAATACGGCTTTGACAAGCTGAAGGCAGCGCAGGCTGATCTGGGTGCCAAGGTTCGGCATGCCCTGACCAAGCGCGATATCCGGTCCGTGGCAGCAGACGGGTTTGGCGCGCCGGCTGTGGTAGTCAGCTATACTGACGACCCAGACGTGAAAACAGGCGCCAAGTTCGCCAAACAGGGCGTTCAGATCGCGGCAGGCGTGCCGCTGATGTGCGACGAGCCTGCAGATTATTCCAGCTTCCGCATCGGGCTGTTTGGTCTGGACAAGCTCTACGACGTTGATGGTGCCGTCAGTCGTCTGGAAGGTGCGTTGGATCGGGCGCTGGCTTGATCGACCGTGTGAAATCTTTGATGGTTTCACGCGTGAAGCCTAAGGTAAGACACTGATAAGTGAGGGAATTCCAGAAATGTAAATTTGCATGGCCCCGTGGTTCACACCGTGGGGCCATTTGCTTTGGCGCGCTGAAAAGTAACGAGATCACATTTGTAATGTTATTACGTTTCTATAATAACGCACTGACGCGATACGATCAGCTTGCGCCTTTCAGACGGCGGAGGAGATGAAGATGAAACAAGACCGCACCGCCCCTGAAATCCCAGTCTCGCATGTGGCTGTCACAGACAGCGCGAACGACCTCGCAACAATTAGCGAACCAGGCTGCGTCGCCGCGATCTGGAACCGGACGCCGTCGGAAAAGTTTCAAACCTGGATTGACACACTGCCCGTAGATCAATGGCCCCGTGGCAGAACGGTCTTTCGCGCCGAAGACGCACGCGGCTTCCTCGCCAACCTTCTCGCAGCGCAGGGTTTGCCGAACAAAGGGCGGGCGGCGGTGCTGGCCGCAGATATGGCGGCGATCTGTGGCGTCTTCGCAAAGATCATGAACACGACCTTTCTGAAAATGCGGGTAGAGGTCGTCACCGGCAACGCCTGCCGCAAATTCCATCTCGACGCGGTGGAGGCGCGCCTGATCTGCACCTATCGCGGCGAAGGCACGCAATACGGGGTGTCAGCCAATGGTGACGCGCCGGAACAGGTGTTTTCCGTGCCAACCGGGGCGCACGCGATTTTCCGAGGATCAGAATGGCGCGACCGGGCCCCGCCGAAGCTGCTGCACCGGTCCCCACCGATTGAAGGCACTGGCCGAACGCGGTTTGTCATGGTGCTAGACACGGCGATGGATCTGGCGTCAAAGGACCGCGTCGCCGAATGAACCGCACGAACCAAGGGCGCACCAGTCTGAAAAGACGCCGGCGCAAAGAAGACCGCATGACTGAATTTGATCGCCTGCCTGCCGAGCTGAGGCGTTGGCTTTCGACGGCAATGCTTCCATGGCGCCCGCGATCTGTGCGTAAGACGTATTCCAAGGCGTTGGACCGCATTGGTGATCCGGATCAGGCGCTGGCCGAACTTGATCGCGTGGAACGGCGGTTGATTGCGCGCGATGCGGCGCGTATCTGGGGGGACATGCATCCAGGCGCTCGTATTGAAGGCGATTGATGACCCGCATCCCCATCACCATCCTGACCGGGTTTCTGGGCGCTGGCAAAACCACGCTGTTGAACCAGCTGATCTCAGAGCCTGCCTTTGGCGACACGGCGGTGGTCGTCAACGAGTTTGGCGAAGCCGGGGTCGACGGCGCATTGATCGCACAATCGGATGAGCGCGCCTTCGCGATGTCGGTCGGCTGCCTTTGCTGCACAATCTCGGGCGATGTGCGCCTGACGTTGTTGCGTCTGCTGGACGAAGCGGATCGTAAGATTGGCCCATATTTCGATCGTGTTGTGATCGAAACGACAGGTTTGGCCGACCCGGTGCCGATACTTCAGGCGTTCATGACCAATGACTTTCTGCTGCAGCGGTTCACGTTGAACGGTGTCGTCACCGTCGTTGACGCGGTGAATGGCATGTCCAGCATCGACCGGTTCCCCGAGGCGCAAAAGCAGGTCGCCGTCGCAGATGTGCTTTTGGTGAGCAAAAGCGCTCTGGCGGCCGAGCAGGATGGCAAGGGCGATTTGGCGGCCCTCTATCAGAAAATTGCTCAGGGCAACCCCAATGCAGCCGTCATGGCGGTGGAGGATGCAAGCGCGGCAGATATCTTTTCACTCGCCGCCTATGACCCGGATGGCCGGGCACCCGATGTTGCGCAATGGCTGAAGTTTGACGTCCATGACCATCATAACCACCATCACGACGTGAATGCGCATGGTGAAACAGCGTCTGCATTTTGTTTCCGGGCGTCTGATCCAATCGCCCCCGCAGCGCTGGATCAGGCGATCCGCGCCCTCATCATTTCGCTCGGCCCGGATCTTCTGCGCGTCAAGGGCGTGGTGGAGCTTGAAGGTCACCCGAACAGGCCGCGCGTCGTGCATATCGCGGGCCACGTCATCAGCCCGCCAAAACTGATCGACGGCTGGCCGGATGGGGTGGATGAAACACGGCTGGTGCTGATCGTCAGTGGGGAAAAGCGGCAAGATGCGATGGCGCAGTTTTGCGAAGCGTTGCCGCAATTGCAGCCCTTCGACAGCTAACGCTGCTTTCAGGGCCCACGTACACTGGTTTCGCCTGCGGCGAACGAGGTCAAATAGCCTTAACTAAATTCAGTGGGCCGCTCGCTGCGCGCAATGATGTCGAGAACGGCATTTACTAGGCCGGGTTCCTTGCCTTCGGGCCAGAAGGCGCGGGCGACGTCAATGTATTCTGAGATGATCACTTTCGGCGGTGCACCCTTTTGATCCTGCAATTCGGCGCAGGCCGCGCGGAACAGGGCGCGGAGCGTGCTGTCGATCCGGCCCAGTGGCCAGCGATCCACCAAAGCCTTGTCGGTAAGCTGGTCGATATACGCCTGCCGCGCCACGACGTCGTCGAGGATCGTGCGGAAAAGGTCGACATCCGCTTCCCGCAACTGCTCGCCGTCAATCTCCATTCCGAAGCGATGGGTTTCGAATTCGGCGCGCACTTTGTCCATCGGCTCTTTGGCGACTTCCATCTGGTAGAGCGCCTGAACCGCCGCGAGCCGCGCTGCGGATCTCATCTGGCGCTTTTCGGCGCCCTTGGCGAAGGGAATGGGGCGGGGCATCAGGCGAGATCTCCGCCGGTCGCCATCTGGATTGTCTCTCCTGGCGCGCTGCGGCGAAAACGGCGGGCCAGCGCCATCAGGTGCAACGCTGCTTCTGCCGCGCCGCCGCCCTTGTTCATCTGGGCAGGATCTGCGCGAACCTCCGCCTGTGTGCGGTTCTCGACGGTGAGGATACCGTTGCCAAGACAGATCTTGCGCTCAATGCCAAGCAGGGTCAGCGCCTGGCTGGAGTCGTTGCAGACGGTTTCATAATGCGTCGTCTCGCCCCTGATCACACAGCCGAGGGCGACAAAACCTTCGTATACGCCTTCCGCGAGGCAGATCGCTGTTGGGATTTCCAGCGCGCCAGGCACTTCGATCACTTCGGATTGGCAGCCGGCATTGGTCAACGCCACGCGTGCGCCAGCGATCAGATTGTCGGCAATGTTGCGATAGAAGGGTGCAGCGACGATCAGGACCTTGGGCGTGTCGATGAATCTTGGCGGTGTCAGGCCAGGTCCGTGTTCTGAAGACGCCATCTTACGCTTCCCCAATCTTGCGGGTGCCCGAGATCGACAGTCCATAAGCGTCCAGCCCGACAATGGACGGCGTTGGCGAATTTGTCAGAAGGGTCATGTCGTTGACGCCAAGCGATGCGAGGATCTGCGCCCCGATCCCGTATTGGCGCAGCTGCTTTGGGGCGTCGGTGTCATCTGAGAGGCGGGCGGAGACGAGGTTGGCGGTCATGTCGCGCAGCAGAACCACAACGCCCCGGCCTTCACCAGCGATGGCGCGCATGGCGTTGGGCACCTGTTGGTAGCGTTCTTCAGACAGGGCGACGACGTCCTCCAGCGGGTCCATCTGGTGCATCCGGACCAGAACCGGGCCGGGGGCGGACAGGTCTCCTTTGACCAGCGCGATATGCTCGCTGTCGGAAGGCGTGTCCTGGAAGACTTTCAACATCCAATCGCCGCCATGGATCGACGTGATCGCACGTTCAGCCACGCCGCGGACGAGGTTGTCGTGTCGGCGGCGCCAAGCGATCAGGTCGCTGATCGTGCCGATTTTCAACCCGTGAAGTTGGGCGAAGGACACAAGATCAGGCAGGCGCGCCATTGTGCCGTCGTCCTTCATGATCTCGCAGATCACGCCAGACGCGTTCAGACCGGCAAGGCGGGATACGTCCACAGCGGCCTCGGTATGCCCTGCGCGGACCAGAACGCCGCCCTTTTTCGCGCGCAGCGGAAAGACATGGCCCGGCGTTGCGATATCGTCTGCGCCGTGGGCGCTGTCGATCGCCACCGCCACGGTGCGGGCGCGGTCATGGGCGGAGATGCCGGTTGTGACGCCTTCCTTTGCCTCAATCGAAACCGTGAATGCGGTTTCATGCCGGCTGAGGTTATTGGTCGACATCAGATCAAGACCAAGCTGGTCGAGCCGATCCGCCGTCATCGCAAGGCAAATCAGGCCCTTGCCATGAGTCGCCATGAAGTTGATCGCATCAGGCGTCGCCATCTGGCCGGGGATGATCAGATCGCCTTCGTTTTCGCGATCCTCTTCATCCACAAGAATGAACATGCGGCCGTTGCGGGCCTCATCAATGATCTCCTCCGTGGGGGAGATATACTGGCTGTAGTGGGTTTCGCTCATACGCCTATGACCTGTCTGCGTCGCATGAACGGCACTTAGCGCGCGCCACCGCGGATTGCTAGAGGGCGCGGCGCCCATTCAGGCGGAAAGCGGCGTCAGCCTTCCATATCGCGCATGCGCTTCACGTATCGGGCCAGCACGTCAATTTCGAGATTGATCTTCTGACCCTCGGCCAGGTCGCCAAAGGTTGTGACCTTCCTGGTGTGGGGGATCAGGTTCACGCCGAAGGTTGCGCCATCAACCTCGTTCACCGTCAGCGATGCGCCGTCGAGTGCGATGGAGCCCTTCGCGGCGATATAGGGCGCAAGCGCGTCGGGCGCCTTTATCGACACGCGCAGACTGTCGCCGTCATCCGCAAGGCGGGTGATTTCGCCAACGCCGTCGACATGGCCAGTGACGATGTGGCCGCCCAGTTCGTCGCCGACTTTCAGCGAACGTTCCAGGTTGATCCGGTGACCAACGGCCCAGTCGCCGAGGCTGGTTTTCGAAAGTGTTTCAGCCGAAACATCAGCCGTAAACCACGCGCCGCGGTCATGCGAGCTGCAATCGGTGACGGTCAGGCAGCAGCCTGAGCAGGCGATTGATGCGCCAAGGGCGATGCCTTCATAGCCATAATCACAGGAAATTTTGATCGTTAGATCATGATCGCCCGTGATCGCCTCAATTTCACCAAGAGATGTGACGATTCCTGTGAACATCTTCTCATCCTTTACGTTTTCCAGACGAATAGGGTGAATGATCATGGCGGGCAAGGGTTACGCGGACGCACGCAATGCTTCATGTGGGACTTGAAGCGCGCGCGGTATTTTGGAAACATTCTTGCCCAGCAGGGCGGAAAGAAGGGACTAGCCAGCTTTGGGGCGTCAGTTTCTATTCCTACAGAGGCCGCACGGGCCCTTTTTCCGGGTACTTGCGCGCAGATTGCGCGCCGGGGGTGCAGGCGTTTTAAAAGTTGGCCTGAACCGCGCTGATGACCGGGAATGGGGCGGCGTTGGTCCATATCAGGCCTTCACGGATGCGCCAGAGGACTGGTCTGATTGGCTTGCGCGGCTGATTGATGAAAGGGGCGTCACCGATATCTGCCTCTATGGCGATACCCGGTTTTATCACGCGACGGCGATCCGCATCGCGGAACAGAGCGGCATTATCGTCCATGTATTTGAAGAAGGGTATCTGCGCCCGTTCTGGGTGACGTATGAGCGGGGCGGATCGAACGGTCATTCGCGGCTGATGGACCTGACTGTGGACGAAATGCGCGCCGCGGCCACCGTTGAACCCTATGAAGCGAAGGCGGCGCCGCCGCATTGGGGCGCGGCGTGGCGGCATGCATTTCATGGATTTCGCCATCATTTTGACGTCCTGTTTCGCAACCACGGCTATCCGCAGTTTCAATCTCACCGCCCAACCTCCACCAAGTTGGAGCTGGCCTATTACAGCAAACGCCTTTTGCTGCTGCCGCTGCTGACCCCCGAAAGGCGCCTGCGTGAGAGCAGAGTGCTGCGGAGCGGCAAGACCTATCACCTGATATTACTACAACTCGCCATCGATGCGTCGATGCGCGATCACAGTCCCTATAAAACTGTCACTGACTTCATGCGCGACAGTCTCGAAGCCTTCGCCAAGGGTGCGCCCACAGACCATCACATCGTCTTCAAATCCCACCCATTCGAAGATGGGCGTGAAGGATTGGAAGCGAAGATGAAGATACTGGCCGCGAAATTCGGCCTGTCTGACCGGGTCACGTTTCTTCATGGTGGCAAACTTTACCCGTTGCTTGATCGCGCGCGTTCGGCTGTCACGGTCAATTCAACAGCGGGTCAGCAGGCGCTGTGGCGTGGTCTGCCCATCGCTTTGTTGGGATCGGCCGTATACGAAAAACCTGAATTCACGCAGAAAATCTCGCTTGCCAACTTTTTTGCAAAGCCGATGGCGCCAGACGCGGGGGCGTATCGCGATTACCGCCGGTTCCTGCTGATGAGCAGCCAGGTCAGGGGCAGTTTTTACACCCGTCCGGGTATACGCAATGCCGCCGCTGAAATTGCACCCAAGATGATGGATTATCTCGACCCGTATGAGCGTGCTTTCCAGCAGGCGGGCGCGGTGAGGGCGGAAGGAAATGTCACGCCATTCCGAACGGTCGCACAGATCAGGTGAACGGGCTGCCGGGTGGAATGTGCAGTATTCGCGCGACATCGCATCGAAAATCTGTTTTGCCCCCAAGTTGAACGCATTGCATGATGGCGCCTCACGAAACGATGGGGTAATGTTTCGCGAAATCACGCCCAATAATGGCGGAGCGAGCAGGAACTATTCAATGACTTTTACCATGTCATCGGTAGGACGATCCCTGATCGGATTGACGCTGGTTTGTGCGCTGGCGGCCTGCGGACTGCCGCGGTCTGGCCCGTATTACGAAGATCTCGCGGGCGGTCCGGGTGCGGTCAAGGATGATGGTTTCGATCTGGTTCCTGTGACGGCGCAGGTCGTCGACATCGCCAATGTGGACGAATCCCGCGGATTTGAAATGAACCTGATCGATGCACTCCCCGAAAAAACGGCGGTGCTGGGTATTGGCGACGTGCTGGGCGTGACGATCTGGGAGCGTGGTGAAAATGGCCTGTTTTCACCCATTGGCGGGGCGACCTCGCTGGTGGCGGAAATTGAAGAAAGTGGTTCGATCTATCTTCCTTACCTTGGCAATGTGCGCGCCTCGGGTCGCACCACTGACGGGCTGCGCCGGACGATCGTCAAGCTGCTGAGCGAGAAAACGCTCGACCCTCAGGTCGAGGTGCGCCGCGAAACTGGCGACAGCAAATCTATCACTATCACTGGGTCGGCTGGCGTCGCTGGTATCGTGCCGATCGACAGAACGTCGCGCAGCCTGCTGAGCATTCTGGCTAAAACCGGCTTTTCCGTACCAGATCCGGAAGTTGTGCTTGTCAAAGTGCGCCGGGGTGAGCTGGAAGGTGAAATCTGGATGCGGGAACTGTTTGAAAACCCGCAATATGATATCCCCGTGCGGGCGGGTGACATCATTTTCCTGAACAAAGACACGCGCAATTTCCGGTCGCTTGGCGCCGTTGGGCAAAGCCGCGTGCCATTTCCGACGCGCGATATCTCTGTCCTCGACGCGATCGCGCTGATCGGTGGTCTGAATTCTTCCGTCTCTGATCCGTCCGGCATCTTCCTTTTCCGCAAGGAGCCGCCGGAAATTGCTGTGCAGCTGTCGGAAACGGCGACCGTGGATCAGCCCCGCAATATCGCCTACCTGATCGACATAACCAAAGGCAGCGGCCTGTTCCTGGCCGACACGATGAAGATGCGGGATGACGATATTCTCTACGTCACCGACGCGCCTTTCGCTCGGTTCCAGAAAGTCGCGAGTGTCATTGCATCGTCCATCGGGTTCGCGGGGTCGGTATCTTCGATCCAGACCGCGACCGGCGGCTTCTGATCGGGTGATCTGATGAACGAACAGGCGGCGCGCGACTTGCGCCGTCTTGGTGTTTTTTCTCTGGGTTTTTTGTGGCAGCCGGCCTTGCGCCGCGCATTGGCTGATGCCGGCTGGCGCGTTGGGCCGGGCGCCGCCCCGCATGACGCTATCGGTGTCTGGGGCCGGCGGGGGGCGGCGCGCCGCGGGTTGACGGCGGCGCGGGTCACGGGCAAACAGGTCATAACGATTGAGGACGGTTTCCTCCGATCCGTCCATCCGGGCGGATCGCGCCCTGTGATCAGCCTGATCCTTGATGATGTCGGCGTTTACTACGACAGCGCCGCGCCATCGCGCCTAGAACAGCTAATCACGGATGGTGATGGCGATCTGAAGCGGGCTGAGGCGGGGATCGCCCGTTTGCGCGCTGCGCGTCTTTCAAAATACAATCATGCGCCTGCGCTTTTGGATCCGCCCTCAGGGCATATTCTTGTCGTTGATCAGACGCGCGGTGACGCCTCCATCACCTATGGGGGTGCGACGGCTGATAACTTTGACCGGATGCTGGCGGCCGCGCGTTCTGACCATCCAGGGTGCGAGATCATCGTCAAATCCCACCCTGACGTCGTCATGGGGCGCAAGGCGGGGCATTTGACGCCGGATCGGGCGCAGGGCGCGCGCCTCATCACCGATGACGCCAACCCCTAGTATCTGATTGAAGATGCGGCGGCGGTCTACACGGTCAGCTCGCAGCTTGGCTTCGAAGCGTTGATCGCAGGCAAGCCAGTTCGATGTTTTGGCGCCCCGTTCTATGCGGGGTGGGGCGCGACCGAAGACGAAGCCCCCATGCCGCGGCGCACCGCGCGGCGCACGGCGGCCGAGATTTTCGCGGCAGCTTACCTCGATTACCCGCTTTATTTTGACCCCTGGCGTGGTGGCGTCATTGGTTTTGAGGCCGCCTGCGATGCGTTGGAGGTTCTGCGCGCCGAGCATGAGCGCAATCGCCAACCTGCGATTTGCAGCGGGGTGCGGTTGTGGAAACGTCGCTATGTGGCTGATTTCCTGAAGGGGGCGGACGATACGCCCCGGTTCCGTGACGATGCGGCAAAGGCGGCGTCTGAGGCGCAAGAGACGGGCGCGCGACACGTCGTTTGGGGGCAAACCGCTGGTAGTGAAACCGCAACGCGGGTTGAGGATGGGTTTCTGAGGTCAGTTGGCCTTGGCGCTGCGTTGACGCCGCCATTGTCGCTGAGCTTTGACGACCTTGGGATCTACTATGACCCAAGCCGCCCCAGCCGGTTGGAGGCGTTGATCGAGGCGGCGCCCGAAACCGCCGCAGCCCGCGCTCGAGCTCGCCAGTTGATTGACCGGATCGTCGACAACGGGGTCACGAAATACAACACGGGGCGGGCGGCGCCAGCACGCCCAGACCATCCGTGCGTAATCCTCGCGCCGGGGCAGGTGGAGGATGACGCCTCCATTACCCTTGGGGCTGGGAAGGTGCGCACCAATCTGGCGCTCCTCCAATCAATTCGCAGGGATGCGCCGGATGCGTGGGTGATTTACAAACCCCATCCGGATGTGGAGGCGGGGCTGAGGCCCGGCGCGATATCGCCAGATGATTTGTCTGGGTTGGCGGATGATGTGGCGCGCGATGCTGATGCCCATCATTGTCTTGATATTGCGAATGAGGTTTGGACCATGACCTCTTTGATGGGGTTCGAGGGGCTGATCCGCGGCAAGTCCGTCACATGCTACGGCGCGCCGTTCTATGCCGGGTGGGGCCTGACCCGGGATCGCGGCGCGCCGCCCGACCGCCGCCGCGCCCGCCCGTCGCTGGAGGCGTTGGTTCACGCTGTTTTGATTGACTATCCGGCCTATCGCGATCCGGTATCAGGATTGGCCTGTACGCCTGAATTGATTGTTGAGCGGCTCAGCGACGGTGTTGGCCACGCTGGCGTTGCAGGCAGGGCGCTGTCCAAAGCGCAGGGCCTGATGGCCAGCTATGCCTGGATCTGGCGCTGACGACGCCATGTGCTGACGACATCGCCATCCAGCACTTCAACCCGGTCAAGATCGAAGCGCGGCGCTGCGGCGAGCGGGCCAAAGGGCAGGGCGCCAGTTGCCGGGCGTCCGTCAGCGCCAATCGTCACGCCAGCGGTCATCCAGATCAATTCATCCACAAGATCATCGTTCAAAAGGCCCGCGGCCACGGCACCGCCGCCTTCGCAGAACACGCGGGTCAGTCCTTCGGCCCCCAGCTTTGTAACAAGCGCATCCAGATCAATGTCGCCATCTATGTCTGCAGCGACAACGGATTTTGCGCCGGGCATTGGGGTCGCATTCGCGCGATGCAGATGCCAGGCCTCAGCATCCGCCTTGGCCAATTGAGGCGGCTGGTCGTCGTCAGCAGATCCACCGAGAATGATGCGGATTGGGCTTTGTCCCTCCAACCCTGGCAAACGGACGTTGAGGCTGGGCGTGTCGGCGCGCGCGGTTCGGGCGCCGACCATGATCGCATCGGATTGGGCGCGCAGCAGATGCACCCGCGCGCGGGCGGCGGGGCCGGTGATCCACTGGCTTTCACCGCTGGCCGTAGCAATGCGGCCATCGAGCGAAGTCGCCAGTTTCAGCGTCACATGTGGCCTGCCGGTCTGGATACGCCCTAGGAATCCTTCGTTCACCCGCGCGGCATCCTCGGCCAGCAGCCCGATGTCGACAGTGACGCCTGCGTCGCGCATCCGCTCGAACCCTTGGCCCGCGACCCTTGGGTCCGGGTCGGTCATGGGACAGACGACACGTGCGACGCCCGCCGCAATCAACGCGTCGCAGCAAGGCGGGGTGCGGCCATGGTGGGCGCAAGGTTCAAGGCTGACATAGGCGATGGCACCACGCGCCCGGTCAGCCGCCTGGGCCAACGCCATTGCCTCGGCATGAGGGCGGCCGCCTGGTTGGGTCCAGCCGCGCCCCACGACGCGATCGCCTTGGACGATCACACAGCCGACTGCCGGGTTGGGCCAGACCCGCCCCAACCCCCGTTTCGCCAGCGTCAACGTCGCCAGCATCCACCGCCGATCAGCGGCGGGTTTAGTCATCGTCTGGCAGTTTGGGGCGGAGTTCGGCGACAAAGTCTTCGAAATCGTCAGCTTCTTGGAAGTTTTTGTAGACCGAGGCGAAACGGACATAGGCAACCGTATCGATCCGGGCCAATGTCTCCATCACGATTTCGCCGATGCTTTCGGATCGGACGTCGGAATCGCCCATGCTTTCCAGACGCCGCACAATGCCGGAAATCATCTGGTCGATCCGGTCGCCCTCGATCGGGCGTTTCTGCAAAGCGATACGGATAGAGCGGGCCAGCTTGTCACGGTCGAACGATTCCCGCCGCCCGTTCTTTTTCAGAACCGTCAGATCGCGCAGCTGGACGCGTTCATAGGTCGTAAAGCGGCCGCCGCAGGCCTGACAGAACCGCCGCCGCCGGATGGTGACGTGGTCCTCAGCCGGGCGGCTGTCTTTGACCTGTGTTTCTGTATCACCGCAAAATGGGCAGCGCATATAGCCCCTCCGAAACCCTGATTTGGCGCCAATATATGCTTACCTCGAACACTTGGGTAGAGGGGCTTTTGCGCCGCCATATGTTGCGAAAGCGCCATTTTGGCGCGTTGTTGGCACCTTTGGTATGATGCTGACGCCACATGATCCGACTTTGCCGGACAGATAGTGCCGTTTTGCGTTTCCAGGGGGAAAATTGCCAGCTAAACAAAAGAACTGCGCCGAAAAGAGCCGCCACAACGCAGCTGGGGTCGCCGTGTGTCGGTATTTGCCACATTTGGGCTTGGCACCTTGGGCTGCTGCTAAGGTTATAGCGGTTGTGGGGAGTTAATTAACGTTTACGTCGCTAATATAACTATAACGTAAAGGTAATTTATTTCATCGACTTAACTGACCTTAGCATTTCGCCAGTATGACCGTTAGGGTTTTAATCTCTCCAAGGGCTCAGAAAAACCTCGCTGTAGACCACGTTAACCTTTTGTCACACATGTGCAAATCACGCCTTAATTCATCACTGAATAACCCTAGGGTTGTCAGTTGGTGACCAAGATTACTGACAATGTTGCACCTGTCAGCGGGTGCTTGGGGGCATCTTCAGTTTCTAAGCTGCACGGCGTCGGCGTTGCCATGCCCCTTTATGGGCTGCGCCTGGCGTGCACCTCGTTGGCGCGTCGACTGTGGAGGGTCGGCGTATGTGGCGTTGCGTACCGAGTATGTTTTAGGAGCGTAACAGCGTGAGGGGTCACCCTCAGGCGCAGCCTGACTTCGCCGCAACGAGGCAGTCTGCGCCATTGTTATTCTGAAAAATTCGACAACGTTGGCCCCCGCGATGATCTGTGGGCGGGTCCCCTTTGACGCAGTTCAGTTGGTGCTTTGCAGAAAGGCGCCAATCAATCCTGCGGTCGCGCTGGGCGCTTCTTCCATTGGCAGGTAGCCGATATCGTCCAGAATGTGAGACTTTGCTTGTGGCAGAACTTCCTGAAAGCTCATTGCGGCGGACAGGGGCACCACGGCGTCCTGTCGCCCCCACAGGATCAATTTAGGTCCGCGATAGTCGCTGAGCTTGCCCAGCAGCGCATGGAAAGGCGCGCGATCTTGCGCAGCGCGATCCAGCGTCGCCTGCCGATTGCCGGGCGCGCGGATCATCCGCCAGTAGAGGTCGATATGGGCGTCGTCGATATAGGACGGATCGACGACCATGCGGTTCAACGTGTCTGCAATGATTGAGCGCGGCGTGACATAGGTCAGGACCTGATTGAACCCGGGGGTTTGCAGCTGGCTTTCAATCAGCCCCGGTTGATGTGCCGTATCCTTGGGTCAGGCGGGCGTGCCTGAGGCGCTGATCAGGATCAGGGCGCTGACACGTTCGGGGTAGGTCGCGGCAAAGGTCCCAGCGGTGCGCCCGCCCATGGAACTGCCCGCTATTGCGGCGGTTGCCAGGCCTTTGGCGCTATGACCTGATCTAGCGCCTCGATCATCTGATCGGGACCATAGGTGTATTCGGGCTGTGGTCCGGTCAGACCGTGTTCTGGCTGATCATAGGTGATGATGCGATAGCCGGGCAGGCGGTCAATCATCGCCTCCCATGTCAGCGCGTTTCCGTTGGAGCTGTGGATCAGGATCAACGGTGGGCCGTTTGGGTCACCATATTCGCGGGTGAAGAGGCTTAATTTGCCAACCGGCGCGCCGTCATGGCCGTAATCCGCCAGCAACTTGGCCGGGTCGCTGTCTGGCGTGTAACTGACAGCGGCGAGAACGATTAGGGCGGCCGGAACCGCCCAGATCAGTATCTTGCGAACCAATCTCAAATTGTGTCGTAGATTGGGAAAC
>CBFHXH010000100.1:0-13849 GCA_965659735.1 uncultured Pikeienuella sp.
GGTTCAAGGGCCGGGTTCACGCCCGGCCCTTTGACGTTCTGGACTGGGGGCTTGCCTTGCGGATGCATAGGGGCCACTCCTCTTCCCGAACGGGACAGACGATGACAAACAGACTTTATTTCTCTTACGGCGTGACGAAATCAGGCTCCACGCTGGCATGGCGGCTGACGCAGAAATTCTACATGCGCAACGGTTGCGACCAGCCGCTGATGCCGCCTGAGCTGCTGGGGCCATCGCCGGTGAACAACTATATTGTCGCGCCGACAGCCGAACAATTGGAAGGCATGGTGAGCTTCGCCGCTGACAATAAAACCTGTCTGGCATTGAAAACCCATTCCATGCCGACGCCAGAGATGGCCGATATGCTGCGGAGCGGGGAGGCCCTGGGCCATGCTGTATTCCGCGACCCGCGTGAGATTGCCCTGTCGCTGATGGATCACGGCGCCCGCAACCGCGAGATGTTGAAGCTGCGCGATGACAAAACCGACGCGGCCTTCACCGAGATGGAGACTCTTGAAAACGCCTATCGATCCATCGACGGTCAGCTCAAGACGTTGGAAAGCTGGCTGAAACTACCTGGCGTCTTTCCTGCGTTTTACGATGATTTCGCCTTTGATCATGTTCCCTTTATCAAGCGCCTGCGCCGTCAGACCGGTCTGAAAAAGCGCTCCGTCGAAGGGGTGCTCGCCAAATTTGACGGCGAAAAACGCAGTCAGTTCAACAAGGGCCAACCTCAACGCTGGCGCGAGGATATGACGGATGAGGAAAGCGCCGTTTGTCTGGCACGTTACAAGCCGCTCTATTCGCGTCTAATTCGTTGGCGGAAATGGCCGTTCACGCCATTCCTGCGCCAATCGCAGACGCTGAAATCATGATCCTAGCGGCGCAAAAATCGGCTGAGCATGCTGCGTTTGGGCGGCTCAAAACCGTTATCGCAATAGGCGCTGATGAAGTTGGCGAATTCGGTCGCGATCCGCTCGCTGACCGCCGGGCTCAGTTCCTGATCGTATCTGCGCCGCGCACCTTTGTTCAGGTTGGTGCCAACCTTCAGCGCCGCTTTAGCGCAACGGGCAATGTCGACGTCGACCCCCAGCTGGTTAGCGATCTGCTGCGCGACGGCTTCGGTGTCGAACCCGATGCGGGCGTAGTCGAGCGGCAGAATGGCGGGATGGGCCGCCCATTTTTCGAACTTTTCAGCATTGAACCGCACGCCTTCCATCGCGTCTTCGATGTGGCGCAGCGGCTCGCCGTCACGCTTGCCCCAGGCGCGGTTTTCGCGGCTGTCGTCCATCATGCTCAGCGCAACATCGCGCGGATCACGGCAGACGGCGTGGCCGATGATCCAACCTTCGTCCAACCCGTCGCGCACGCAGTTCCACATCCCGCAATGGGTCTTGATCGCGATCGGCAGCCCCGGCGCGCGTTCGGCGTGAAAGCGCAGTTCCTGCAGCTCCGCCGGGCGCAGGACCTCAACAAAGTTCAATCCACCGGACGTGATGATGCTGGGCAGCGGAATGGGCGGCTGCGGCGCGCCGGCGTTTTCCAGCACGTTGCGCAAAATCTGATAGGCGAGGGTCGAGCCCGACTTCGCCATGCCATAACTGATATAGAGGAGCGGCTTTGTCACATCGGCGACTTACGCTTCCCCCTAGGAAGGACCTGAGACATGAACGCCTTGTCCCTTAAAAAAGGCTCATCACGCAAGAGCGCGTATGACCTCAGACCGATGTATGATGATGGCACGGAACGCCACGTGCTGTCTGTCATCGTCGATAACGAGGCTGGCGTACTGGCGCGGGTCATCGGCCTGTTTTCAGGGCGCGGCTACAACATCGAAAGCCTGACGGTCGCCGAAACTGACCATACCGGCCATCTGAGCCGCATCACGGTCGTCACCACGGGCACGCCGCAGGTGATTGAGCAGATCAAAGCCCAGCTTGATCGTATCGTGCCTGTGCACGACGTGCATGATCTGACGGTTGAGGGCCCCGCAGTCGAACGGGAACTGGCGCTGGTCAAAGTGTCGGGCGCTGGCGAAAAGCGGTTGGAGGCGATGCGCATGGCCGAAGTGTTCCGCGCGCGGGTTGTCGACACGACGCTGGAAAGCTTTGTTTTCGAAGTCACAGGCGACGTCGGTAAGATCGACGCCTTTGTTGAGTTGATGCAGCCCCTTGGGGTCGTGGAAATCGCCCGCACTGGCATTGCAGCGATGGCGCGCGGCGCCTGATCGATGGCGGATCTGCCGGCCGCGCTGGGACTTAAGTTTTCCGAAGCGGCCACCATTGCCATTTCGACATTCGCCTTGGTCCTGTCGTGGCGCACTGCGGTGCGGTCTGGCCGGCTGAGCCAGTCGCAGCTGGACACAGTGACCCGCCAAGGCGACGCTGAGGCGCGGATTGCAGCGATGCAAGCCGAGGCGGCGCATGAGCAAACCCGATTGCAGCGTGATAGCGACATTATCCAATGAGCTGCGACGGTGATCGGGTTGCTTGCTGAAATGGCCGAACTGCCTGTGAAGGAGATGGAGGATGACCAACGCAGCCGCTGCTGGCACCAGATGCGTCATCGCCTTTCAACCTAAATTGATATCGGTCGGTTCTATTTTCAGAATTACGCGTCGGATTTCTTCGAAACCGAAAATCCCGCGGCGTTTCGTGGGCGCCGCCAGCGGGTGTTGGAATATCTTATCGAAAGCTACGATATCTTTGATGAACGCGATGTTCTGGGTGATTTGACCACCCGCAGGGCCTGCAAACAGGCACTGGTGGTTGAACGACGCAAGTTCATTTCCGAAGTTCAGCGCGATATCGATCCCAGCCGCTATGTCGAATTCCTCGACAAGGATGCCATTCAAAAGCTGAAGAAAGAGGTGGAGGATGGCGCCAGCGGCCAGGATGTCGCCACCAAGCCCCCTCGTTAACCATCCTTTCAGGCAGCTTGCGTACCGGAATGGTCCGACTATCTTCGCCCCCGAAGTAGGAGACCGCCATGGTTGCAAAAACTGTTCCCGTCGAAGCCTTTGACCTGATTGTCTTTGGCGGCACCGGCGATTTGGCTCGCCGCAAATTGCTGCCCGCCCTATTCCACCGGTTCCGTGCGGGGCAGATCCCCGATGATGCGCTGATCGTCAGCGCAGCGCGGGGCAAGATGTCCCGCAAGGCGTTTCAGACAATGACCGTCGAAGCGTTGGAAGAATTCGTCAGCGCTTACGATCGCACCAAGGAAGACGTCGCCAAGTTCATCAAAATGGTCGACTACGCCCCCGTTGACGCGATGAGCGATCAGGGATGGGATGGTCTTTCTGACATGCTGACGGACCGGGGCGACCGGCCCCGCGCCTTCTATCTTTCCGTCGCGCCGCGGTTCTTTGGCCCGATTTGCAATCAGATTGGCAAGGCCAAGCTGGTTACGCCGCAGACCCGTCTGGTCGTCGAAAAACCGCTGGGCCGCGATCTGGAAAGCGCAACGGCGCTGAATCGTCAACTGGCGGCCAGCTTTGACGAAAGCCAGCTATACCGGATAGATCATTATCTCGGCAAAGAGACGGTGCAGAACCTGATGGCCCTGCGGTTCGGCAACGCGCTGTTTGAGCCGCTGTGGAGCTCAAAGTACATTGATCACGTGCAGATCACGGCCGCTGAAAGCGTCGCTGTCGGTTCGCGTGGGGGTTACTATGACCAGAACGGCGCGATGCGCGACATGGTGCAGAACCACCTGATGCAGCTTCTCTGCCTGACCGCGATGGAGCCGCCTTCGCATTTCGACCCCAACGCGGTGCGGGATGAAAAGCTGAAGGTACTCAAGGCGCTCGCGCCCGTGTCGGACAAGACATTGGCCGATCATGTTGTACGCGGTCAGTATTCTGCAGGCCTGGATGGCCCGAGTTATGTGGAAGAAGCAGGCGATCCGAACAGCCGCACGGAATGCTTCATCGCCCTGAAGGTTGAGGTTGATAATTGGCGGTGGGCCGGTGCGCCATTCTATATGCGCACAGGCAAACGATTGTCGGCCCGCCACACGGAAATCGCGATCCGTTTCAAAGACGCGCCGCATTCGATTTTTGGCAGCGGGGTCGAAAGGATGAAAGGCAATGCGCTGGTGATCACCTTGCAGCCAAACGAAGGCATCCAGCTGCGCCTGAACATCAAAGACCCGGGGCCAGGCGGCATGCGGATCGTGTCGGCGCCGCTCGACATGAGTTTCGCCAAGGATCTGGGCCGCGAAGTGCGCATGCCTGACGCTTACGAGCGGCTGCTGATGGATGTCATCCGCGGCGACCAGACGCTCTTCATGCGCGGGGATGAGGTCGAGGCGGCATGGGCCTGGATCGACCCGATCATCAAGGCAGCCGAAGCGGGCGCCTTGACGCCGGTGCCTTATGCGCAAGGCTCCGAAGGGCCGATGGAGAGCCATATCCTTCTGCACAAGGACCGCCGCCGCTGGCGGGAAATTGCTTGATGGTCCAACAAGTCGATTACGCCGACGCAGCCAGCCAGGCCGCCGAACTGGCCAAGCGCATCGCGAATGATCTGGCGGCAGTTATCGCGGCGAAGGGCCGTGTGACCTTGGCGGTGGCGGGTGGGTCAACCCCAGCTGCGTTTCTGGAAGCGTTGGGCAAAGAAACTGTCGATTGGCCCGCGGTCACCGTTCTTCCCACTGACGAACGTTGGGCGCCGCCAGACCATGCACGGTCTAACGAACGTATGATCCGCGCGACGTTGATGGCGTCTGGTGCCGCGCCGCAACTTTTGACCTATTGGCGCGAAGGGCGCACCCCGGCGGAGACTGCGCCAGACCTCGCCGCGGAATTTGGCCCTTCCTTGCCGATCGATATCTGCGTTTTGGGCATGGGGGCGGACATGCATTGCGCGTCGTTGTTCCCCGGCGGTGACGGGCTGGCGGCGGCGATGGCGGATGATGCGCCCGCCGTGCTGGCAATTACCGCGCCCGGCTCCCCCGAACCGAGGGTCACGCTTTCGGCCAGCGCTTTGGCGATGGGTGATCTGCATCTGCTGATCTCAGGTGCCGAAAAGCGCGCGGCGCTGGACAAGGCGCTGGCGTCGGGCGACCCGCTGGCCGCGCCCATCGGCGGTGTTCTGGGGCGCGCCAGTCATCCGATCTCTCATTGGGCGCCTCGAGTTAACGTTTGTGTGGAAGAATAGTCCAGTGGGGCGTGTTGGAGATGGTTGAGATGAATGACATGACGCTCGCGACCCTGTGGGGTGGATTGGATGCCGAAGCAGCCAGGATGCGCCACCGCACGCTGCGTGATCTTTTTGCGGCTGATCCCAACCGCTTTGAAACGCATAGCTATCGGCTGGATGATCTTCTGATCGATTTCTCGAAAGAGCGGATCGACATGGGCGTCTGGGCTGCTCTATTACGGCTCGCCCATGCTAGGGGCGTAGAAGATCGCCGCGTCGCCATGTTCGCCGGCGCGCACATCAATGAAACCGAAGACCGCGCTGTAATGCACGTCGCACTACGCGGCGGCTCCGGGCCGGACGCCACCGTCGACGGCGAACCCGTGATGGAAGAGGTGGAAGAAGAGCTTTCACGCTTTCTCAAGTTCGCTGACGACGTGCGCAGCGGCGCATACGCCCCGGTCGGTGGTGGACAATTTCGCGATGTGATCAATATTGGCATTGGCGGATCTGATCTGGGCCCTGCCATGGCCTGCCGCGCGCTCCGGCCTGATTCCGATGGGCCACGCCTGCATTTTATCTCCAACGTCGACGGTGCTCACGCGACTGACATCCTCGCGGACCTCGATCCGGCGACAACACTGGTTATCGTTGCGTCAAAGACTTTTACGACCTTGGAGACGATGGCCAACGCCAGTGCTGCGCGCGAGTGGCTGGCGGGTGCTATTGGCGACAGGGCCGGCGAACATATTGCAGCCGTTTCAACGAATATTGAGGGCGCAGGCGAATTTGGTGTCGCCGCTGATCGGGTTTTCGGGTTCTGGGACTGGGTTGGCGGCAGATATTCGATCTGGTCGGCGATTGGCCTGCCGCTCGCCATCGCCATCGGGGCAGAGGATTATCGCGCGTTTCTGGCGGGCGCTCAGGCGATGGACGAGCATTTCAAGACCGCGCCACTGGCTGAAAACCTGCCGGTTCTGCTGGGTCTTGCTGGGATCTGGAGGCGCAACTTTATGCGCTGGCCAACCGTGGCGTTGATCCCCTACGATCAGCGGCTCGAATTCTTCGCCGCTTACGTACAGCAGCTGGATATGGAATCGAACGGCAAATCCACTTTGCTGAACGGCGCTCCCGCGGGCCGGGAAACGGGTCCAGTGATTTGGGGGGAGCCGGGGACAAATTCCCAGCATTCCTTCTTTCAACACCTCCATCAGGGCACCGATGTGATCCCGGTGGATTTTCTGGCCGCCCGCCACGCCCGCGAAGATCTTGGCGATCACCATGCGCTCCTGTTGGCGAACTGCCTTGCACAATCCCGCGCACTTGCCTTTGGTCGGACCGAAGCCGAAGCGGTTGAGGGGATGCGCGCCAAAGGGCTGAACGAGGATGAGGTTGCGTATCTGGCACCCCACCGAACGTTCCCGGGAAATCGGCCGTCAACGACGATCCTCTATGATCAGCTGACGCCGTTTGCGCTGGGCCGCTTGATCGCGCTTTTCGAACACAAAGTGTTCGTGCAGGGCGTGATCTGGGGGGTGAATTCCTATGATCAATGTGGCGTCGAGCTAGGCAAAGACCTGGCCAGCGCACTGATCCCGATGGTGCGCGATGGCGTTGAGGTTGAGAATGTGGATGGCTCGACCGCCGGATTATTGGCTGAGATCGCCGGGGGTTGACGGCTGACGTTCTGAAACTCTGGGATTTGAGTATTTAGCCTCCGAAGAGGGTGGCCCCGCTTGATTGTCCGCAAGTCAGGCGAGGTCGCCCTGGATGAACCACCCGCCTGACACTTCGCCGCCATGGGCTCTGAACATCCAGATGCGCCGCCCTTCCGCTGTTTCGGCGCGCCAATAGTCACGCGGGCCAGAGCGCCAGTTGGGATCATCCAGCCACCATTCGGGCGCAATGCGTTCTGGGCCGACGGCGTGGGCCAGTTCATGCGTCTGGCCGCACCAGCGAAAGTTTTGCGGCGGCGCTGTGGCGTCTTCGTCTGCGATCCGCTCTGGTGGGTGCAGCGTAACTGGGCGCTTTCGTCCATTCGCAGGCCAGCCGCCTGTTGGCGGTGAGGAATAGGCGGCGGGGGCGGTCAGCCAGGCTTTTTCCGGCACATGGCTTTCCGCTGGCAGGGGGCGGGTGAGACGTTCCAGCCCAATCCGCCCACCGATGCGAGACAGAAGATCGGCAAAGGCCTCGCCGCCGCTAGGCGATAGACGGGCGGTCGCCTCGGCCCGGGCGGCGAAGTGACCGCTGTGCTGCATGTCATTCAGAGGCTCGGACGCGGTCACCAACAGCCGCGCGGCGTCAATGCCGAAGCCGGCGTCAATCTCCTCCACCTCTTTGGCGAACAGACTTGCGATCCGCACCGGGTCGCGGCCGGGGCGTGCGAGGCCGACGTCCCGTGTTTCCGCCGCGCCGTCAACGCGCCGCAGCATCAGGCGCAGCCGCCGGGCGCCCAAGCCGCGTTCGGTCAGACGGGCGCAGACCTGCGCCAGTAATCGGTTGAGCGCCGCGATGATGTCCGAGGTCAGCCCGACAGGCTCGGGAAAACTGATGCGGGAAGCCAGCGGCGCCTGGGCCTGTTCCGGGGAAATCGGTTCCGGCGCCATGCCAAGGGCCTGGTCAAGGCGCAGGGGCACCTCCATCCCGAACCTGCGGGCGAGACCGGCGCGGGGCGTCAGGGTCAGCTCCTCCACCCGCCGCAGACCTAATCGTTGCAGGCGGCTGACTGTTTCTGGCGGCAGTCGCAGGGCGGCTAGTGGCAAAGGGTTCAATGCGGCGCGGGCGCCGCCCGGTTCCGCAATCGCGACAGCCGCCGCGCCGCCCCCTTGCTGAACGGCCGCCTCGGGGCGGGTCCAGCGTTTGCGTTTTGGCGTGCGCACTCGCGTTGCGTGGGCGTCGGGCGCAATCCCGTCGCCCGTCAGCGCCCCTGGGACGACATGGGTTGGGGCGTAACGGGCCAGCGCCCATGCCGCGCCGCGCGTATCGGCCATCCCTGCGCGCGCGCTTAGACCCAGATCGCCAAGTTCATTCACCATCGTGGTCAGCATTGCAGCCTCCCCCCCAAACAGGTGGGCGCAGCCGGTCGCGTCCATCACCAGCGCCTCGCCTTCCTCGGTCGCGACAAAGGGGCTGTAGCGCCCCGCCCAGCGGGCGAGCGCAGCCAGCGCCATCGCCTGGCGTTCCGGCGCGGTGGGGCGGGTGATCAGGTCTGGCGCGATGGCGCGGGCGTCTGAAAGGCTCATCCCCTTTGCCAGGCCCGCAGCCTCAGCCCCCGCGTTGACGCTGGTCAGCCGTACGGCGCCTGTCGTCTCGCCAACGATGGCGAAGGGCGCATCGCCTGGGCCGGCCCCGCCGCCCATGCCGCGCAGCCGCCATTCCGCCGCAAAGCGGGGCAACCACAACGATATGATACGCTTTGCCGGTTTGATCGTCTGGGCGGGCAAAAGGGCGGCTCCGATTCGAATGTTTCACGTTTGTTCGCAAGATAGCGCGCCTAAGTGGGCTGGCAAAGCCGCGCGAGGCGCATCCTGTGTCTTTCGCTGAGCCGCGTAGCGCGCTAAAAAACCGAAAAGCGAAAGAGAGGCGGGCAGATGCGGATCATTCTGGCGATAATCATCAGTCTTCTGGCGGGTGGCGCGTGGGCGCAGAACGCCAGCACAAAACAATTTGGCGATTGGACCCTGCGCTGCAACGCGACGCAGAATGGCGGCAACGTCTGTTCTTTGCGTCAGAAGGCGACGCAGGGCCAGACGGGCGATCTGCTGGCGGAGGTTTCGTTGAACCTTGCGCAGCTGGATGGTCAGGCGCGGGTTCTGATGGTCATGAACGCGCCAGAAGGCGTCGCCCTGAACATCGCCCCGGGCTTTGTGGTTGATGGCAAAGGCTTTGGTCCGAATGGCGAGGCGGTAAACCTCAGCTGGCGGACATGTCTTCGCGAGCTTTGCCGCGCTGCGGCCATTCTGACGCCCGAACAGCAGGGCGCTGTAATGGCGGGCAACGCCATGACCATGGGCTATCGCAGGTTTCAGCAAGATGGCACCACCGCTTTTCCAGTGTCGTTGCGGGGCGTGACGGCTGGTCTGGCTGCGTTGTCGTCACAGTGACGACTGGATCAGGTAAGACGCTGGTATGGGATATCGGGTCTGTCCTTCTCGACTGGTCGCCTGATTACCTCTTTTCCAAACTGATCCCTGACGACGACGCGCGGGCGGCCTTTTACGCCCGTCTGCCGTTGGATGAGATGAATCTCGACGGCGACCGGGGGCGGTTGGAGCCTGTGGTTGCGGCGCTGGCTGACAAGCACCCCGAAGACGCCATGCTGATCCTGTCCTGGTGGGTGGCGTGGGACCGGATGTGCGGCGGCCTGATCGATGAGATGGTTTCACTGCGAAACCATCTGCGGGATCAGGGAACCCCATGCTGGGCGCTAACAAACTTCGCGGCTGACAGTTGGGAAAGAGGGGTAGAGATGTACCCTGAGCTTGGCCAGTTTGACGGTCTCGTCGTCAGCGGCCGGGAAGGCGTGGTAAAGCCTGATGCGCGGATCTATGAGGTCATGGAACAGCGGACGGGCAAGCCGGGCGCGGACCTATTTTTCATTGATGACCGTGACTACAACATTCAGTCTGCGCGCGATCGTGGTTGGGATGGGCACGTGTTCGACGGCGATGTCACAGCATTGAAAGACGCGCTGCGCAGCGCAGGGTTTCACGTGTGAAACCAGACGTAACCGTCTGATTAATATGGGAGTTCATGATATATTAACTGTGAAATCCTGTGTGGGTTTCACAGTCAGACATCTGTCGACGCATCAAGAGGCCTGGGGTGATCGCGCCTCGCGGATCGGCAGATGGATCAGGGCCGCTAGCAGGCCAAATCCAACTGCTGCCCACCACATTGGCGTGTAATCGCCGTATAGGTCATAGATCCTGCCGCCCAGCCATGCGCCTGTAAAACTGCCGACCTGATGACCCAGGAAAATCAGCCCCGCCAGGGTCGACAGATAAGTCAGCCCTTGCGTCTGTGCGACCAGACCCATGGTCAGGGGGATCGTCGACAACCATAGAACCCCCATCACAGCCGAAAAGACCAGGATCGAGGTTGGTGAAGCCGGTGTCAGGATGAAGATTGCGATCACGACGGCGCGCGCATTGTAAAGAAACGACAGGCTGTTCCGCTTTGACCGGTTTTGCCCAACCCAGCCCGCAGCAAATTACCCGCCAATGTTGAACAGACCGATCAGCGCCAGCGACCAGCCGCCAATGACTGCGGCGAAACAGAGGTCGTCGATATAGGCCGGCAGGTGCGTGCCGATAAATGCGATGTGAAAGCCGCACACAAAGAAGCCGAGGAACAGGCAGACATAACTGCGATCGCTGAACGCGGAAAAGATGGCTGCGCCCATTGCGCCGGGAACGCCCGATGGCACCGTTGGTTTCGACACGCGGGCGATGAAGATCAGAAAGGGCAAGATCGCCACGAAGCTAAGGCTAATCAATAGGATCGCCTGTTGCCAGCCAAAAGCGTTGATCATCGCATTGGACGCATGCGCGGCGGCGAACATCCCAAAGGATGCGGCGGCCGTGCCGAGGCCCATGACGAAACTGCGCTGCTTGTCGTCAACCACCTTGCCGAGCGCTGCGATAACGACAGGGAACGAACAGGCGCCCGTGCCCATGCCCACGATGACGCCGGATGCGACGAAGATTTCAGGCGTGACGACCCAGCCGCGCAGGAAAAAGCCAATCGCTGACAGGATCGCGCCAACCGCCAGCACCCGCGCCGTCCCGTATTTGTCGGCGGCCATGCCTGCAAAGGGCTGGGTGAACCCCCAGGACAGCAGCTGAATGGCGACGGACAGCGAGAAAACCTCGCGCCCCCAACCCAGATCGGCGCTCATCGGTTGCAGGAACACGCCAAATGTCGCCGAAAACCCAAAACTGAGGAACGCGATCAGGCACCCCGCCATGATCGCGGCGTTCAGTTGGCTCTTGGGCACGGCTGGGATGGCGTTGGTCATGAAGTGTCGCTTTTTACAGATACGTGAAAACCTTAGCAGGGAAGATCGACCCGGCGAAAGGCGCCGCGACGGGGTGCCTTTTCGATCAATCTGATTCAGTTCGATCGAAAGCCGTCCTACATCGCCTTGGCGATCTCTGCCGCCACCAGGCAGTTGTTTAGGAGAAGCGCGATGTTTGTCTCAAGGCTCCGCCCCTCAGTCGCGGCGACGATCTTGCCCAGCAGAAAGGGGGTGACGGCCTTGCCGGTGACGCCTTCTTCGGCAGCCTTCGCCAGTGCGGCGGCGATCAGGGGCGACAGTTCCTCCGCTGGGATTTCATCGGCTGCAGGCACGGGGTTGGCGACCAACTGGCCGCCTGACAGGCCCAGAGTCGCCCGCATCTTGTGCGCGGCGGCGATGTCAGCGCCCGAATTCAGACGCAGGGGCGCTTTCAGGCCGCTCTGACGGCTCCAGAATGCGGGCAATTCATCTGTTTGATAACCGATGACGGGCACGCCGCGGGTTTCAAGCGCCTCCAACGTCTTGGGTAGATCGAGGATTGCCTTCGCCCCTGCGGCGACCACAGTGACAGGTGTTTTGGCGAATTCATCGAGATCGGCCGAGATGTCAAAATCATGCTCCGCCCCGCGATGCACGCCGCCGATGCCACCGGTCGCAAAGACGTCGATCCCCGCCAGATGGGCGCAGATCATCGTCGCCGCCACGGTCGTCGCCCCCAGCGCGCCCTGCGCCAGTGCGACAGGCAGGTCGGCGCGTGACAGTTTCCAAACATCTTCCGCTGAGGCGAGTTCATGCAGTTGTTTGCGTTGCAGGCCGATGCGGATTTCACCACCCTCGACAGCGATGGTTGCCGGCGTTGCGCCTGCGCCGCGCACCTCTTCTTCCGCCAGCCGAGCGACCTCCAGGTTTTTAGGCCAGGGCAGGCCATGGCTGATGATCGTGCTTTCCAGCGCCACAATGGGGCGACCTTCGGCGCGGGCCCGCAAAACTTCGTCGGAAAATGTCAGGGGCAGGGTCATGATTGTCTCTCCAAATGCGCAGCGGCGGTGGATAGCGCAGCGTGCAGCGCCTGCTCAGGCGGCGCGCTGGCCGCCAGCGCGGTCAACGCGCCAGCGGCAAAGGCGTCGCCAGCGCCGGTGACGGATGCGGCGGTGATCTGCGGCGGCGAAGCGGTCCAGGTCCTTGCCCCGTGGGCCACTACGGCGGGGCGGGGGCCGTCGGTGACGAAAACCACCGCTTGGGTTGTCTGGGCCAGCGCGGTGGCGGCGTCTTGCGCGTTACCCTCGGAGCCCAACGCTAGCGCCTCGCTGTAATTGCAGAATAGCGCGTTCAGGCGGGGCAGGATGGGGATCAAGCGCGGTGCCTTGGGGGCGGACACAACCTCCGCCGTCAACCAGTGCGAGGTTTCGGCCATGGCTGCAATCTGCGGCTCAGTCAGGTTGGCGTCGATGATGATGCGCGCGTTCGTCGGGGCTGGGGCGATGGCCGTCCTTAGGCTTTCGGCGCTGAGCGTTTCCAGCGCCGACAGGTCTGACACGCCTGCGAACATTTCTCCGTCCGCATCTTCAATCGCCAGATAGGATCCGGTCGGATGGTTTGTGCGGATCAGGTGGTCTGCGACGCCGGCCTTGCGCAGCGCATCCGCAATCATCTCCGCCCCGGCATCGCGCCCCACGGCGCCAGTCAGTGCGACATCGCCGCCAAGCCGCGCGATGGCGCGTGCGATGTTGAACGCCACGCCGCCGGGCAACAGGCGGGCCGCGCCCGGGTTGGACTGGGCGGTGCGCACGGGCGCGTGGGATCGGCCGATATGGTCGATCAGCACGCCGCCGACGCACCAAAAAGGGGATGGAGCCTGCGACATCGGGCGCGAAGATCATCCCCGCGCCCGGAAAATTCAAGCGAAACCGACACTCGGTTTGCGCATGGCCGCTCACGACATGGCGAGGGGTTGTTCAGGGCCGCGTTCAGCGTTGGGCCAGGGCCTTGGCTTCGCGCGATTTCAGAACCATGCGGGCCATTGGACGGTTATCGCAATCTTCGCCAAGTTCCGGGACAGTTTGAAAATCTCAGCCTGCATGCGCGCTGTCGTGCTGCTGAGCGCTTGTTCGCCGGGATGGAAGCTTTCGGTTGGCGCGTCTTTGGCGAAGGTGATTTCGTGATCGTCGAAGAGGATGTGGAAGTATTCAACATCGTCCGCCGTCCCGGTGTGGATCCGGTCTCCGTCGATCAGATCCTCGGCCGAGGCGAGCACCTGATCCACGCCAAACATGATTTCCGCCCGCTCACCCGACAGCAATATGCGGTGCTGGGGAGAGACGACCAATTCGCGGCTGTTGCCCAGCGCGCCCGCTGCGATGCGCACGGGGCGCAGGCGCGGAGCGGCGTTCAGCATGCCCGCGCTGACGACGCGCCGACCAATCCAGCGGATCGGCTGGGCGCCGCTGTCCATCGTGTCCACCAGATCGCCGATTTCCAGATCTTCGAACGCCACATCTCCATCCGGCGTGCGGATCAGCGCGCCCCCGGTGAAGCAGACGAAATTGGTGTTTTCGAAGTTCAACAGGCCGACATCGCTGACGCCGACAAGGGTCAGCGTCTGGCCATCACCGAGGTCGAGCACGACATCGCCATCACCATTTGGCATGTTCGCGGCGCGCAGATCGTTGATCGTGTCGAAGAAGCC
>CBFHXH010000101.1:0-13770 GCA_965659735.1 uncultured Pikeienuella sp.
AGGGCCCGCCTGCTGATCGACAGCGTTCTTGGCGAAGGATCGACGTTCACCGTGTTGCTGCCAGCGCAGACCTGAAACGCGACCGCCAAAGGCTGTGTCACATAAATGTCGCATAAATGCAATAAAGGGGTCGCGCTGCAGGCCTAGGCCACGCCTACAAGCCGGACAAAAAGCCGGCGTTAAAACCAGGAGCGTACTTTATGTCCAAACTCTCATACGCCGTGGCGGCCGCCGCCATCGTCGTTTTTGCAGGTGCCGCTCAGGCGCGCGATCAGATCCGTATCGTCGGATCTTCGACTGTTTTCCCGTTTTCAACCGCAGTTGCTGAGACTTTCGGTAAAACCACCGATTACAAAACGCCTGTCGTCGAATCGACCGGTTCCGGCGGCGGTCTGAAACTGTTCTGTGCAGGTGTTGGCGTTGATCATCCAGACATCACCAACGCATCGCGCCGCATCAAGGCGAAAGAGATCAAGCTTTGCGCCGAGAACGGCGTGGAAGCGACCGAAGTGAAAGTCGGCTATGACGGCATCGTCGTCGCCAACGCGAAAAACTCGCCTTCCTTCTCGGTCTCCCGCGCACAGCTGTGGACCGCCCTGGCCGATAAAGGCCCGAAGCCGACCAAATGGTCTGAAATCGATCCGTCGCTGCCAGACATCAAAATCGAAGTTCTGGGCCCGCCACCGTCATCCGGCACGCGCGACGCGTTCGAAGAGCTGGTTATGCAGAAGGGTTGCGCCAAAGCCGACGCTGGCGACAAAGCATACTGCAAGAAAGACGGCTCTCACATCCGTGAGGACGGCGCCTACATCGAATCCGGTGAAAACGACAACCTGATCGTGTCCAAACTGGAAGCCAACCCGAACGCCCTGGGCGTTTTCGGCTTCTCGTTCCTCGACCAGAACTCCGACAAGCTGAAGGGTTCGATGGTTGACGGAACTGAGCCAACTTTCGAAAACATCGCTTCCGGCGACTACCCTGTGTCGCGTTCGCTGTACTTCTACATCAAGAAAGCACATGTCGACGTGATCCCCGGCGTGATGGAATACGTAGCTGAGTTCATCTCGGACGAAGCTAATGGTCAGGAAGGCTACCTGGTCGACAAGGGCCTGATCCCGCTACCAGTTGCTGAGCACAGCGACGTTTCCGCAAGCGTTCTGGCACTGGAAACCGTGACTGAAGCCGACCTCGGCTCGTAATCGTCGATTTGCGAAACGAGGCGCGCCCGGCCCGATCGGGCGCGCCTTTGTCTTTGGGGGTCGAGATGATCCAACTTGCACTTTTTGTCATCGTTCTTCTCGCAGCATCGTCCTATGTGCTCAGCACAGGTCGGGCGAAAACGGTTGCCTCAGGCAATCTCGCGGCGCTGCACTCACGCCCCTTCTATCACGGCGCCTATGGCGCCATGTGGGTCGCAATGGTCGGCCTTGCTGTCCTTGGCGCTCTGGCGGGCCTGGGCACCAGCTGGATCGAATCCTCCCTGACCGCAGACATCCGCGACGTGATGCCGGATGCAAACAATATCGAAATCGAACTGGTTCTGTCTGATGCGGTCGCCCTGTCCACTGACGACATCGCCTCGCGCACCGATGCGCTGCGCGAACAGATTTCAGTAGCCTATGGCGGACTGGAACCAACGCGCGTTTGGGTCGCGTCGCTGGGCGGCGTCACAGCAGCTGGCGTCACGCTCTACCTCACACTGAACCAGATCGCCGTTGGGTGGCGCGCGCGCAACCGGTCAGAGCGGATCGTATCCTATTTCCTGCTCGCCGCTGCCGTGATCGCGATCCTCACCACTATTGGCATTGTGCTGTCGCTGGTGGGTGAGACGCTGAACTTTTTCGCAAAAATTGATTGGCAGGTCTGGAAATACCTCTTTGGCGCCAACTGGTCGCCGCTGTCGGGCGTTCAGGCCGGCAAGATGGATGCGGAGAAGGTTGGCGCCATCCCCTTGTTCGCAGGCACGATGATGATCACAATCATCGCCATGCTGGTAGCGACGCCCATCGGACTGTTGGCCGCAATCTACCTGTCCGATTTTGCGTCGCAGCGCGTGCGCTCGGTGGCCAAACCGTTGTTGGAGCTTCTCGCTGGCATTCCGACCGTAGTCTACGGCTTCTTCGCAGCCCTTACGGTGGGCCCGTTCATTCGCGGCGTCGGCGAAAGCATTGGCCTGACTGTAGCCTCAGAATCGGCACTGTCCGCCGGGATCGTGATGGGGATCATGATCGTCCCCTTCGTTTCATCCTTGTCGGATGACGTCATCAACTCGGTGCCGCAATCACTGCGCGATGGATCTTATGGCTTGGGCGCAACCAAGGCGGAAACGATCCGCCAGGTCGTGCTGCCCGCCGCCCTGCCCGGCGTCGTGTCCGCCATCCTGCTGGGTGTCAGCCGCGCCATCGGCGAGACGATGATCGTCGTCATGGCGGCGGGTCAGGGTGCGAACCTGACCGCCAACCCGCTGGAAGCGGTGACGACAGTGACCGTGCAGATCGTGATGCTGATCACCGGCGACACCGAAGCGTCCACCGCCGCCGGGCCCGCCTTTACACTTGGCTTCACACTGTTCTGTGTGACGCTTCTGCTCAATGTGATCGCGCAGCGGATCGTGAACCGCTACCGCGAAATGTACGACTAAGGGGACCTGAAGATGGTCGACATGACTGCGATCACTGCGTTGCACGGCTCCGCCGCGGCTAGCGCACGCGCAAAGGCCCGCCGCCGTTCCGAAGCTCGACTGAAGGCTTATGGCATCGGCGCGATCCTCCTGTCAGCGCTGGCGCTCGTCATCCTGCTCTGGTCCGTGTTCGGCCGCGCCGCTGGCGCGGTGACTGAACACTATGCGACGCTTCCGGTGAACTTCGCCTCTGAAAAGGTCGATCAGGACGTACCGGGCGAGGGGAATTTTTCGGGTCTATTGAAAGACACGATGAAGGAGACGTTTCCCTACGTGAAGGGCCGCAAGAACCGGCGCGCGCTGTATGGGATCATGTCGAGCGGCGCCGGTTACGAGCTTGCCGATTATGCAGAGGCGACCCCCTCTGTCCTCGGCTCTGTAGCCGATGTGCCGCTTCTGCTGTCAGATGACGCCGACCTTTACTACAAGGGTTTCTTCGGGACGTTGGACGATCGCGATGTCACCGGCCAGCTTTCGATTTCAGGCGACATCACTGAAGTCGGTGAGACAATCGAAATCAAATCAACCGCCGCTGATTTCACGACCGAACTAGAAAGCATAAAGTCCCAGTTGGTCAGCCAGTCAGAGCGCGTGCGCCGCGAGGCCGCCCGGCAGGAACGCGGCCGCGCTGTTTTCGCCGAACGCGCCGCCGCCGAGACCAATGCGGAAGAGCGTGAGAAAATTCTTGCCTCGGCTGACGGCTATGCGACCCAGCGCGATGCGCTGTTGGCCAAAGCTGACGATCTGCAAAGGCGCGGTGTTTCCGCGGGCGGCGACGAAGCGCTGTCAGAAGAAACGCTTTCGATGTTCATCCAGGTTGGTGAAACCTGGCTGCACGCGGACAGGGTGTCGCCCAACCACGTGATTGCGACCGTGTTCGCACCGGGCGCAGCGTCAACGACCGACGCCGCCGCCGGCGATTGGTCGCTATTCGTCATGGAAACGCCAACGAACGCCCGCAAGATTTCGGATAATCAGGTTGTCTGGCTTGAAAAGCTCAACCAACGCGGCGCCGTCGACAGCATCTTCAACTGGCGCTTCTTCTCTAGCGGCGACAGCCGCGAGGCTGAACTTGCCGGTATCTGGGGCGCCATCGTCGGATCGTTCCTGACGATGCTGGTGACCTTCTTCCTCGCCTTCCCCATCGGGGTCATGGCGGCCATCTATCTGGAAGAATTCGCGCCAAAGAACCGGTTCACAGCCTTTGTCGAGGTGAACATCAACAACCTCGCCGCGGTGCCGTCGATCGTGTTTGGCCTTCTTGGTCTGGCGATCTTCGTCGCCGGGTTGGAGATGGAAATATGGGGGACCGTCTTCACCATCGGCGGTTTCATGCCCCGATCCGCGCCTATCGCCGGCGGCGCAGTTCTCGCGCTGATGACCCTGCCAACAATCATCATCGCGTCGCGCGCAGCAATACGGGCTGTGCCGCCGTCGATCCGCGACGCGGCGCTGGGTGTCGGCGCATCGAAACAGCAGGCCACATTCCATCATGTACTGCCGCTGGCGATGCCCGGCATCCTGACAGGATCGATCATCGGAATGGCGCAGGCGCTAGGTGAAACCGCGCCGCTGATAATGATCGGCATGGTCGCCTTTATCGTCGACATTCCCGGCGGATTAACTGACAGCGCTTCAGTGCTGCCAGTTCAGATTTTCCGCTGGTCTGATTTCCCCGAGCGCGCCTTCGACGCCAAGACCGCCATGGCGATCTGCGTGCTGCTCGGGTTCCTGCTGCTAATGAACATAATCGCAATTATCCTTCGCAAACGCTTTGAGCGGCGTTGGTGAGAAGGAGAAAGAGGCCATGATGAAAGATCTCGAAGCATTGCCGGGCGAAGCAAAAATTACCGCGCGCAACGTCGACGTCTATTACGGCGACAACCACGCAATCAAAGACGTGAGCGTCGATATCGGCGACAAGGCCGTGACCGCCTTTATCGGCCCATCCGGTTGCGGCAAGTCGACCTTCCTGCGCTGCATCAACCGCATGAACGACACGATCGATGTCTGCCGCGTGACCGGCGAGATCATGGTCGAAGGCTCGGACATCTATGATCCCGACGTCGACCCGGTTCAGTTGCGCGCCCGCGTCGGCATGGTGTTCCAGAAACCGAACCCCTTCCCCAAGTCGATTTACGAAAACATCAGCTATGGCCCAAAAATCCACGGGCTGGCGGCGTCCAAGTCCGAAATGGACGAGATCGTCGAATACGCCCTGACCCGCGCTGCGCTGTGGGATGAAGTGAAAGATCGCCTCAACGCGCCTGGCACGGGCCTGTCTGGCGGTCAGCAGCAGCGGTTGTGCATCGCCCGCGCCATCGCCACGGCACCAGAGGTGCTGCTGATGGATGAGCCTTGCTCAGCCCTCGACCCGATCGCCACCGCCAAGGTCGAAGAACTGATCGACGAACTGCGCAAAAACTACGCCATCGTCATCGTCACCCACTCGATGCAGCAAGCGGCGCGCATTTCGCAGCGCACGGCGTTCTTCCACCTCGGCAACCTGGTTGAGCAGGGTGAGACGGACGAGATCTTCATGGCGCCCAAGGATGAGCGCACCCAGAACTACATCACCGGCCGGATCGGATAAGCTGATGAACGAGAACGCACATATCGTCACCGGTTTTGATGAAGATCTTGGCCATATAGAAACCCTCCTGCTGGAAATGGGCGGCCTTGTCGAAGCCCAGATCAATGACGGCGTCCAAGCGCTGATCACCCGCGATGTCGAAGCGGGTCAACGCGTGCGCCGCCGCGACAAGCAGGTCGACGCCTTTGAATCAAAGATCGACGAAATGGCGATCCGCGTCATCGCGATGCGACAGCCAATGGCCATCGATCTTCGCCGCGTCGTCACTGCGCTGAAGGTCACCTCCAGCCTCGAACGCATGGGCGACTACGCCAAGAACATGGGTAAACGGGTCGAAGTGCTGGCCGAAGCGGACAACCTGGGCGGCGCGACCGACGCGATTGAGCGGATGAGCGGCATCGTACGCGAAATGATCGGCGACGTTCTGGACGCTTTCGTCGCCCGCGACACCGCGATGGCCTACGAAATCCGTGACCGCGACGAACAAGTCGACCAGCTGCACAACACGATGTTCCGCGAAATGCTGACCTACATGATGGAGCGGCCAGAAAACATCACGCCCTGCATGCATCTTCTGTTCATCGCCAAGAATGTTGAACGGATGGGCGACCACACCACCGGCATCGCCGAACAGATCATCTATATGGTCGACGGCGCCTTGCCAGACGACAACCGCCAGAAAGGCGACGAAACCGCATTCTTTTCAGGAGATGAGGCGTAAACCATGCCTACATTTGACGACCCATGCATTCTGATTGTTGAGGATGAGCATTCACAGATGGAAATGCTCGCTTACAATGTTGAGGCGGAGGGGTTTCGGGTGCTTCGTGCTGGTGACGGCGAAGAAGGCGTCTTGCTGGCCGAAGAAGAAAGCCCCGATCTGATCATCCTCGACTGGATGTTGCCGAACGTGTCTGGCATCGAAGTCTGCCGTCAGCTGAAACGCCGGCCCGACACTAAGAATATCCCGATCATCATGCTGACAGCCCGCGGTCAGGAAGAAGATCGCGTGCGCGGTCTGGACACCGGTGCCGACGATTATGTCGTAAAACCCTATTCAGTGAATGAATTGATGGCCCGCGTCCGCGCCATCATCCGCCGCACCCGCGTCGGCGGCGCCGGTGATACGATCCAGCATGGCGACATCACGCTGGATCCTGAACAGCACAAGGTGATGCGCGGGGGATCGTCAATCCATCTTGGCCCGACAGAATATCGCCTGTTGGCCGTGCTGATGGAAAAGCCGGGTCGCGTTTATTCACGTGAACGGCTGCTCGACCTTGTCTGGGGCCGCAACATCTATGTCGAGGCGCGCACGGTCGATGTGCATGTCGGGCGACTGCGCAAGGCGCTGAAGTCTGATGGCCTGATCGATCCGATCCGCACGGTGCGCGGCGCAGGATACTCGCTGGATTTTGACGCCTGATCTGCGCTGGATGGTTTTCCAACCAGACTGGCTCAGTCTGGTCAGAAACCGCCCTAGTGTATCAGGATCGCTCTGAAATCGTTGACATTGGTGCCTGTCGGCCCCGGCGCATGCAAGTCATCCAGCGCTTCGAACGCCTCATAGGCGTTGTTCGCCGCCAGCAGTTCACGCGCATCCAGCCCCGCAGACCTTAGCCGCGCCAGCGTCTCCCCCGTAGCAAACCCGCCTGCGTTCGTCTCTGACCCGTCGATGCCGTCAGTGTCTGCTGACATCACTGTCACACCTGGGACGCCTTCGATAGCGCCTGCAAGGCCCAGCAACAGTTCCGTGTTGGGCCCGCCGCGACCCTTGGCGCGCAAGGTCACAGTTGTCTCACCTCCAGACAACAGCAAAACCGGCCGCGGCCATGGGGCGTTCTGCGTCGCGCATTCCCGCGCCATCGCGCCCAGAACACGCCCCACTTCACGCGCCTCTCCTTCCAACGCGTCGGAAAGAATGTGAGCGGGCACTCCGGCCTTTTCAGCCATGCTCGCCGCCGCCTTCAACGACTGACGAGCGGAGGCCACGATATGCGTTTGAATATTCGTGACATCCGACGGTTGAGGCGGACGCGAGCTTGCGGCTGCAAAGGCGTCAGCCGCCCAATCTGGCAACTCAATCCCGTAGCTATCCGCAAAAGCCATGATGTCATCAGGGTCGTTCGCTGCAGGCACGGTCGGCCCAGACGCCACATCGGCGGCGATGTCGCCGGGGATGTCTGACACCACCAGGTTCACAACCGTCGCCGGGGCCGCAAGCGCGGCCAATCGCCCGCCTTTGACCGTGGAAAACCGCCGGCGCACGGCGTTCATCGCAGTGATCGGCGCACCGGACGCCAATAGCGCCTCGTTCAGCGCCTGTTCATGGCTGAGATCATAGCCGTCAGGCGGCGCAGCCAGCAGGGCTGATCCGCCGCCGCAGATCAGCGCAACGACCAAATCGTCGGGGCCCAGCCCCGTGACGGCGTCAATGATCGCTTGCGTCGCTTCGACCCCTGCCTGATCGGGCACGGGATGGCTCGCCTCCAACACCCGGATGTGTTCGCAGGGCGTGGCGTATCCATAGCGGGTCACGACAACGCCGGTCATGGGACCGTCATAAAGACGCTCAAAAGCGCGCGCGAGTTGCGCCGCGCCTTTGCCCGCGCCGATCACAACAGTGCGCCTTTTGGGCCGCGCCGGGATGTACCCGGCGAGGCATGTTTCTGGATCGGCCGCCCTGACCGCCTCGTCAAACAGGCTGATCAGGAAGGCCCTGTCCGCGGCGATGTCGCCCATCAGTCGGCCACAACCTCTTGGCGCTGGCTGCCGAGACCTTCGATCCGCAGTTCCATCACGTCGCCGTCTTTCAGGTATTGCGGCGTCGGCTTCATGCCATCGCCAACGCCCGGGGGCGTGCCTGTGGAAATGACGTCGCCTGGCTGCAAGGTGAACAGCTGGCTGAGATGTTCAATAATTTCTGCAATTGTAAAAATCATTGTTTTGGAGTTGCCGGTCTGACGGCGTTCGCCATTCACATCCAGCGACATGTCCAGATTTTGCGGATCGGCGATCTCGTCCTTTGTCACCAGCCATGGGCCTGTCGGGCCGAAGGTGTCGCAGGATTTGCCTTTGGTCCACTGACCCGTCAGCGCCTGCTGGAAATTACGTTCAGACACGTCGTTCACGATGCAGTAGCCCGCAACGTAATCCAGCGCGTCTTCCTTGGAGACATATTTGGCCGCCTTGCCGATCACGACGCCCAGTTCCAGTTCCCAGTCGCCGCGAACAGAGCCACGTGGCAGCTGAACCGTGTCATTCGGGCCGACGATGGCGGAATTGGCCTTCATGAACAGAATCGGGTGCTTGGGCAGATCAAGGCCCTGTTCAGCCGCATGATCGGCATAGTTCAGGCCGATGCAGCAGAACTTGGAAAAGTTAGCGACGCATGGCCCGATGCGCGGATCGCCATCAACGATCGGCAAAGACGCCGGATCGATTTTGCCCAGTTTGGCCAGCGAGGCGTCGTCGAGGATGTCGCCCGTGATGTCAGCGACATGAGCGCTGAGGTCGCGAATGTTGCCGTCAGCGTCCATCATGCCCGGTTTTTCAGCGCCTGCTGCGCCATAGCGTAGTAGTTTCATGAGATTGTTCCCTCAGTCTTAGAGATTATTCTGGTTTAGTGATTGTTGCGGGGGATGAACTTGTTCCCGATGTCCTGATATTTATCCGCGTCCTTAAGGATCATGCCTTGGTCAAAGGGCTGAACCATCTCGCGGAAGTACTGCTGCCAGGGCGAGTGGTTTTCCGGATAAGCGTACCCGCCCTTGGCGCGCAGCGCCTCGTACCGGTTGGTCATTTCTTCCTCGGACAGCAGCATGTCGACCGTGCATTTATTCAGGTCAACACGCAGTCGGTCGCCTGTCTCAACGATGGCCAGGCCGGCGCCGGACGCCGCTTCGGGCGAGGCGTTCAGGATGGATGGTGATCCTGACGTACCAGACTGACGCCCATCGCCAATGCAGGGCAACGCTTCGACGCCTTGCTTCAACAGGTAATCGGGCGCGCGCATGTTCACGACCTCCGCCCCGCCTGGATAGCCAATCGGACCGGCGCCGCGCATCAACAGGATGCATGTGGCGTCGATGTTCAGCGCAGGATCGTCGATCTTCGCATGATAATCCTCTGGCCCGTCAAAGACGATGACGCGGCCTTCGAAGGCGTTTAGATCGTCCGGGTTCGACAGGAATTGCTTGCGGAAATAGTCAGAAATGCCTGACGTCTTGATGATCGCGCTATCAAACAGATTGCCCGAAAGGTTCAGGAACCCGGCATTGGCCTGCATAGGCGCATCGACAGTCTTGATAACGTCTGCATTGATGATCTCCGCATTCTGGCAGTTCTCACCAATAGATTTGTCATTGACCGTCACCGCGTCGGGGTGCGGCAGCAGGTCATGCTTCATCAATTCCGCAACGACGGCTGGCACGCCGCCTGCGCGGTGATAATCCTCGCCAAGATATTCGCCTACAGGCTGCAGGTTCACCAGATGCGGGACCTTATGGCCGACATCCTGCCAATCCTGATTGGTCAGCTTGACGCCCAAATGGCGGGCGACGGCGTTCAGGTGGATCGGCGCGTTGGTAGACCCGCCGATGGCGGAATTGACGACGATGGCGTTTTCAAACGCTTCACGCGTCATGATCTGGCTTGGGCGCATATCTTCCCAGACCATTTCCACAATTCGCTTGCCGGTATTGTAAGACATCTGCCCCCGTTCCCGATACGGCGCGGGAATGGCGGCGGAGCCGGGCAGCTGCATGCCCAGAGCTTCGGCCAGTGAGTTCATGGTGGAGGCTGTGCCCATCGTGTTGCAGTACCCGGTCGATGGTGCAGAAGAAGCGATCAGTTCGACCATTTCTTCATCGTTGATCTCGCCCCTGGCGTGCATCTCACGCGCTTTCCAGACGATGGTTCCCGACCCGGTGCGTTCCCCTCGGAACCAGCCGTTCAGCATGGGGCCGACGGACAGCGCGATCGCGGGGATGTTCACTGTGGCTGCCGCCATCAGCAGTGCTGGCGTGGTCTTGTCACAGCCAATGTTCAGCACAACGCCGTCTATGGGATAGCCAAACAGGCTTTCCACCAGGCTCAGATAGGCAAGGTTCCGGTCAAGCGATGCTGTGGGCCGCTTGCCAGTTTCCTGGATCGGATGCACCGGAATTTCCATCACCACGCCGCCCGCAGCAGCGACGCCGGCGCGGACACGTTTGGCCAGCTCGATATGGTGACGGTTGCAGGGCGAAAGATCGGATCCCGTCTGCGCAATACCAATAATGGGCTTGCCTGATCTCAATTCCTCATAGGTGAGGCCATAGTTCAGATACCGTTCCAGATAGATCCCGGTCATTTCCGGGTCGGCTGGATTATTGAACCACAGCCGGGACCGGAGGTTTTTCGGCAGCACTTTCTTGGTCATGTTTTCCTCCCCAGGAAATTTGTAATTTAGCTGGACCAGCCGCCATCTATGATATGCGCCTGCCCGGTAGTGAAGCCGCTTTCATCGGCCGCCAGATATGTGACCAGCGCGGCGATTTCTTCGGCGGTCGCGATCCGGCCCAGCGGCTGACGGGCGATGAAAGCCTTAAGCGCCGCATCATAATCGCCGGTTGCACGCAGACGTTCGTGCAAAGATGGGCTTTCGACCGTGCCGGGACAAATGCAGTTACAGCGGATGCCTCTGGTAATGTAGTCTTTGGCGACTGACTTGGTCATGCCGATGACAGCGGCTTTTGACGCGCCATAAACAAACCGGTTCGGCGCGCCGATCACGGATGAGACGGCTGAAGCCATATTGATGATTGACCCGCCACCGCGTTCCAGCATGCCCGGCATCGCGGTTTTAATCATGCGGAACATCGCGCGGCAGTTCAGCGAGAATGCAAAATCCCAGTCGTCTTCGGTGCATTCTTCAATCGTGCCGTTGTGGACAAAGCCTGCGCAGTTGAACAGGATGTTAGGCTGCGCCCGCTCAACCCCCGCCGTGATCGCATCCTGATCCAGTACATTCATTTCGAAGATTTCGATGTCGCCGGTCGCATCCGCCTTCAGCTGCGCCAGTGTATCGGCGTTGATGTCCGTTGCGAAAACCTTGGCGCCCTCAGCCGCCATCATCAGGGCGGAGGCGCGGCCGATGCCCTGCCCCGCTGCGCTCATTAATACCCGTTTTCCAGCCAATCGGCCCATGGTCATCTCCCTCTTTGGCGAAGTTCAGTGTTAACAGTTCAAGCCCGCGATGCAGATGCATGTCCAGCAGCTCATCACAAAGCTTAGCGTCCCGCGCCAGTGCGGCGTCAAGGATTGCGCGGTGTTCTTCGGGGTTGCCGCTGCGATATGCGACGCCATCGGCCGCAAGCACTAGGCAAAGCCGTTGGCGATCATGCACATCACGGTAGTGGTCTTTCAGGATTTCAGATCCGCAGGCTGAGATCAGGGTCTGATGAAATTGCCATTCAGACGTTGCGAGAACCTGATCGTAATCGCGCGCACCCTTGCTGATGGATGTTTCCACATGCATCAGCTTGTGGTGGGCGGCGGTCAGGTCAGCCTCCCACTCTAGGTCGCCATTTTTGATGGACAAACGGGCCCCTTCCCGTTCGACGAGCGACCTGAGCGCCGTCAGTTCATACAGAATTTCGCGGCTGATATCGGGCATGCGAAACCCGCGCTGATCCTGAAAGCTGACCAGCTTGTCGCAAGACAGGCGCAACAACGCTTCGCGAATAGTTGAAGCGGCGCAGCCATAGCGTTGACGCAGATCTTCAGGCTTAAGCTTGTCGCCCGCACGAAAGTCCGCAGCGATCATACGCTTCCTGAGGTCCCAATAGATATCGAGCGACGACATCGGGCGCGGATCGTTGTGCATGTTCATTATTCGTCAAAATCCATAATTTCGTGATTTTATATTTTTCACGCGAAAGCACGCTAATTCGAAAATCGTTTGTCGGCAAGCCCTCACGTTGATACGCTCGCGTCAAAATCACTTTGCAGGAAGATCTGGATGTCTCTGACCGTACGCCTCGACCCGTCTGACAATGTCGTCACCGCAATCAAACCTATGGAGATGGGGGCAGAGGCGGAACCAGGCGTCGCCACCACCGGCCTGATCCCGCGCGGACACAAGATCGCAACGACCGCCATCGCAAAGGGCGATTTGATCCGAAAGTATTCTCAGGTCATCGGCTATGCGGCGGAAGACATCGCCGCTGGCGACCACGTTCACACACAGAACGTGGAATTCCGGAACACGGATGTTGAGTACGAGTTTTCGACGGACCTTCGCCCGGCGCCGAATGCGACAAGCACAGATACGTTCATGGGCTATCGCCGCGACAACGGATCGGTCGGGACGCGCAACTATATCGGCATCATCACCTCGGTGAACTGTTCCGCCACCGCCGCGCGCATGATCGCCGAGACCTTCACCGAAGAGGAACTCGCCGCCTATCCAAACGTCGATGGGGTCGTCGCCTTTGTTCATGGCACGGGCTGCGGCATGGCGGGATCCGGCGAAGGGTTCGAGGCGATGCAACGGGTGATGTGGGGCTACGCCAAGCACCCGAACCTCGCTGGCGTCATCATGGTCGGGCTTGGCTGTGAGATGATGCAGATCGATTGGCTGTTGGAGGCGTATGGCCTGAAGCAGGGACCACTATTTCACGCCATGAACATCCAGGATGTCGCTGGACTGCGCAAAACGGTTGAAATGGGCGTCGCAAAGGTCCGCGCCATGCTGCCCGAAGCGAATAAGTGCGAACGTGAACCGATCCCTGCGTCTGAACTGACCGTCGCGCTGCAATGTGGCGGGTCTGACGCCTGGTCCGGCGTCACGGCAAACCCTGCGCTTGGATACGCGGTTGATCTGTTGGCCGCTCAGGGCGGCACCGGCGTGCTGGCCGAAACCCCGGAGATCTACGGGGCGGAACATCTTCTGACCCGCCGCGCTGCAGATCAGGCGACGGGCGACAAACTCGTCGGGCTGATCAAGTGGTGGGAAGATTACACCAGCCGCAATCGCGGCTCGATGGACAACAACCCATCGCCCGGTAACAAAAAGGGTGGATTGACCACCATCCTAGAAAAGTCGCTGGGCGCGGCAGCCAAAGGCGGCACCACACCACTGAACGGCGTTTTCAAGTATGCTGAGACAGTGACCGCAAAAGGGTTCACCTTTATGGACACGCCCGGCTATGACCCCGCCTCGGTGACGGGTCAGATCGCAGGCGGATGTAACCTGGTTGTTTTCACCACAGGGCGGGGATCAGCCTTTGGGTCTAAACCAGCGCCAACGATAAAGCTGGCGACGAATACGGAAATGTTCACCAAGATGGTCGAAGACATGGACGTGAACGCGGGTGCCATGCTGACCGATGGCGTCAGCCTGGAGGAAAAAGGGCGCGAGATTTACGAAATGTTCCTTCGCGTCGCATCTGGCGAGCAAACCAAGTCCGAAGCGCAGGGTCTTGGCGACTATGAATTCGTCCCCTGGCAGATC
>CBFHXH010000102.1:0-13591 GCA_965659735.1 uncultured Pikeienuella sp.
CAAAAGCGAGAGGCGCCCATGCCAACACTCCATGTCAGCCTATGCGATTTTGGCCCATCGCCTGCGTGCCCGGACCAGTTCAATCTGGCGGAATACGTGCTAACCAGCGCTGGCACGGCAGCTGACAAGGTTGCTTTGACCGTCGTTGGTGGACATGAATCTGTATTGACAACTCTAAGCTATGGCGACCTTCAGGACCGGGTGTTGCATGCGGCAGGCGGTTTGGCCGCAATGGGACTCGGCAGAGGTGATCGCGTGATCCTGCGGATTGGGCATCAGATCGAATTCCCGATCTTCTACCTTGCCGCCGCGGCTATTGGCGCGGTTCCAGTCCCCACATCGCCAATGCTCAGCGCACATGAGTTAGCTGTCATCGCCGCTGACACATCAGCCGCCCAAATTCTTACAGCGGGAGATCTGGGGCTGTCGGAGCCGCCTATTCAGCAGATCCGGACCGAAGATGTACCCAACGCGCCGCGGGCTTCATTCGTGGCGACGTCCGCAGATGACCTTGCTTACATAATCTACACGTCGGGATCTTCGGGTAGGCCAAAAGGCGTCGCTCACGCACATCGCGCTGTTTGGGCGCGCCGCATGATGTGGGACGGATGGTACGGGCTCAGACGCGAAGATGTGATGCTGCACGCTGGCGCGTTCAACTGGACCTACACGTTAGGCGCCGGTTTGATGGATCCGTGGGCCGTGGGCGCTTCGACGCTCATCTACAACGGGCCGCGCGATCCTGGCGTCTGGGCGGCGCTGGCGCGCGATCACGGCGCCACCATTTTTGCTGCAGCGCCAGGCGTTTACCGTCAACTACTGAAGTCTGATGCAGATTTCGGTGACTTTGCTGATTTGCGCCATGGACTGGCTGCAGGCGAAACGCTTTCGTCGGAAACGCGCGCAGATTGGGATGCGCGCACCAGGAAACCCATCTACGAGGCTTTAGGGATGACCGAGGTTTCGACCTTCATCTCTTCTTCGCCGGGTTCAGGCCACCGCGCCGGTTTCGCGGGGCGACCGCAGCATGGTCGGCGCGTGGCGCTTTTGCCGACTGATGGTGGCACCACCCCCGTGCCGCTAGGCGAGTCCGGCGTAATCGCCGTCCACCGGACCGACCCGGGCATGATGCTGGAATACTGGCGTCAGCCTGAAGAAACCGCAGCTGCGATGCGGGGCGACTGGTTCCTTACTGGCGATGTAGGGCGCATGGATGCAGATGGCTATATTGCCTTTCTCGGCCGTAACGACGACATGATGAACGCGCTCGGCTATCGCGTCGCACCAGAAGAGGTTGAAGCCGCCCTGATCACCCATCCATCCATCAAGGCAGCGGCCGCCGTCGAAGTGCGTGTCCGGAGCGATCTGACGCTGATCGCCGCTTTCATCGAATGCGAAGGCGAAACGCCAGAAGATCAGGAATTGAACGATCACGCAGCAGCCCGCCTGGCTGATTACAAAGTCCCACGGATCTGGCGACGAATCGACGCCCTTCCTCGTAATCCAAATGGCAAACTGCAACGCAGGAAATTGCGCGAAAACCACGCTTTGGTTTGATCTTGGCGGCAATGCGAAGAAAACGCTGGCGAAATGGGAATGGCTTTCCCATATTTAGTATATGGTTACACTCGACATCATCTCGGACCCGATCTGCCCTTGGTGCTACATCGGTAAAACCCACCTTGATACAGCGACGCAGCGCGCTGGTTTCATTCCGTTCGACATTCACTGGCGACCGTTTCAGCTGAACCCGGACATGCCTGCTGAAGGTATGAACCGGCGGGAATATCTGGAAGCAAAGTTCGGTAAGGACAACGCCCAGAAATTTTACAAACAGATTGAAGACACCGCGATCGACGCCGGCTTGGATGTGCGCTTTGACCTGATCGAACGCACGCCGAATACATTCGATGCACATCGCCTGATACGTTGGTCCCGATCGACAGGTCAGCAGTCGATCTTGGTTCATCAGCTCTTCATTCGCTACTTCGTTCAAGGCGAGGATATTAGTGATCGTGATTTGTTGCTGGAGGTAGCGGAATCGATCGGCATGGACCGCGAGGTAGTGTCTCGGCTGTTTGAACAGGATGCTGACCGCGAACTTCTACAGAATGAAGAAGCCGCAGCGCGTGAGATCGGCGTAAATGGCGTGCCGACCTTCATCGTCGCCAACAAACACGTCGTGACCGGCGCTCAACCACCGGATCTCTGGTCGAAGGTGCTGGAAGAATTGGCAGAGCAGACGTCGCAGCAGGCGGTTGAGGCCTAGGCCATGGAACTTTTGATCGACAATATTTCGGACCTTGGCGCAAATCCGTTTGCATGGCTCGTCGCTGCATTGGCCGGGATCAAGGCGACGATTTCGATCATCATGATCTTTTTCTGTAAGGTGAAGTCGGGCGAATACCAACCAACCGAAGCGCAGGCGCGCGAGGCGGCGAGCGCGGTGTTCAATCCGCCAATCAGCTTTTTGCTCCTGTTGTTGTTCGGAATGGCATTAGCAATTGGCGGCCTTTACATGCTCGCCGACGCAACTTTTGGCGGGCTGGCATTGGGCGCGATGGTCATTGGCGTGTTTATGTTCATGACAGAACCAGCCAGGCTTCAGGTCATCGGAGCGAAGACGGCAGTCTATGCGTCGTCGCTCGGTTCTTCTGAAGAAAATGAACTTGCACGCAGCGCACTTGGCCAAGCCTATTCAGAGCGTGCTACCTATGAAACAGTCATCGCACTGGCGGTGTTTGGTATACTCATCTTCGTCTAATCGGCGGTCCAGCCTATTTGCATGCGGTCTGATCTGGCAGGTCAGGCAGCTTTCTTTTCTGCGACTGCAACCTTCGCCAAATCCCGCGCAATAATGAAGGCACCTTTGACCTTGATCTCGTCGTCACGCCAATCACGGCGCACGACGATCTTATTGTTGCGGATCTTGGCGCGGCCACGCTGATCTTCCAAAAATTTAACGAGGCCAGGTGGGCTGGCGAATTTATCACCGCGGAACTGGATCACGCAGCCACGCTCACCTGCGTCCAGCTTTTCAATCCCGGCGCGGCGGCACATAGCCTTGATCCGGACAACGCGCAGCAGCGTTTCAACCTCTTTCGGAGGTTTGCCGAACCGGTCGTGCAGCTCTGCGGCAAACCCTTCAAGATCCTGACGCGTTTCCAACGATGACAGCCGACGATACAGACCCAGCCGCAGATCGAGATCGGTCACATAAGTTTCGGGAATCATCACCGGCACACCAAGGCTGATCTTGGGAGACCATGTCTCTTCCAGCTCTGTCAGGCCGTCGATCTCGCCTGCCCGCAGCTTGGCGATCGTTTCTTCCAGCATGTCCTGGTAAAGTTCATATCCGACCTCCTTGATGTGGCCTGACTGTTCTTCGCCCAGCAAATTGCCGGCGCCGCGAATATCCAGGTCGTGGCTTGCCAATGTGAATCCCGCCCCAAGCGTATCAAGACTGCTAAGAACCTTCAGCCGCTTATCTGCGGCAGGTGTCAACGGTTTGCGCGGCTCAGTAGTGAAATAGGAATAGGCCCTAACCTTCGACCGGCCGACCCTACCCCTGATCTGGTACAGCTGCGCCAGCCCGAACATATCCGCCCGATGCACGATCAGCGTGTTTGCTGCAGGGATGTCGAGGCCTGATTCCACAATCGTTGTCGCCAGCAAGACATCGTATTCACCGTCATAGAAAGCGTTCATTCGCTTATCCAACTCGCCCGCCGCCAACTGGCCGTGACAGGTGAGAAAGCTGACTTCTGGCACCTCTTCACGCAGAAATGCTTCCTGATCCGCAAGATCGCTGATCCGCGGGACGACATAGAATGATTGGCCACCGCGATAGCGTTCGCGCAGCAGAGCCTCGCGAACCGTAACTGCGTCGAAGGGCGAGACATAGGTGCGGACCGCCAAACGATCGACAGGCGGCGTAGCAATCAGGCTCAGTTCCCGAACGCCGGACATCGACATCTGCAATGTGCGTGGAATTGGAGTCGCTGTCATGGTGAGAACGTGAATGTCTGACCTTAGGCGTTTGAGCCGCTCTTTGTGGGCGACGCCGAAATGCTGTTCCTCGTCAATGATCAGCATGCCCAGGTTCTTGAAATCGATGCCTTTGGCCAACAAAGCGTGCGTGCCGATCACGATATCTACAGTGCCGTTGGCGATGCCTTCCTTTGTGGCTGCGGCGTCTTTGTTCGATACAAAGCGGCTGAGTTGCCTGACAGTAAGCGGCGTGCCGGCAAACCGTTCCTGAAAGCCCTTGGCATGCTGTCGCGCCAGCAGAGTTGTCGGGCAGATCAAGGCAACCTGAATGCCCGACATGGCCGCGATGAATGCGGCGCGCATCGCGACTTCGGTCTTGCCGAACCCAACATCGCCGCACACCAAGCGGTCCATCGGGCGGCCTTCGCTGAGATCCTCCATCACATCATCGATCGCACGCAGCTGATCTTCGGTTTCTTCATACGGAAACTTCGCGCAGAATTCCTCCCACAACATATCCGGCGGGGTGAATTTTGGGGCCGTGCGCAACGCCCGTTCAGCAGCAACGCGGATCAGCTTTTCCGCCATATTGCGGATGCGTTCTTTCAGCTTGGCTTTCTTCGCCTGCCACGCCCCGCCGCCCAGACGATCCAGCATCCCTTCGGTTTGACCATAACGGCTGAGCAGTTCGATGTTTTCAACCGGTAGGTACAGCCGCGTCTCGCCTGCGTATTCAAGTTCAAGACACTCATGCGGGGCGCCCATCGCCTCCACCGTTTTCATGCCTTGATAGCGGCCCACACCGTGTTCGACGTGAACAACCAGGTCCCCGACTGACAGGGTGCCGGCCTCGGCGATGAAATTTTCGGCCCGCTTACGGCGGCGCGCTTTGCGGATCAGACGTTCGCCTAGAACGTCCTGTTCGGAAATGACTGTCAGGTCAGCAGTTTCGAACCCCTGCTCCAGCGCCCAGACGACAAGAACAAGCGAGCCCTTTGATGTTGCCTCGACATCCTGCCACCGTGCTTCCAGAAGGCCGCCTTCAACACCATGATCAGCCAATAGGGTTGCAAGCCGGTCACGTGAACCTTCGGAATAGGACGCAATCACCACACGCCCGTCGCGCCGCTTTTCCGCAATATGCGCGGCCAAGGCGTCGAATAGATGTGCGTCTTCCTGCTGGCGTTCGGGCGCAAAACTACGCCCGGTGCGGGCGCCGCGATCGATGATGCCTGGCCCGACCGGCGCCCTGTGTGGCGACAACCAGTAAGCGCAGCGCGATTGAAGCGCTGAGGTAAATTCATCCGCTGTCAGGTACAAGGCTTCGGGCGCGACCGGTTTGTAAACGGCGCCCTTGCGGCCTTTTTCCTCAGCCGCCGCCTTGCGAACGGCGAAATGATCTTGAACCTGCGACCAACGCGCGTCGGCGGCATCCTGGGCTAGATGATCCAGCGACACCGGGGCTTCCGGCAGATAGTCGAAGAGGTGTTCCATCTTGTCATGGAACAAAGGTGCCCAATGTTCCATGCCCTGATGTTTACGGCCGGCTGAGACAGCCTCGTATAACGGATCATCCAGACCAGCGGCTCCAAAGGTTTCGCGATAACGAGCGCGAAAGCGGGTGATGGCGTCGGGGTCGAGCGGCGCCTCAGATGCAGGGGCAAGTTCCACCCGATCGATCCGCTCAACCGTTCGCTGGCTTTCAACCTCAAACCGTCTCGCGCCATCCAGAACGTCGCCGAAGAAGTCGAGCCGTACGGGCGTTTCGGCGCCAGGGGGGAAAATGTCGACAATACCGCCTCGCAGCGCAAAATCGCCTGGCTCCATCACCGTGGTCGCGCGGTTGAAGCCTGATCGCGTCAGAAACTCCGTCAAGCCTGCGAGATCCACGCGTTCGCCCACAAACGCCGTAAAACTGCCATCCCCAACCGCCGCACGCGCAGGGGTACGCAGCGTTGCCGCGTTCACCGTGGCCAGAACAATCGCAGGACAATCAAATCCATCGGCCAGCGCCGCCAAAGTGGCCATGCGCTGCGCGCTAACTTCGGTATTTGGCGACACGCGGTCGTAGGGCGTGCAATCCCAGGCAGGAAAATGCAGCACAGGGATATCGCCGGCGACGAACGCCAAAGCGTCGGCCATCGAAGCCGCGCGGCGGTCATCGCGCGCGAGATGCAGAACCGGCCCACCTGCGTCGCGCGCCATATCGGCGACCATGAATGCGTCATAGCCTTCCGGCACGCCGCCAACGCGAAGGGGGTCTTTCGAGGCCATAACAGGCGTCTCCCAAATGCAAAGCGCCGCCCAGACAGCTTTCTGGGCGGTCGGTGATGTCAGTTCTGCGCGTCAGATAGCCCGCCTGCCCGACGGCGCCAAGCGGTCAGAGGCCCTGAAACAACGCCTGGCTCCACCCCGCGCCGTGTTTCATCGTGGTAAATGCATAGGCTGCCACCATCGCAAAGCCAGCGACCATGGCCGTTCTAAACCGTTCCGACAGGAACAGCTTCAGCACCTCAGCCGGGGTCGCGTCGCGTTTGGCGATACGCTGCAAGCGCCAGGCGGCCACAGCGCCAAGAAGAACAAGTGGAACCAGAATGAACAGCGCGCCCTGCGCCGCCTCGTTATTGTTGCGTATGGCGAAGGTGCCCAGCAGCGCCATGACAAAGGCGACCATCGCGCCCCAAGGCGCCGCGCCGCGATCCATCGCGCGCGCGATCATGTCGATGTTTCGACGGGCGAACAGATCAAAAAGTTCCGCATCCTTACCGCCCCGCCGTTTTGCGCGGGTGACAAGTTCGTTTGGCACGCCGTAGGTCCAGTTGCAGACCCCCGCCCAAAGCAGCGCAGACAGCGCCCAATACCAAAAACTCAAAAACGTTTCTTGCAGCATTACACCCTGAACATTCGCTGCGCTTGCGGGACGCAGTCTGACATGGCAACACAGAGAAAGAAAAGGGAGAAATCCATGACTTCGCCGATCTTTGCGCCATTTCCGATGATCCGCCCGCGCCGACTGCGAGCGCAACCTTGGACACGATCTATGGTGCAGGAATGCGAAGTCACGGTTAATGATCTGATCTGGCCGGTTTTCATCTGCGAAGGCGAAGATCGCGAAGAACCGGTCGACAGCATGCCCGGCGTATCGCGCCTTTCCGTCGACCGTGCGGTTCGCGCAGCTGAGCGCGCCGCGAACCTTGGCGTGCCTTGCATGGCTTTATTTCCGAACACCCCAGACGACAAGCGCACCGAAGACGCGGCGGAGGCGTGGAACCCGGACAATTTGGTGAACAAGGCGACAAGGGCGATCAAGGCTGCGGTTCCAGATATTGGCGTCCTGTTGGATGTGGCCCTCGACCCCTATTCAGCAACCGGTCATGACGGGATCGTGCGCGGTGATGAGATCGTCAATGACGAGACTTTGATCGCTTTGGAAAAGCAGGCGCTGGTCCAGGCTGAATCGGGATGCGACATTCTTGGCCCTTCGGATATGATGGACGGGCGCATTGGATATATCCGCCAGGCTTTAGAAGCGCATGATTTCCAGAACACAATGATCATGAGCTACGCCGCCAAGTACGCGTCTGCCTTCTACGGTCCATTCCGCGATGCAGTGGGCGCATCGTCAACGCTAAAAGGCGATAAGAAAACCTATCAGATGAACCCCGGCAACACGGATGAAGCGTTGAAGGAAATCGGCATGGATCTGGCTGAGGGCGCAGATATGATTATGGTAAAGCCCGGCATGCCGTATCTCGACATCTGCCGCCGCGCCAAAGATCAGTTCGGCGCGCCGACGTTCGCCTATCAGGTCAGCGGCGAGTATTCGATGCTGGCGGGCGCGTGCAATAATGACTGGTTGGACCGCCCCCGAGTGATTGAAGAAGCGCTAACTTGCTTCAAACGTGCTGGCTGCGACGGTGTTCTGACCTATTTCGCCATCGAAATGGCGGAAATCTTGCACGAACGCCAAGCCTGACGATTTGACGGATCACCGGAGCGGCCCCACCTTTTATGGTAAGTTTCCTGACCGAAGGATCCGTCTCATGTTTCGCATTGCTCTGATCGCGCTGCTGGCCCCGATCGCGGCATTTGCGCAGACCTTCGATACATCCGTTGGACCTGTGAAGGTAGAACGGGTGGTCGACGGTTTGGACAGCCCGTGGGGCTTTGTCTTTCTACCAGATGGCGATGTGCTGATTACAGAGATTGAAGGTAATTTGCGCCGGTTCTCTGACGGCATTCTGTCGCCGCCGCTTGACGGCGCGCCAGAGGTTCGTGCATTGAGCCAGGGCGGACTGTTGGACGTGGCCCTGGCGCATGATTTTGACCAAAGCGGCGTCATCTATTTATCTTATGCCTCCCCCGTAGGGTTTCGCAGCGCGCAGACGCAGGTCGCCAAAGCGAGTCTGACGGATGAGGGGCTAAAAAATCTGACGCCGATCTTTACTCAGGAACCATCTCAGTCCGGTGGCCGCCATTTCGGATCGCGCATTGTCGTCGCCGAAGATGGATCGCTGTTCATCACGATCGGTGATCGGGGTGAACGGCAGGAGGCGCAAAATCCTGCCTCTCACCAGGGGTCAGTCGTGCGCATCCTGCCCAGCGGCGCGCCGCACCCAGACAACCCTTTCATCAACAACGCCCGGGGATGGAAGCCTGAGATTTACTCTTACGGCCACCGCAACCCTCAAGGTGCAACGATAGACAGCAACGACGTGCTATGGACGCTCAGCCACGGTGCCCAGGGCGGTGATGAAGTGAACAGGCCCGAAGCGGGCAAGAACTATGGCTGGCCGGCGATCAGCTATGGCCAACATTACGGCGGAGGACAGATTGGCGTTGGAACTGCAGCCGCTGGGATGGAACAGCCTGTTCATTATTGGGACCCTTCCATCGCGCCGTCTGGGTTGGCCATCTATGACGGCAACATGTTCCCTGAATGGCGCGGCGATGTATTGGCCGGGGCGTTGAAATACCGCCTGATTTCACGCCTCGACATGGAAGACGGAAAAGTTATCGGTGAAGAACGCCTGTTCAGCCACCAGTTCGGCCGTATCCGCGACATCCGCATTGCGCCCGACGGCGCCATCTGGTTTGCGGTCGATGCGGGCGATGGCGCGATCTACCGAATGTCGCGTTAACCGACTGAGGGTCATTTCCCTAAACCTCTGACCATGTTAATCAGCCGTCCGACAATGATAAGGGAGGCTGGTTTCGTGGCCACATTCGCTGAAAAGATCGCCGCAGACATCATCGAAGGACGCGAGTTTCGCTCATTGGACGACGCCACCGCAGCACCGCAGGCGGGTTACGAGGTGCAGTTCGAAGCCGCCCCCTTGGTCGCCGAGGCGAAAGGCGGTGTCGGCGGGAGAAAGATCGCCTGGAACGCACCTGCCCTGATGGAAAAGTTTGGCATGCCCGCACCAGGCGCCGCCCATGTCTTTGGCGACGACATCTGCCGCGGCGACGCCAACCTGAAACTGGAAGACTATCAGAATTTCATGATGGAGCCAGAATTCGCAGCCATCCTCGCCGTGGATCTGGCGCCTCGCGCTGGTGGATGGGATCGCGACAGCGCCGCCGAAGCGGTCAGCCACTTCACTGTGGCGTTCGAGCTTTTGGACCGGCGCAACGGCCCTGCGGAACACGCCGCGTCGATCCTAGCGAACAACGTATTCAACGCCGGCCTCTGCTATGACCCGGAAGCGCGCCTTGCCCCCGCTGACATGGATCCGACTAAATTCACCACCATCGTCACCCACGATGAAGAAGAAATCCAAAACAAAACCGGCGGCGCGCCCCAACATCCGCTCGACGCAGTGGCCTTTCTGGCGAACCACTTTAACGCCAATGGCGTGACGCCCCGTGCGGGTGAGATCCTGCTTTGCGGTTCACACATGCCGCTTTACCCGATGGAGCATCCAGGCAAGCTGACGATGACGGTCGAAGGGGTCGGGCAAATCTCGTTCAAGATGAGCTGATGCCGACTGAGGCGATCTGGACCCTGGGCTTTCTGGCGGCCATCAGCGTCATACAACTGACCAAAGCGTGGGAGCTGAGCCCCCGCAACGCCGGCGAGCATGACAAACCCCTGAACCGCGTGTTGATCAATGCGCTTGGTTGGGCGGTCTTGACCATGTCAGGGATATTTGCCGTCTATCTGAACGGCCTGATCATCCCGCCGTTGATAATGGCTTTTATTTGGTGGGCGCTGACGCGCTTGCGCAAACGCTTCGCACTGCATCAGTTCTACTTCGCCGCTGCGCCGCTTGGCGTGGCGGGGATGGTTGTGGTGGTGATCCTGTTCCAGATCATTTTTGGCGACAATTTCTTTGGCCTCGCCAATATCTTTCCTGAGGACTAAAGGGGGTTACCCGTCAGGCTGTCCAATGGTCTTCAGCCTTGCAGGACCATGGCACCTCTCTAGCGATTAATGACACCATACCATTCCAAGGCGTCTGACAGGTCTTGGGGCAGTTGCGCGTCTTCTGACCCGATTGGTCCGATGTCGCGCGGTGCGTCGTCATTTTCCAGATATCGCCATCCCTGAAAGGCGCGTCTTGGCGCGCGGGCGGTCAAGATAATGGTCTGATCAAGCATGATCCGACAGCGCCTGATCCCGTCGGCGCCAATCTCCTCCTCCAGCGAAGCAATCGGTTGGCGACAGGCGATCGCGCCTTTCATGACCCAATACAGCGACCCGCCCGACAACAGCTCCGCCTCGCGGCGCGGCCACATGCGGGTGGTGTGGTAAAACTTGGTGCGTCCACCAAGAGCGCGGTGGCTTTGCCAGCTTTGCAGATCCTCGGGCCGTTCAATCCCGACACATAATTTCAGCAGGTGCAGCGATCCTTCGCCTTGCTGTTCAGGCTTAGAGTTCATATTATGTTCGTCCCTTCGCTCAGTCAGGATATAGCACAAATGTCCGCTTTCGCCGCCCCAATCGCCGAACAAATCTGGGATATGAAATATCGGCTGAAAGAGCCGGGCGGCGCTGCCATCGACGCCGATATCGAAGGCACCTGGCGGCGGATCGCCGGCGCCCTCGCTGCGGTTGAGGCTGATCCCACCGCACATGAAGACAGGTTCTACGACGCGCTGAGCGACTTCAAATTCCTACCCGCAGGCCGGATTATCGCCGGCGCCGGGGCGGAACGCGACGTGACGCTCTTCAACTGTTTCGTCATGGGTACGATCCCCGACACGATGGAAGGGATTTTCGATGGCCTAAAAGAGGCCGCCCTGACGATGCAGCAAGGCGGCGGCATCGGATACGATTTTTCAACCATTCGCCCCAAGGGCGCACCGGTGAAAGGTGTTGGCGCGGATGCGTCCGGTCCGCTCAGTTTCATGGACGTGTGGGACGCGATGTGCCGTACAATCATGTCGGCCGGGTCGCGCCGCGGCGCGATGATGGCCACGTTGCGCTGCGACCATCCCGATGTCGAAGCGTTCGTCGAAGCCAAGCGAGACGCTGCGCGCCTGCGCATGTTCAACTTGTCCGTTCTGGTCACAGATCCATTCATGGATGCGGTCAAGGCGGATGCGGATTGGGACCTGACCTTTGGCGGCGTCACCTATAAAACGGTCCGCGCCCGCGCGTTGTGGGATCAGATGATGCAGGCGACCTATGATGTCGCGGAACCTGGCGTCATCTTCATCGACCGTATCAACAAGCGGAACCCGCTGAATTACGTTGAGACGATTGCCGCCACCAATCCATGCGGGGAACAGCCCCTGCCCCCTTATGGCGCTTGTCTTCTGGGGTCTATCAACCTCGCCCGACTGGTCGCAAACCCATTCGAAAACAATGCGATGTTGGACGAAGACGCCCTCACCGATTTGGTCGCAACCGCCATTCGGATGATGGACAACACCGTAGACACGTCCAAGTTCCCGATCGAAGCGCAGCGCGCCGAAGCTATGGCCAAGCGCCGCATCGGCCTGGGCGTCACGGGCCTAGCGGATGCGCTGATGATGACAGGACTGCGCTATGGCTCGGACGAGGCCGCCGCACAGACCGGCCGCTGGCTGAAGGCCGTAAACCGGGCCGCCTATCGCGCGTCAATAGATCTGGCCGTCGAAAAAGGCACTTTCCCGCTGTTCGATGCTGAGGCTTATGTCGGAACAGAGGCGATCTCTGCGCTGGATGAGGACCTGAAAGCGGAGATTGCTGAAAAAGGCGTGCGCAACGCCCTCCTCACCTCCATCGCGCCAACGGGGACAATCTCCCTGCTCGCGGGCAATGTATCCAGCGGAATTGAGCCGGTGTTCGCCCATTCCTACACCCGCAAGGTGCTGCAGCCCGATGGCGAGCAGACCGAGGAAGAAGTTGTCGATTATGCTGTGGCCCTGTGGCGCGATCTAAAGGGCGATGCGTCGTTTCCCGATCATTTTGTCACCGCTCAGAGCCTCGCGCCTGAGGATCACGTCAAGATGCAGGCGGCGGCCCAGCCCTATGTCGACAGCTCTATCTCCAAAACCATCAACTGCCGCGCAGATATCAGCTTTGAGGCGTTCAAAAACGTCTATGAGCTGGCCTATGAAACGGGCTGCAAAGGCTGCACAACCTATCGCCCGAATGATGTGACGGGTTCGGTGCTTGAGGTAAGCAAGCAAAAGATCGAAACCGCGCCTGAAGATGAGGTTATCGAAACCAAGGGCGAGGTCGTCTACATGTCCCGCCCGTTGGAGCGAGAGGAACGTCTGGACGGCGCCACATACAAGCTGAAATGGCCGGACAGCGAGCACGCAATCTACATCACCCTGAACGACGCCGTCATTGGCGGGCGTCGCCGACCATTCGAAGTCTTCATCAACTCCAAAAATATGGAGCATTTCGCCTGGACCGTCGCGTTGACGCGCATGGTTTCAGCCGTCTTCCGCCGTGGCGGCGATGTCAGCTTTGTCGTGGAGGAACTGAAGGCGGTGTTCGACCCGCGCGGCGGGGCCTGGATGCAGGGCAAATACGTGCCATCCATCCTGGCGGCCATAGGTGGCGTGATCGAGCGCCACATGATCGAGATCGGCTTTATCGAAGGCGAAGGTCTTGGCCTGAAAACCGACCCTCAGGCGCAAGTCATGGCTGTCGGCGATCGCCCTAAAGGCCCAAGTTGCCCATCTTGCGGATCGTTTTCGATGCAGATGGTTGAGGGGTGCATGACCTGCGCGGCCTGCGGGCATTCGAAGTGTGGGTGATACGTCGGCGACATAGAACCCATCGTATTACCTTCGGCTTTCGCAGCGACTGATTTTCGGACAATAGAGTACCTGAACAATCACCAATCCATCTGTGCTCGCGACATGGGCCCACTACATTGAAGCTTGGACACACCCTCCACCCTAAGATTGGCAGTTTGAAATCCGCTGCGCGCAAAATCACCAATTTGGGAACGTCTTTAACATCAGGGCGCTTTATAGCGTTCCGACTTTAACTTGAATCACTTATCACTGCCTGAAATCATAGATTTCAATGCGATAAGTGATGGACTATGTTTCAGGTAAAAGGCGGAACGCTTTAGGAGGAGGTTGGGCTTTGGAAATTCTCGGCGCGCCGGTCAGCGGCTTTCCCAAGAAAATGCTTACGGCAGGCGCCGAAATT
>CBFHXH010000103.1:0-13564 GCA_965659735.1 uncultured Pikeienuella sp.
TTTATTCAATCGAGACGTATCTGACCTGGCTGCATACAGCGCTTGCGCAAGACTGCTGAAACCTTGCGCAAGGTCCTGATGGCCAAAGATCGCACGGCGTGATTAGGCTCGCCCCAATGCAACCGCGAGGCCCCCATGACCCAGATCACCACATTTGAAACCCGCAAGACGAACCTGGGTGAAACCCGGATCACCACCAAGGACGCACACGTCCCGCCTGGCGGCGCCTTGCTGCGCGTCGAACGCTTCGCCTTTACCGCAAACAACGTAACCTACGGCGTGGTGGGCGAACATATGGGGTATTGGAAATTCTTCCCCACCGCGGAAGATGATTGGGGCGTCATCCCGGTCTGGGGCACAGTGGAAGTGATCGAAAGCGACGGCGATCTGCCAGCGGGGGAGCGTGTCTATGGCTACCTTCCCATGGCCAGCCACATGATCATTGAACCGGCACGGGTGAAGGATGCGAACCTGTTCGATGGGGCCGGGCATCGCGCGGAGCTGCCGCCCGTCTATAATCGCTACACCCGCCTTGCGGCCGATCCTGGCTATGACAGCGCGATGGACGATGAACGCATGGTGCTTTGGCCACTCTACGCGACGTCCTTCTGCCTTTATGACTGGCTTCTGGACAATGATTGGCATGGGGCTGAGCAGGTGATCCTGCCCTCAGCTTCGTCGAAAACCGCGATTGGCACGGCCTATGCGATCAAAACTGATCCGAAACCGCCCCGGCTGGTCGGCGTCACCTCGCGCCGCAACGCCGAGGCGGTGAGGGCGCTGGGCCTTTATGACGACGTTGTGCTGTACGATGACATCGAAACCGGCGTGGCGGACAAGCGATCGGTCATCGTTGACATGTCGGGCTCGGGCGAGGTTCTGGGCCGGCTCCACAAGCATCTTGGCGACAACATGCGCTTTACCTCGAATGTCGGCGTCACGCATTACGCCGAGGCGGGGATGGGCCCTGATTTCATCAGTGACCGCAGCGCAATGTTCTTTGCGCCGGGCCACATCCAGAAACGCGCCAAGGACTGGGGGCCTGGGGAGTTTGATCGCAAGGCCGCTGAGTTCTGGCATGACGCCACGCTGAAAAGCCGCAACTGGCTGAAAATCAACCGCCAGTCTGGCGCGGCGGCGATTGGCGAGGCTTACATGGATGTGCACGCCGGCAAGACGCCCGCCGACAGAGCCTGGGTTGTCGGGTTCTGATCGCCCGTAACTCGTTGAAGTAACTCGTGCGCTGATCTGCGCAACTCCGTACTTGCCATGATGCAACCGCAGCGTCGATGTTGATCGCATTGGGGTTGTTTTGTTGTGTAAGTGACGGAGCGTTGTGTCATGTCTGACCTCACCCTTAATGAGCAATACCTGCTTGAGCTGATAAACCGTGCCCGCGCCGACCCGGGGGCGGAGGCTGCGCGTCTGGGCATTGACCTCAATCAGGGGCTGGCGCCCGGAACGATCAAGGATACCGCCAAGCAACCGCTGGCTGCGAATGACTTTCTGAATGATGCCGCCGCAGATCACAGCCAGTGGATGCTGCAGGCGAACGTGTTTTCCCATATCGGCGAGGGCGGGTCGAGCGCGGGCGATTGGATCGAGGACGCTGGGTATTCCGAATGGTGCACATGGGGCGAAAACATCACCTATCGCGGCGGCGGCAATGTACGCAGCGTTTCGGTCGTCGAAGGGCATTACGACGGACTTTTCAAATCCTCTGGCCATCGCCGCAACCTGTTGAACGACGGGTTCACCGAAATTGGCCTTGGCCAGAAAATGGCTGCTTCAATAACTTCAACGCTTCGATGGTCACACAAAACTTCGCCTCTGACCGGGGTGATCCATTTCTGCTGGGGGTCGTGTTTGACGATCGCGACGGCGATGATTTCTTTGATCCGAGCGAAGAACTGCCCGGCGTGTCCGTCCTGGTCGCAGGGCAGGGGCGCACGACGACCGTCGCGGGCGGCGGTTATGAAATCCGGGTGGATGGCGGCGGCGTATTTACCGTCACCTACTTGGGCGGCGGGCTTGGCGGTTCCGTTACACGTCGGGTCAGCATCGGGGAAGAGAACGTCAAGCTCGACCTCGAACTTGAAGACGTGGTGGTTACGCCGCCAGAACCCATGGAACCCACGCCGCCACAACCTGATGATGCGCTGGAAGGTGATAACGACGGCGCCGCTGATGATGACGATTCAGCGGATAGGGCGGATGACGACACACCGCAAACGGCCGAGCCGGAGCCAGATGACAACCCGGCGCCCATTCACCCTGCGCCAGAGGATGATCGAGAGCCCGTGCGGCTGAGCGGCGACGGCGCCGACAACCGTATGCGCGGCGGAGACGTGGCTGAAATCATGCGCGCAGGCGACGGTGACGACATCATTCGTGGCCGGGGTGGCGACGACATCTTGCGCGGGCAAAAGGGCGATGACCGACTGAATGGCGGAAAAGGTGATGATACGTTTGCGGGTGGCGGCGGCCGCGATGACCTGAAGGGCGGCAGCGGCGATGACGTGCTGAAAGGCGGCGGCGTCGCAGAAACGCTGAAAGGCGGCGGGGGCGACGACCTGCTGATAGGTGGCGGCGGCCCGGACCTGTTCCTATTCACTGCAAACGGCGGTGATGACACGGTCCGCAGTTTCGAGGCGGATCGCGACGTGATCGAAATACAAAGCGGCACCGAACGCTTTGCTGACCTGACCATTAACCAGACGGATAACGGCGCGCTGGTGACCTTTGCGTCCGCCAGTATCCTTGTCGATGGCGATCGCGTGACAGAGGTTGTTTTCCTGTTCAGATGACCGCCTGACGCCGCGCCGAGATTGCAAAGCGCGCCGCACGCTAACATCCTGCCTGCTCAAACTCGGAAAGGATGGCGGATGAAACCTGTATGTCTGGTCATCGGCGCGGGCGCCGGCATTGGCGGCACGGTCGGTAAAAGGTTCGCGCAAGACGGTTATCACGCCGTTCTGTGCCGCCGCACTGATCAGGACGGCCTAGACAAACTGGTCGCGGACATTGAGGCGGACAGCGGCGCAGCCTCTGGTTATCTTCTGAACGCAGTTGAGGATGGCAGTCTGGAAGATCGCATCGCCGCGGTGGAACGCGATATCGGTCCGATCCAGACCGTGATCTACAATCTTGGCGCGCAGATCGGCGACAGGCCGCTGGCCGCAACTTCGATGAAAGCGTTTGAGAGGGGCTGGCGGCTGGCGACCTTTGGCCTGTTCCGTGTCGCGCAGGCCGTCTGCCCGCTGATGGTAGAGCGTGGCCGGGGCGCGATCATCGTTACATCCGCAACGGCAGCGGTGCGCGGCAACAAGGGACAGCATTCCCACGCCGCCGCCATGGCCGGTCGGCGGATGTTGTGCCAAACGCTGAACGCGGAATTTGCGCCGCAAGGCGTCCACGTCGCGCACGTTCTGATTGACGGCGCTGTAGATGCGCCGGACACGCTGGGCAAGATGCTGGGGCCAGAACGGTTCCAGCAACTGCGTGAAGCAAAAGGTTTGCAAAAAGACGGGCTGTTGGTGCCGAAGGAGATTGCGGAAACGTATTTTCATATCGCCCATCAACACAGGTCCGCCTGGACGCACGAGCTGGACCTGCGGGCCTATTCTGATCAGGCGTGGTGGAACCACTGAGCCGGGCGAAAAACCCGCCAGCCGAATGCTCAAACTCCAAAGCGCTCGGTTGGCTCCAAGCCGCTCAACTCAGCCGTGGCGCCGCAGCTGCGCGCTGCTGTCTTTCAACCTCTAACACATCGGCGGCAGGCAGAGCGGACAGGCTGACGTGCTCTTCGACCGACACCAGCCCCTGTTGTTGCAGGTCGAGGTACCGCAAGCAGCATACGCGCAGGAACGACGTGAAATTTCCCACGTCGTGCCTCGCATCGAGGCTTTCGTTGTAAAGACGGTGCAACAATTGCGGCACCGTCAGATCGTCCCGCGCGCCGATGCTTTCCAGCGTGCGCCAAAACAGTTCTTCCAGCCGCACGCTCGTCACCATGCCGTCCATGCGAAAGGATTGGGTCTGCGAGGCCCAGAGCGCGGGATCGGCGTCGATGAAAAGCTGGCACATGGGGTCGCCTCCGTTATCGGTCGATGCGTTCTTTTACATCCGCTGCAAAGTCTTCGTAGCGGCGCAGCGACTTGACGTCGACCTGAACATGGTTGCCCATCTTCTGCATGATCGGCAGATCGAACAGGATGCGATCCAGATCATAGGGGCTTTCAACGTCAACAATAACTAGTACCTTACGCTCGCCGACCACTTTCCAAAGGTCGAGCACGACGCCCGCTGATTTGGTGCCAAGGGCTGCGTCCGCCTCTTCCACCCAGACGCCGAAAAGGCCTTGCTGCGCCGGGGTTGATTCGTATTCCACAGTGAAGTCGAGTTTGTCGAGCATGGGTTTCCTCCGTTGCGCTCAGGTGAACCGACCACCCCGTTCGATCACTTCGATCTGGTATCCGTCGGAGTCGGCGATGAAGAAAAAGTGGGCGAGCAATGACCCGCCCGGGCTGAATGCGACGATGTCACGGGGGGCGAGGCCCGCGGCTTTCGCCTTGGCGTGCAGCGTGTCGAGGTAGTCCACCTCAACAGCCAAATGACCGTATCCGTCGCCAAGGTCGTAGGGCGTCTCACGGTCTTTGTTAACCGTCAGCTCCAACTCAAAGCTCGCTTCAGCGTTGCTCAGGTAGATCAGGTTGAAACTGTCGAAATCCAGTCGGTCAGCGATCTCAAGGTCAAATAGGTTATGGTAAAACGCCAGCGATGCCGCCTCGTCGCGAACGCGGATCATGCTGTGAACAAGTTTGGCCATCGTCATCTCCTTTTCCCGGTGGCTAACTGGGATTGAAGGTTAACGGGTATTAAGCGGCTAATACGGGCCAAAATGTCTGGGCCAGGGTGATATGCGGAAGGTGTGAAATGTAGCCGTGATCAAAAGTAGATATGTCCTTAAAATATATATTAATCAGTAGATTAGGGCGGGCTTCACGCGTGAAACCCTTGACGATTTCACACCAGATGCGCGTTGCGAAACCTCAGGTCGACCCACCAATTCGCGACCTGTTTCGACGCATTTCAGCTTGCCCGTTTTCTGATTTCAGGCAGAACGGACCCAAGTATAGGAGACTCACATGAAAACCACTGCGCGTGTCGTTGTGATCGGGGGCGGCGTCGTTGGCTGCTCGGTTCTTTACCACCTCACCAAGCTTGGCTGGACCGATGTGATGTTGGTGGAGCGGTCAGAGCTGACTTCGGGCTCCACATGGCACGCGGCGGGCGGGTTTCACACGCTGAACGCTGACACCAACATGGCCGCGCTGCAGGGCTATACCATTCGGCTTTACCGTGAGTTGGAAGAGCTTACAGGCATGTCCTGCGGCCTTCACCATGTCGGCGGCGTGACGCTTGCTGACACGCCGGAACGGATGGACTTTCTGAAGGCAGAGCGCGCCAAGCACCGCTACATGGGCCTGGAGACCGAAATTGTCGGGCCGGAGGAGATCAAGAAACTCTCCCCCATCACAAATGTTGAAGGCGTCATCGGTGCGCTTTACGATCCGCTAGACGGTCATCTCGACCCCTCTGGCACCACCCACGCCTACGCCAAAGCGGCGCGTATGGCGGGGGCGGAGATTGTTCTCAGAAACTCGGTGTTGGAGACGAACCCGATCGCTGAGGGCTGGGAGGTCGTGACCGAACAGGGGACGATTCAGGCCGAACATATCGTCAATTGCGCCGGCCTGTGGGCGCGTGAGGTTGGTGCGCTGGCCGGCCTCTACCTGCCGCTCCACCCGATGGAGCATCAGTATCTGGTCACTGAAGAAACGCCCGAGGTTTACGAGCGTGGCGAAGAGCTGCCCCATGTCATGGATCCGTCTGGCGAAAGCTATCTGCGCCAGGAAGGCCGAGGCCTCTGCATCGGGTTTTACGAGCAGGCCTGCGACCCCTGGGCGGTCGACGGCACGTCCGCCGATTTCGGGCATGAGCTGCTCGAAAACCAGATCGATCGGATCGGCGACGCGGTTGAGTTCGCCTATCGCCGGTTCCCCGTGCTGGAAAGGGCGGGCGTGAAGCAGATCATCAACGGCCCCTTCACCTTCGCGCCTGATGGCAACCCATTGGTCGGCCCGGTGCCGGGCCTGCGCAATTACTGGTCCGCCTGCGCTGTCATGGCCGGGTTCAGCCAGGGCGGCGGCGTCGGCCTTTCCCTCGCCCAGTGGATGGTGGAAGGCGAGCCGGAACGCGACGTCTTTGCAATGGATGTCAGCCGCTTTGGCGAACTGCGGACTGACTGCACCGCTGGCCGCTGGATCACCCCGGGTTACACACGTGCAAAGGTCAAGGAAAACTATCAGCGCCGCTTTTCCGTTGGCTACCCGAACGAGGAATTGCCCGTCGCCCGTCCGTTCCAAACCACGCCCGCCTATGACATCTGGGCCGCTCAGCGCGCTGTCTTTGGCGCGGCCTACGGGATGGAGGCTGTGAATTACTTTGCCCCCGAAGGCGATGAGTTGTACGAGACGCCATCCTTCCGCCGGTCCAACGCCTTTGACGCGACAGCCGCTGAAGTGAAAACGGTGCGGGAAGCTGTCGGGATCAACGAAATCCACAACTTCGGCAAATACCTCGTCACCGGCCCCAAGGCGCGGGACTGGCTGGACGTCATCATGGCGGGCCGCATCCCCAAACCTGGTCGCCTCAGCCTGACGCCAATGCTATCGCCCAAGGGCAAGCTGATCGGCGATTTCACAGTGACATGTTTGGCGGAAGATCGGTTTCAGCTGACTGCGTCCTATGGCGCACAGGCCTACCACCTGCGCTGGTTCGAACAGAACCTGCGGGATGGCGTCAGCGTAGAAAACGTCTCAACCCGCCAGATCGGTTTCCAGATCGCCGGACCCAACGCGCGGGCGCTGCTGGCGAAGACCACGCGGGCGGATGTGTCCGCGGATGCATTCCGGTTCATGGATGCAAAGGAAATGGATGTCGGGCTGACCCGCGCCACGGTTCAGCGCGTCAGCTATACCGGCGATCTGGGGTACGAGATTTACGTCGGCGCTGACGATCAGCGGGCGCTGTATCACACGCTGGCCGAGGCGGGCGCTGATCTGGAGCTGCGACCCTTTGGGATGCGGGCGATGATGTCGCTGAGGCTCGACAAATTCTTTGGGTCCTGGCTGCGGGAATTCGGTCCCGATTATATGCCAGCCGAAACCGGCATGGACCGGTTCACCGCCTACAACAAGCCTACGGAATGGATCGGCAAGGCGGCGGCGCTTGCCGAGAAATCCGCTGGCCCGGCGCGCAAGATCTGCGCCTTTGAGGTTGATGCGATCGACGCCGATGTTGTGGCCTATGAGCCGATCTTCGTGGATAGCGCGGTTGTCGGGTTCTGCACCTCAGGCGGGTATTCGCATTATGCCGGCAAAAGCATCGCGCTCGGCTTCGTTCCGACAGAGATGATCAGCGATGATCTGACGGTCGAGATTGAAATCCTGGGCGAACTACGCCCCGCGCGGATTTTGACCGAGCCGTTATTCGACGCCGACGACGCCCGCATGCGGGGATGAAGCGTCGGCGCGTGCCGCGCCATTTCCATTATCTCAGGCCATTCGGCCTTCGGCGGTCGCTTCGCTGAGGATATTTTCCGGGTCAAAGATGGGCTGACATATTCCTCACCAAAGCTTGCGTGGCGCGATCAGGGTTCAGCCCGATATTGTCGGGAAGTGAAAACGGAGTGCTGTGATGACCCTGATCCGACCGCTGATGTTTGCCTTGTTGTTCGCCCTGCCGCTGAAGGCGCAAGAGGCGGAGCCGCCGATGACCCTGCCGCGCATGGCTCAGATCATTCTGGCGCTAGATCCGGAGGCGCGGTCGGATCAGAACCGATTGTTCCTGACCATCGAAGACGTGCCACTGGTCTTGGTGGCGGATGTCGGCGCTGATCGCATGCGGGTGATGGCACCGATCCGGTCGTCCGATGGCCTGAGCGAAGCGGATCTGCGGCGGATGATGCAGGCGAATTTCGACACGGCATTGGACGCTCGATATGCGGTGGCGCAAGGCAGGCTTTGGTCTGTCTTCATCCATCCGTTTGCGGCGTTGGAAAAAGATCAACTGATCTCCGGCATTGGGCAAACGGTGAACTTGGCGCTGACCTATGGCAACCTTTACACCGGTGGTGCGATGGCGTTTCAGGGTGGTGACAGCGAGGGCATTCAGCGCGCCTTGATCGAGGAACTGCTGAAAAAGGGCGATCCGATCTGATCGTCTTGCGGATCGCCCGGCGGTGCGTATCACTATGGGCAACGCCATGTTGAGGAGACGCCGCCATGACCAAACTGAAAATCGGCGCAGCACTGCCCGTGATGCAACTGCCCAAGCACAGAGACTGGCTGATCGATGGTCAGCGGGATCTGGAGATCCAGGACTTTTCGATGCCTGAGATTCTGGGTGCGGATTGGTCTGGTGTGGCGCGCTACGCCAAGGAATTGCTGGCCGGCTATGAAGGGCGGCTTGGCATTCATGGCCCTTATGACGGGTTTGGCATCGCTTCGCGCGATCCAGAAATCCGCGCCGTCGTCGCCAAGCGGATGGGCCAGGGCCTGGATGTGTGTGAGGCTCTGGGCGCGACGCAGATGGTGATCCATTCACCCTTCACCACGTGGGACCACTTCAACCTCGACAACAACCCAAATGGCTGCAAACAGGTTATGGAACGGGCCCTGCTGACCCTTGGTTCCGCTGTGAAACGGGCTGAGGATCAAGGCGTTCAGATCGTTTTGGAGAATATCGAGGACATTGGCCCCGACGATCGGCTTGAGCTGGCCCGGCATTTTGACAGCGAGACGGTGAAAATCTCGCTCGACACTGGCCATGCGCATTACGCCCATGGTCGGACAGGCGGCCCGCCGGTGGATTACTATGTGCGCGCGGCGGGCGATCAGCTGGCCCATGTGCACTTGCAGGACGCGGATGGTTATGCAGACCGCCATTGGGCGATTGGCGAGGGGACCATTCACTGGAAGGCGGTCTTGCGCGCGATCGCTGAAGACGCGCCTGACGCCCGCATGATCCTTGAGTTGAACAAGTATCAGGATATTCCCGCTTCATGGGAATATCTGGTCGCGACAGGGCTGGCGGAATGACTGTTCCGTCGATAGCGCAATGCGAAAAACGTGAATTATCTATCGCTGCCTGAAATCAAAGATTTCAACGCGTTAGGTGATAGGATCTGCCTTAAGTTTTTCGCATTGTGCTTTAGAAGCTGAGCATCTCGCCATTCTCGCGGCGGATGCGGCAGGTCAGGGACATGGGGCCTTCGGTGATCGTAACGGGGCCGTCTACCGGCCCGAGGGCGTCGATCATTGCCTTGGCTTGCGGATGGGCGATGGCGAGGTCTTCGCAGCGAAACCCGACATCCGGCAACCGTTCGGCGGGGTGCATGCCCTCCGTCCAGTTGATCGTCAGGGGAAAGGCGCCGTTCAGGCCCGGCCCGCCCCCTTCGGGCACAGCCGCGTTCCAGCGCAGATCGTTGCGTGCGAAGGCCTCAACCGGCCCAAGCGGCACAGGCGATTTCGCAGAGATCGGCGGGATATCATCGACGGACACCGCCCAGTTGATCAGCTTGGGTCCATCGACGAAGCGCGCCTGCATCGCCGGATCGCTGAGGCCGAACCAGCGGGGGCGACCCGGATCGGGTGCGTCAGGATCGATGGCTACAAGTTCAATATAAGCATCGCCCATGTTCCAAAGGGCGTTGTGCGTGCCCATCATGTCGTGCTTGCCGCGCGCACCCGGCGGCAAGCCAAGCTTAGCGGCGAGGATGGTCTGACCTTCGTTCAGGTCAGCGCAGCCAAAGATGACATGGTCGAGCTTTGTCATAGGTTTGGATCTTGTCTGAATGTAAGTGCGACGTTCAAAGAGTTGCCTTCGCCTGGTCCAGCGCACGGCCCAGAATGTCGAACATCTGATTGATCTGATCTTCGAATATGATCAGGGGCGGTGACATGACGGCCATGTTGATGATGGGACGCACCATCAGGCCCTGTTCCTGACAGAACCCGTCGACCAGCGCGCCCAGTTGATAGTCGCGGGCCAACGTCTCGGGCGTGCGCACGCCGTCCGCCGACAGTTCCAGACATCCGACAAGCCCCATGCCGCGAGCGTCATAGACGAGCGGGTGGTCGGCAAGCGCGGTGAGACGGCCCATGAAGGTTGGCGTGACGGCGCGGACATGGGCGAGGATGTCTTCACGCTCCATTATCTCGATGTTTTTCAGAGCCGTCGCCGCAGCTACGGGGTGGCCGGAATAGGTGAAGCCGTTCTTGAAGGCGGCGCCTGCCTCGCCCAACCCTTCGACCAGCCGGTCGGAAATCAGACATGCGCCCAGCGGCGCGTAGCCTGAAGTCAGGCCTTTAGCTGAGGTGATGATGTCGGGGGTGAAGCCGAAAACCTCCTCCGACGCAAACCAGTGGCCAAGGCGGCCAAAGCCGGTGACAACTTCGTCCGAGATATAGAGGACATCATATTTCTCGCATACCGCCTTGCAGGCCGCGTGATAGCCTTGGGGCGGCACGATGACACCGCCAGAGGCAAGCAGAGGTTCTGCAATAAAGGCGGCGGTTTTTTCGGCGCCAATGTCGAGGATCGTGTTTTCCAGATCGGCGACTTTTTCCGCCAGGAATTCGTCCTCAGACTGTCTCGAGGGGCGGCGCGATGGGCAGACATCGGGCAGGATGCGAACGGACTGATCCACATCCATCAACGATCCGTCCCGCTCCTTGCCGCTGACCGAAGCGGACAGATATGTCGACCCGTGATAAGCGAATTGCCGAGAAATAAACGCCTTCTTCTCGGGCCGTCCCAGCGCATTGTTGCGGAACTGAACAAAGCGTAGGGCGGCGTCCACGGCGGTTGACCCGCCGGTGGTAAAACAGATCTGGTTCAGGTCGCCTGGCGAGATCTCGGCCAGTTTGGCCGCAAGTTCCGCCGAAACGGCGTTCGAGTTATTAAAAGGTGAATAGTAGGGCAACTTGGTCGCCTGGCTGGCCATTGCCTCCGCCATTTCGGGGCGATCATAGCCGATCTGAACGCACCACATGCCGCCCGGTCCATCGATGATCTTGCGCCCGTCGTCGGCATAGATGTGAACGCCGGCTGCATGGGTGACGAAGCTGCGCGCATCTGGGTCGGGGCCGGAAAAATCATCCCAAGGATGAATGATGTGATTCGCATCCCATTCCCGGGCCGCGCGTTCGTAATTTGAGCGATCTACCATTCTGCGCCTGCATTCACTTTGATATCCTCATTTGTCAGAGCGGGGCTGGCGTCAGAGCAGCAGAAGGCGGCCAGCGCCGCAACCTCTTCCGCTTGGACAAGTCGATTCTGCGGGTTCTGGCTGGCGATCCAGTCTTTTGACATGCCGCGCGCCACCGCGCCGTCCATCATCGGTGTTTCGGTCCAGGTCGGGCTGATCGAAACACAGTTGATCCCATGCGGCGCGCCTTCGATCGCCGTCACTTTTGAGAGCGCCACGACCGCGGCCTTGGATGAGCAATAGGCGGCGTAGGTTGCAGCCCCCATATGCGCCGCCGTGGACGCGATGTTGACAATCCGGCCCCAGCCCGCCGCTTTCATATCCGGCATGACGGCGCGGGTCATCTTGAAAACGCCGGTCAGATTGGTTGCAATATCGGTGTCCCAATCTTCATCCGTCTGTTCGTCGATCGGCGCGCCGCGATAAAGGCCTGCAGCGTTGATCAGGATGGTGGGCGGGCCAAGGTCGGCCCGCACCTTTTCGACAAAGGCTGTCACTGAAGCGCTGTCTGACACATCCAGTTTGGCAAAGCCGCCGGAGCGCGATCCGACTGCAACGCGGCAACCAGCGCCGTTCAGCGCTGCCACGCAGGCGGCGCCGATGCCTGTCAGACCACCGGTGACGATTGCGATGCGCGGGGCGATCACCCCAACGCTTTCTGCACCAGCCTGTGGAAGTGGTGGAGCGCATGCTCGCCGCGGCCGGACCGTTCCGGATCCACCACCAGCGGGCCTTGCGAATACCCTTTCGACTTCAGCCCCCGCTGGACGCTTTCGCAAAGGCCGATATCCTCCGGCACCAATCGTTCAGCGGTATAATCGATCCGGTCCTGATCGAAATCGCCAGTTACCGAGAAGGAATGACCGCCAAAATAAGTGTCTTCCAATCCCAGCGGGCGGATGACTGAGATATTCAGCTCTTCCGCGCCGGGCAGGATGTTGAAGGTTGTGTTTGGCCAAAGGAACCAGAAACTGGACTGCTGAACCGGTTCGTCCTTGCCGACATTGTAAGCGGAATTCTCATGTCGAACGACCGGGCCAAGCTGACGCGCCCACTGGTCGAAGGTGTCGTGCTGGTAATCGTCCATACACAGGATGTCGGCGAAATCCGGGTGGGCGTGGTCGCAATGGTAGCATTCGACATAGTTGTCGACGACGACCTTCCAGCCGGCCTTGATGTCAGTTTCGCCCAGCGTATTTTCACGTGCGCCGATGAGCTTGCCCAGATAGGGGACCTTGGCGCGGATGTCCCGCTCGAGATCGCCTGCGATATCAGCCAGCGGGATGGCGTCGGGATCGAGATTTACGAAGGCGCAATCGGCAAACATCTCAAGCCGGACCTGCTTCAGGCTGTAGTCGGCCTTGTTGAAACCGGGCCGATTCTGTGTGCGCGGGGCGCCGCGCAGGGCGCCCTCACGCTCAAACGTCCAGGCGTGATAGGGGCAGACGATGGCGCGTTCGACATTGCCAATCCCTGCGGGCAGCAGTTCGTGCGCACGGTGCTGGCATACGTTGTAGAAGGCGCGCAGTTCGCCATCCCCGCCCATCATGACAAAGACGTTCTGGTCGCAGATCTGCGCGGTTACATAGTCGCCCGGCTTCTGAAACAGCGTCTTATGGCCGACATACTGCCACGTTCGGTAGAAGATCCGCTCTTTCTCCAGCTCATAGACGGCCGGATCGGTGTACATCCAGTTGGGGAGGGTAAAGCTTTCCTCCGGCACGTCATTGAGTGGTTTCGGGTAGTTCGTCAGGTCATCATACATCGCTAACTCCCTTCCTTCTTAGTAGCGGTATTTACGTTTTAGTCATCGTCGCCCGCATGATAATCGCACGGTCGATTTCGCCGACAATGGCCCCCGTGGCGTCAGCCACCGGAAGGACGGCGTCTGTGTCGGCCATTCTGTTGATGAGGCTTTCGATTTTAGCGGTTGAGGGAATCGGGTCTGTCCCGTTCGCGACGCCGCTGACAGGCCTCATCACCTTGCCTGCGCTCAGCACCTTGTAGCGCGGCACATCCTCGGTGAAGTCGGCGACATATTGATCAACCGGGTTGGCGACGATTTCTTCGGACGTGCCGATCTGGACGATCTCACCATCTTTCATGATCGCGATGTGATCGCCCATCTTGATGGCTTCGAGAAAGTCATGAGTGATGAGTTTGAGCGCCGGACCAACATCGCCATGGACGCCACGCTGGTCCGATCCACCCGCCGCTTTCTGCCGAAAG
>CBFHXH010000104.1:0-13541 GCA_965659735.1 uncultured Pikeienuella sp.
CGCCGAGCTTGTCCCGATCGAAAAGGATGTTCCCACCAAAATACTGCGATGAAATCGTCTCAGCGCCACTATAAAAAGCGCCGCTCGCAATGCTGACCGAAGTCCGCGCCATCTGCTCGCCCTTTACACAAGGGCCAGCGCCAAAAAGCGTCAACAGCAGATCCCTAGGATCCGCATTCGACAGCAGCACCAACCCAATTCACCCAAGTCAGAAACTGACATCAAATGCCTATCAAGACGTTACTGTACGATCAAATATTACCCTGTGATTACAATATTTTATTCAAAAATTATCTCAAATTTGAAAAACCGGCTCAGCGCCGGCCCATTTGTTTTACCGATCGTTTCGCGCGTCACTGCGGGGATAAACCCCCAGCACCTTCAAGACGGAAGTGAAGAAGCCGAGCTCCTCCATCGCCAAGCGGACATTGTCGTGTTCTGGATGGCCCTCGATATCGGCGTAGAATTGCGTCGCAGTGAATGATCCACCAACCATATAGCTTTCCAACTTCACCATGTTTACGCCATTGGTCGCAAACCCGCCCATCGCTTTGTACAATGCGGCGGGCACGTTCCTGACCTGAAAAACAAAGCTAGTCATGGAACGGCCCTGACGTGGGTCGGATTCAATGCGGCGGGGCGACATTACCAGGAACCGCGTTGTGTTATGCGCCGCATCCTGAATATCAACCGCCAACGGAGTGAGCCCGTAAATCTCACCCGCCAGTTGCGACGCCAGCGCTGCCTGTGATGGTTCACCTGCTTCGGCGACCGCCATCGCCGACCCTGCCGTATCAGCGCCGACAACCGCCTTGACGCCATGCTCGCGCATAAAGTTGCGGCATTGCCCCAACAGGACGGTATGGCTCATCGCAGTTTTTATCTGATCAAGCGTTGCGCCCGGCACACCAAGTAAAGAGATGCGCACCGGGACGAAGTGCTCGGCGATGATGTATAAACCGCTTTCCGGCAGCAGGCGATGAATGTCGGCAACCCGGCCGTAAAGCGAATTTTCGACCGGCAGCATCGCCAGGTCTGCTTCGCCCTTGTTCACGGCCGCGACAGCGTCTTCAAATGTGGCGCAGGGCAGCGGCTCCATCTCTGGATACACTTCGCGGCATGCTTGGTGAGAGTATGCGCCCATCTCTCCCTGAAACGCGATCCTGTTGGTCCGAGGGTCGTTCATGCCCGCCGCCTTCCTTAAATGCTTGCGATCAGTCGTTTGGTCGCGCCTTATACGCCTTGCCGGAACCTGCGAAAAGCGCCTATATCCGGCGCATCGGACCGCGCCGCTTCACTGGCGCGCAGACAATAGAACGAAGGGCGACGTTATGGAGATGAACAAACTCATTGGCGGGATCTGTGCGACCCTGCTGGCCTATCTGGGCCTGAACTTCTTCGCCGAACTGATTTATGAGCCGCACCACGGCGACGACCATCACCTCGCTTATGCGCTTGAGATCGAAGAAGCTGAGGATGAGGGCGCTGAAGAAGAGGTTGACTTCATGGCGCTTCTTGCTTCCGCCGACATCGGCAAGGGTGAGAAAGTCTTCAAGAAATGCAAGGCGTGCCACGGCGTCGAAGAAGGTGACCACAAGACCGGTCCTTCCCTCTGGGGCGTTATAGGCCACGAAATTGGCGCCGCGCCGGGCTTCACGTCCTATTCCGGCAGCCTGCCCGCAGGCGGCGTCTGGGACGCCGACAGCCTGAACGCATTCCTAGAAGCGCCGCGCAAATGGGCGCCCGGCACATCGATGGGCTTCGCGGGCCTTAAGAAACCGGAAGACCGCGCCGCGGTCATCGCCTATCTGAACGAAGCTGACGGCACGCCAGAATCGTTCGAATAAGCTTCTGCGCCAAATCAAGCAAAGGCCGCGCCCACCAGAGCGCGGCCTTTTTGTTTTTTACGAGTTATCCCAGAATCAGCTGACTGGCAGTCGCAGCAGCGACGCCTTCAGGGCGTCAGGGCATCAGGCGCCATGCCCAGATGCAGATCTTCAGACTGATAGGGATGCGCGCGGGCGACGTCTTCGTCCAGTTCGACACCAATGCCAGGCGCCGTTGGCGGTATGACATATCCATCTTCCCACGGCATCGGCGATTTCAAGATCTTCGCATGAAACCCTTCCCAGCGTTCAATGCTTTCGAGAAGCAGTAAATTCGGGATGCAGGTTGAAAGTTGAACATTCGCGGCTCCAACGATCGGCCCGGCATAGAGATGTGGCGCCATCACCGCATAGCGGGTTTCTGCCATCGCGGCGATTTTCTTGGCCTCGAGAATGCCACCAACACGCCCCAGCGCAGGCTGCAGAATTGAGGCGGCACGGGCGTCCAGCACCCGCGCAAATTCGTACTTTGTCGTCAGCCGCTCCCCAGTTGCGATGGGGACGCAGGTGTGACTGGCCACCTCAGCCATTTCTTCAGGCATCTCGGCGGCTGTGGGTTCTTCAAACCAAAGCGGCTCATACGCCTCCAGCCGCCGCGCCATGCGCTTGGCGCCGGACACCGTGAACTGGCCATGGGTGCCGAACAACAGGTCTGCGCGCGTTCCGACAGCTTCGCGGATGCGCTTGCAGAACAGCTCGGACCTCTCCAAGGCCTCAAGGTCCGGTTGGCGCCCGTCGTAGACCGTATAGGTGCCTGCGGGGTCGAACTTAACAGCCGTGAACCCTTGATCCACATAATGCAGCGCCCGTTCCGCCGCCGTATCAGGGTTGGAGTAAACGCTGTCTGGTCCTGCATCATGCGCATCCGCACCTGCCCCGGGATAAAGATAGGTATAGGATCGCACCCGATCCCGCGTCTTGCCGCCGAGAAGATTGTAAACGGGCTGATCCGCCGCTTTGCCAACAATGTCCCAGCACGCAATCTCCAATCCGGAAAAGACGCCCATCAGCGTAGGATCAGGTCGGGCCGTGTAGCCTGACCCGTAGGTCAGCCGATAGAGATGCTCGATGTCATGCGGATCGCTGCCTTCGAAATGCCGCTCGAACACATCGCGGGTCGCAGCCTCCATCGCCTTTGGCCCGAACGAGGCGGCATAAATCTCGCCATAGCCGACAAGGCCACAAGCCGTAGTCAGCTTGACAAAGATGAAATACCGGCCGCCCGTTCGAGGCGGTGGATTGCCGACAATAAAGACTTCGAGATCGGTAAGTTTCATGCTGCCTCAGAGAATTATGACATTGCGGACGCCGACGCCCCGCCTGGTCAAGTCAATGGCTTCGTTGATGTCTTCGAGCGCAAAGCGCCCGGTCACAAGTTCATCCAGTTTCAGCCGGCCGTCATAATACGACTGCTCCAAAAGCGGGCTGTCCAGATCCAGGGCTGTCCTGCCCATTTTCGACCCGATGATGCGCTGGCTCATGTCCGCCAGCATCAAGGGGTCGTAGCTGGATTTGTGCCCTACAGGCGTCATGCCGACAATGACCGTTACGCCGCCCACGGCCATCATCGCGTAGGCGCTGTCCATCGCCACAGCCGCACCAACGGTAACAAACACATAATCTGCACCGCCCCCGGTGAGAGAACGGATCTTACTGTCGAGCTTTTCTTCGCTGGCGAGAAACGTGTCCGTCGCGCCGAACGCGCGGGCAAATTCCAGTTTTTCTTCTGAAACGTCGACAACGATGACTTTTGACGCGCCCGACAACGCCGCGCCCTGCACCGCGTTCAGTCCCACGCCGCCTGCCCCGATTACCACAGCCGTCGCACCCACTGGCAGTTCGGCCGCGTTCGTCACAGCGCCATAGCCGGTGATCACACCGCAGCTCAACAGCGACGCCTCGGCCCAACCAATGTCACCTGAGAGTTTTGCCAACTGCGAGTGATGAACGGTAGCGGCCTCTGCAAATGCTCCGGTTGCGATGCCCTGCGCGACGCTTGCGCCGGAGGCGTCGGTCAACGGGGAGCCGACGCTAACAAACCGTTCCGCCACGCAATAGCTGCGCGAGCCTGCGGTGCAACACGGGCATTCTCCGCAGCCGCGCAACAGCGTGACCAATACCTTGTCGCCAACTTCGAACGGGGCGTCATGGCCGACGGCTGACACGACGCCAGCAGCTTCATGCCCATAAACAGCAGGGGTCTGATCGCCCCATCCTCCATCAACGAAGATCAGGTCGGAATGGCAGATCGCGACGGCCTTGATGTCGACTGTGACATACCCTTCACCGGGCGCGGCAAGATTAAGGTCTTCGATCACCAGAGGCGCCTTCGGCGCGCGAGATACGGCTGCTTTCATCTTCGGTCCCCTCGTTTTCATCAACCCTAGCGAGCCTCGCCCGCTTCGCCAATCCGGTCACGGCGCCGAACGTCGTTTCCTGCCCTTGCCCCCCCTCACACGATGACGTCATGCCGCTTGCCTGCGCAAGCGGCGGGTCCTAGCTTCAAAGCCAAAGCGTTATATGCATGGGAGCTTGCCGAAATGCGCCTCACCCGCCGGGATTTCACCGCCCTCAGCCTCACCGCAGCAGCTGCGGCAACTACACGGCCCTCATTTGCAGCCACAGATGCAGTGAAGCGCAGCCACGGCGCTTCTCTCATAGGTGAGCTGACCTATGGCCCTGACTTTACCCATTTCAGCTACGCCAACCCAGACGCGCCTAAGGGCGGCGTTGCGCGGTTGGCGACGCAAGGCGGCTTCGACAGCTTTAATCCCTTCATCGTCAAAGGCGATCCCCCAACCGGGATTGGCGTACTCTTTGACACGCTGATGACCCCATCGCGCGACCAGGGATCGACCGAATATGGTCTGCTCGCGGAATGGATCGAATATCCGGAGGATTACAGCTGGGCCTCCTTCCGCCTGCGTGAAGGCGCGGCATGGCATGACGGTACGCCGCTGACGGTCGACGACGTGATCTATTCCTTGAATATCCTTATTGAAAAAGGCCACCCGCAATATCGCTTCTACTACGCCAATGTCGTCGAGGCGGTCGACTTGGGCGATCGTGTCGTGCGGTTCAATTTCGACGTTCAGAACAACCGCGAACTACCGCAAATCATGGGTCAGCTGGCGATCCTGCCAAAGCATTGGTGGGAAGGACAAGCCTTTGACGAAAGCTCGCTAGAACCCATGCTGGGATCAGGCCCCTACAAGATCGGTGGATTTGAGCCCGGGCGATACATCGAATACGAGCGCGTCACAGATTACTGGGGCGCAGACCTGCCTGTGAACCGCGGCAAGAACAATTTCGACAAGTTGCGCTACGAGATCTTTCTGGACGGGGAAGCCGCCTTCGAAGGGTTCAAATCGGGCGAGTTTGATTATCGCGCTGAAAACTCAGCCTCTAAATGGGCGCAGCAATACAACTTTCCCGCCACAGAAAAGGGTCTGGTGCTGAAAGAGGAAGTCGTTGTCGAAGGGCCGAAGCGCATCCAGACGTACGCCTTCAATCTGCGCCGACCTCAGTTTCAGGACCTGCGCGTGCGCGAGGCGATCAAGCTGGCCTTCGATTTTGAACGAACGAACGCGACCGTCTACTTCGATCAGTACGCCAGGCCCCGCAGCTATTTTCAGGGCACGGAAAGTCTGATGGCTACTGGCGCGCCCGAAGGCGCCGAACTGGCGATGTTGGAAGCGTTGCGCGGCCAAGTCCCGGACGAGGTCTTCGGCCCGCACTACGAACCACCCAAAACCGACGGTTCAGGCCGCAACCGCCGTCAATTGCGCAAGGCTGGCAAATTGCTGGCGGACGCTGGCTGGAACATCCGCAACGGCGCACTGGTCGGCCCTGACGACAAACAGATGTCGATCGAATTCCTTTCGGCCCAAGACAGCCAGGGCAAGGTTCTGAACCCGTTCATCAAGAACCTCAAAACCCTCGGCATCGACGCCCGCATGCGTGTTGTTGACGGACCACAATACATCCGCCGTGTGGCGCAGGATCCGGAATTCGATTGGGACATGATCATCTGGGGCGTCTCCAACTCCGGCAGCCCCGGAAACGAACAGCGCGAATTCTGGGGTTCACAGGCCGCCAGCCGTGTTGGAGCCCGCAATGTTGGCGGCGTGCAAGACCCGGCTGTCGACGCCCTGATCGACAAGATTATCTTCGCCAAGGATCGGGCGGAGCTTGAGGCGGCCTCCAAGGCGCTGGATCGGGTGCTTACTTGGAACCACTACATGATCATGCAGCTCTACACGCCGTTCGACCGGATCGCGTACTGGGACAAGTTTGGCCACCCCGATCCCCTGCCCCCGCGCACCATTGGTTTCCCCACCTATTGGTGGTGGGACGAAGCAAAGGCTGCTGAAGTCGAGGCGACGAAATGAGACCCTTCGCCCAGATTACCGCCGCCTTTGCGTTGACTGCATTTGTTGCGAGCGCTGACATCACCAGCCACGGCGTCAGTGCGTTTGGCGAACTGAAGTATCCAGCCGACTACAGTCATTTCGACTATGTGAGCCCCGACGCGCCAAAGGGCGGCGCCTATACCGGCAGATCCACGTTCGCTGCCCGCACGTTCGACAGCCTGAACCCCTACATCCTGAAGGGCGAACCAGCGATTGAGATCGGCCTTCTGGTTTTCGAAACACTGCTTTACCGCGCGTGGGACGAACCTGATGCTATGTACGGCCTGATCGCCGAAAGCGTGACCTACCCCGAAGATCGGGCCTCGGCCGAGTTTCAGATGCGCCCTGAAGCGATGTTTTCCGATGGAACGCCGATTACAGCGGATGACGTCGTATTTTCGTTGAACATTCTCAAGGAAGAAGGATCGCCCACCTACAAGACAGCATTCCGCGATCTCGCCTCCGCCACCGCCTTGTCCACTCACCGGGTGCGGTTCGAGTTTCGCGAAGGCGCATCCACCCGCGATTTGCCGATGCTGGCGGGACAGGTCCCAATCCTTTCCGCAGCATATTGGGCAGACAAAGACTTCGCTGTAAGCACACTGGTTCCCCCTGTCGGATCAGGCCCTTACGTGATCGGCGATGTGCAGCCGGGACGCTCCATCACCTACGAAAAGAACCCAGATTATTGGGGCCGCGATCTGCCGATCAATGTCGGAAAGTGGAACTTCGAGTCGTTGAACTACGAGTATTTCAAGGATTCCACCGCTGCGTTCGAAGCCTTCAAATCCGGCGCGTTTGAAATGCACGAGGAGTTTTTCTCAAAGCTCTGGGCCACGGGTTATGACTTCCCCGCGGTCGAAAAGGGCTGGGTCGTGCGCGATGTTCTGCCCGACGGCCGGCCATCCGGCACGCAGGGTTATTGGTTCAACATGCGGCGAGAGAAATTTCAGGATCAAAAGGTTCGTCAGGCGCTGGCGCTGGGATTCGATTTTGAATGGTCGAACCGGACGCTGTTCTATGACCTCTACAAACGAACAGACAGCTTCTTTGAAGGATCCCCGCTGGAAGCCGCAGGCATGCCCTCAGAAGCGGAACGCCTGCTGATCGAGGCGGCGGCGAACCTGCCGGCAGAGGCATTGGGCGAGGCGTTCGTGCCACCAAAGACTGACGGTTCTGGCCGATTGCGCCGCCTGTTGCGGCGGGCAGGCCAGTTGCTTGACGAAGCCGGTTGGACCGTTGGCGCAGACGGCGTACGTCAGAAGGATGGAGAGACGCTAAGCATTGAATTCCTGTCGAATTCGCCCGCTTTTGAACGGATCTCAGGGCCTTACATCAAGAACCTGACCCTCATGGGCGTTGACGCAGAATACCGGCAGATCGACGCTGCGCAGTATCAGCAGCGGACGGAAGATTTCGATTTCGACATCGTAGTCGCGCGTCTGCCGATCCAGGCCGTCCCTGGAACCGAACTGCGCAACCTCTGGCACTCGATATCAGCGGATGCGCGCGGAGCGCTGAACCTGGCGGGCGTCGCGAATGAAGGCGTTGATATGCTGATTGAAGCGGTCATTGGCGCAGAGACCGCTGAAGAACACGCCACCGCCGTCGCCGCGCTGGACCGCAGCCTGCGCGCCCTGCACATCTGGGTGCCACAATGGTCCAAGGGCAGCCACACCATGGCGTATTGGGACAAGTTTGGGAAACCCGAAACCAAGCCACCATTCGGCCGCGCAATCGTCGAAACATGGTGGATCGATCCCGCGAAAGAGGCCGCCTTGAAAGCCGCGCGCGACCAGTAGGCCGCGTTCGGCGCCGGTTTCAGACCAGCGCCCCGGCGCGGCCATTGGCACTCTTGGCACATAGTCAGCTGCGCCGGGGATCGCCATGACGCCAATCAACCTGAACAGATATCCGCTGGACGACGCGCCCAAGCGGTCGGCAATTCTTTCCACTGCGCGCGACGCGTTGGATCTGGTTGGAATGGTGACATTGGACAGTTTCATGATACCCGCGGCTGTTGCGGCGACATTGGCCAAGGCGCTGCCAAAGTTCGAAACAGAAAGCTTCGCTCACCAACGCGAACACAATGTGTATTTTCAGGAGCACATCGACGGTGTCGCCCCGGACCACCCGGCGCTGGCCACCTTGCGCACCGCCAATCGCACACTCTGCGCGGATCAGCTTTCAGACACGCCTCTGATGGCGCTTTATGAGGACGCTAGGTTTATCCAATTGCTCGCTGATCTGACGGGCAAGCCACAGCTTTACACCATGGGCGACCCACTGGCCCGCGTGAACGTAATGGCCTATCGCAAAGGCGAAGCGCTGAACTGGCATTTCGACCGGTCGGAATTCACAACCACGATCCTGCTTGAGGCGCCAGAGGACGGTGGCGCATTCGAGTACCGCCCAGCGCTGCGCACAGCCACGAACGCGAACTATGACGGCGTCGCCAAACTGTTGCAGGGTGAGGATCGTGAGGTTCGCTCCGTCACCTTGCGCCCCGGCGCATTGAACATCTTCAAGGGCCGCAACACCGCGCACCGGGTCACCCCGCCACGGGGCAGGACGCCCCGGGTCATCGCGGTTCTCAGCTACTATGAAACACCAGGCGTAATGTTCAGTGCCGAAGAACGCATCGGCTTCTACGGCCGCGCAGGGTAGGCCCGCACCTACTGAACCCGGCTCATCAACGCGGCTTTGGCCTCTGCGCTGCAGGGAGTTTTGTCAGCCTGCAGATCCGCGAGCGTGGATTTAGCGACGTTGATCATCTGCTCCCACATCACCTCCGCGTTTTTGAGTTCATGCCATCGCGATTGTTCCAGTTCTGAAACAGCGGCTCATAATCCAGCCCGCAATGCGCCCGGGCGCCGACAAGCGCGCCAAGGCGGTTGTTGTGCATCGACCCTTTCAAAGACATCACCGTATTGATCTTGTTCAATGATACGTCAGCTTTTGCGAGTGCCGCCATCAGCGCCGCGCAACCAATAAATACGGACAGAGCACCGCGAATTATATTCGTCATAATACATCTCTTTTATTTGGCATTCAGTAATGCGGCTGATGCTATCGCATGCGCCTTCGGCCAACAAAGTCCGCGGCCCGCATCCTGATCAATTGAAGCTGCGCAGTGAGGCTCACAAACAGGACAAGACCGCGTCGCCCCCCTTGACCAACCCCCTTGTCCGCGCTTCATAGACAGGGATGGCAACCTATATCTTCAGACGTCTTATCCTGATCATTCCGACCCTGTTCGGGATCATGCTGATCAACTTTGCAATCATCCAGTTCGCCCCCGGTGGACCGGTGGAACAGGTGATCGCGGAACTGACCCACGCGTCAGGCGGCGCCACCGAACGGTTTGCAGGCGGCGGCGGTGATACGATCGGCGGCGGCGCACAGCAGGATGGCGGATACAAGGGCGCGCAGGGGCTTGACCCGGAATTCATCAAAGAGCTGGAAAAGCAATTCGGCTTTGACAAACCGCCGATTGAGCGGTTCTTCACGATGATCTGGAACTACATCCAGTTCGATTTCGGCGAGAGCTATTTCCGGTCTGTCACCGTGATCGACCTGATCATCGAAAAAATGCCAGTTTCGATCAGCCTCGGCATCTGGACGACACTGCTCAGCTATCTAATCTCCATTCCCCTCGGCATTCGCAAGGCTGTGCGGGATGGGTCGCGGTTCGACACATGGACGTCCGGCGTAATCATCGTCGGCTATGCGATCCCGGGCTTTCTATTCGCGATCATGCTGCTGATCTTCTTTGCTGGCGGCTCTTATTATCAATGGTTCCCGCTGCGCGGCCTGCATAGCACTGGGTCCGAGGATATGGGCCTGATCGAGTATACACTCGACTATCTCTGGCATATCTGCCTGCCCGTTCTGGCCATGGCAATTTCGGGTTTTGCGACGCTGACGCTGCTGACCAAGAACTCCTTCCTCGATGAGATTGGCAAGCAATATGTCGTGACCGCGCGGGCCAAGGGGCTGAAGGAAAGCACAGTTCTGTATGGCCATGTTTTCCGTAACGCGATGCTGATCGTCGTCGCAGGCTTCCCCGCTGCGTTCGTCAGCATTTTCTTCACCGGCAGCCTGCTGATTGAGACGATCTTCAGCCTCGATGGCCTGGGCCTGCTAGGCTACGAAAGCATCATCAACCGCGATTATCCGGTGGTCTTTGGGACACTCTATCTCTTCGGGCTGATCGGACTGGTGATGCATCTGATCACCGACCTCGTCTATGTCCAGATCGACCCTCGCATCGACTTTGAGGGCAGATGACGAAGATCAGCCCGATTGGCCAGCGTCGCTGGCGTAACTTCAAGGCCAACAAGCGTGGCTATTGGTCGATGTGGATCTTTCTGGTCCTCTTCGTTCTCAGCCTGTTCGCCGAACTGATCGCGAATGACAAACCACTGGTTCTCAGCTTCAGGGGCGATCTGCATTTCCCGCTGACCACCTTCTACACAGAAGAATACTTTGGCGGAGAGTTCCAGACCGAGCCTGACTATACCGACCCCGTGGTCCGGTGCCTGATCCGCACAGGCGGTGCGTTGGACACCTGCTTTGACGAGGCGGACGGCATCATCGAACAGGCGGCGGTTGTCGAAGGTCAGACTGAAGGCTGGGCGCTGTGGCCGCTGATCGAATTCAGCTATGACACCCAGAACTACAATGTCACGACGGCGCCTGCTCCGCCTTCATCCGAAAACTGGCTGGGGACTGATGATCAGACCCGCGATGTGATGGCGCGCGTCATCTACGGCTTTCGCATCAGCGTCCTGTTCGGCTTCACCGTGACGATTTTCTCATCAATGATCGGCGTTCTGGCCGGTGCCACGCAGGGTTTTTTCGGCGGCTGGGTGGATCTGTTCTTCCAGCGGATTGTTGAGATTTGGGGGAACATCCCCACGCTCTATGTCCTGATCATCATCTCGGCGATCATCACCCCGAATTTCTGGATACTGATGTTCCTGCTTACCCTATTCAGTTGGACCGCGCTGGTGGGTGTCGTGCGTGCTGAATTTCTGCGCGCGCGCAATTTTGAATATGTTCGAGCGGCCCGCGCGCTGGGCGTCAGCGATTGGCCGATCATGTTCCGCCACCTTTTGCCCAACGCCATGGTTGCGACACTGACAATCATGCCGTTTATGCTGGCAGGATCAGTGTCGATCCTAGCGTCGCTTGACTTTCTGGGCCTGGGCCTGCCCGCAGAATACCCTTCGCTGGGCGATCTGGCGTTGCAGGGCAAGAACAACCTGCAGGCCCCTTGGCTGGGGATCACCGCGTTCCTGACCTTCGCCATCATGCTTTCGCTGCTGGTCTTCATCTTCGAAGCTGTACGCGACGCCTTTGACCCCAGAAAGACATTCCAGTGAGCGTTCTTGAGATCAGGAACCTGACGGTCGGCTTCAAGTCAGAGGGCCGGATCGCCGAGGCGGTCAAAGGCGTGTCATTCCATATCGAAAAAGGCGAAACGGTTGCGCTGGTCGGCGAGTCCGGGTCAGGCAAATCCGTCACCGCCCTTTCGGCGGTGGAGCTTCTGCCCAAATCCGCCGTCCTTGGCGGTTCGGTCACGTATAACGGCAAACAGATGGTCGGTGCCGATGAAGCTGATCTGCGCGCCGTTCGCGGTAATGACATCAGCTTTATCTTTCAGGAGCCGATGACGTCGCTGAATCCATTGCACACCATCGACAAGCAAATTGGTGAAAGCCTTGCGCTACATCAGGGTGTCACTGGCGATCTGGCGCGTGGGCGCATTCTCGACCTTATGAACAAGGTCGGCATCCGCGACGCGGAACAACGCCTTACGTCCTACCCGCACGAAATGTCCGGCGGACAACGCCAGCGCGTGATGATCGCGATGGCGCTGGCGAACAAGCCAGAACTGCTGATCGCGGATGAGCCGACAACAGCGCTGGACGTCACCATTCAGGCGCAAATCCTCGACCTGTTGAAAGACCTTCAGAGCGACGAAGGGTTGTCGATGCTGTTCATCACGCATGATCTCGGCATCGTGCGACGCATCGCCGACCGGGTCTGCGTGATGAAGAACGGCGAGATCGTGGAAACCGGCCCAACCAAAGAGGTTTTTGACGACCCACAGCATCCCTATACTCAGATGCTGTTGGCGTCCGAGCCGACGGGTCGGCCTGATCCTGTGGACAGCGATACGCCCGTCATCAGCGAGGCCAAGGACCTGAAGGTCTGGTTCCCGATCAAGCGCGGCTTGCTACGAAAGACTGTCGGCCACGTAAAAGCCGTCAACGGGGCCGATATCTCGGTTCGCGCTGGGGAAACACTGGGAATTGTCGGCGAATCCGGGTCTGGCAAAACCACCATCGCGCTGGCTCTGATGCGGTTGATCCAGTCAGAGGGGTCGATCCTCTTCATGGGGAACGAAGTTCAGGATCTGAAACGCCGGGCGCTGAGGTCTTTGCGCCGCGAGATGCAGATCGTGTTTCAGGACCCCTACGGCTCGCTAAGCCCGCGCATGTCCTGCGCTGAGATCATCGCCGAGGGCTTGGGTGTTCATGGCTTGAAGGACGAAGACAAGACCCCGCGCGAGGCTGTCGCCGATGTCCTGCGCGAAGTTGGCCTGCCAGAAGATGCGATGGATCGGTATCCGCACGAATTTTCCGGCGGGCAGCGCCAGCGCATCGCCGTCGCGCGCGCGATGATCCTCAAGCCAAAGCTGGTTGTGCTGGATGAGCCGACCAGCGCGCTGGACATGACCGTACAAACACAGATCATCGACATGCTGCGCGGCCTGCAAACGAAATATAACCTCGCCTACATCTTCATCAGCCATGACCTGAAAGTCGTGCGTGCGCTCAGCCATCGTGTTCTGGTCATGCGCAAAGGTGAAGTTGTCGAGCAAGGCGACGCGGAAACCGTCATCGACGCGCCCAGCCAAGAATATACGCGTGAGCTGATGGCGGCGGCCTTCGGGCGGTAACGCCCGACTATAACCGCGCCTTGATTTTCTGAGCCGTGTCCACGGCCCAGTGATACCAAAGATCAGCCGCTTTCAGGAAATGTGGCGTCCCACCGGGATAGAGCCAATGGGTTCTGAGTGGCGCATTGGCGTAAGCCGTCTCGCCCCGCTTGTCGCCTACCGCACGCCAGCCTGCCTTGGCGCCCAGATATGGTGCCATCACCGTGCCCGACCCGGAATAGGCGAGCGCAAAATGCAGTCCCTCCGCCTCGCCCACCTGGGGCATGTGATTGA
>CBFHXH010000105.1:0-13308 GCA_965659735.1 uncultured Pikeienuella sp.
AAAGGCCAGACCGAAGCTGCGTACGCACTGGGCATTCAACCCGGCCGCACGATGAGCCTGGTCATCCTGCCGCAGGCGATGCGCGTCATCGTCCCGCCGCTGATCTCGCAGTATCTGAACCTCACGAAGAACACTTCGCTGGCCATTGCGGTCGGCTATATGGACGCGACCGGCACACTGGGCGGCATCACGCTGAACCAGACGGGCCGCGAAATGGAATGCCTGCTGCTTTTGATGGCGTTCTATCTGATCGTGTCCCTGACCATCAGCTTCGTGATGAACGTCTACAACGAACGCACCAAACTGAGGGAGCGGTGATATGAGCGATTTTGCTTACGTCCGCGCCGAAGAGGCGCCGGCGATGCCGCCGCCCGCCAACGCTGTCGGACCCTTCAAATGGATGAAAGACAATCTGTTTGACGGCATCGTCAACTCGGTCCTGACCGTTCTGGCTGTCTTGTTTGTCGCTCTGCTGGCCTACGAAATCATTCCTTGGTTCGTCGACAGTTCGTGGTCGCCTGAGGAAATGTCCCTCAAAGGCTGCCGGGCAGAGGCGTCAGGCGCCTGTTTCGCAGTGATCAATGAGCGGTTCTGGCAGTTCATCTTCGGCTTCTACCCGTCGAACCTGTACTGGCGGCCAACACTGGCCTTCGTGCTTTTGATCGTAGCCTTCTGGCCGGTCCTGTTCGCCAGTGCGCCGCGCAAGCTGCTGGTCCTGAGCGCCATCTACCCTGCGCTGGGTTACTGGCTGGTCTGGGGTGGCTCCATCTGGGGCCCGGCCATAGTTCTGGCCGGTCCGGTCATTGGTTGGCTCATCGCCCAGAAGGGCGGCGATATCGCCGAAAAGATCGTCGGCGAGGCCTTTGGCCCGATCGTGACCCTGGTCGTTGCGGTGCTTGCTGTGATCCTGTGGTTACTGTTCGCGGTGGCGCCGCTTGACGGTGTGCTCAGCGCAATTCTGCCCATCAGGTTGGAAAGCGTTGCGTCGGACAAGCTGGGCGGCTTCATGCTGTCGCTGATCATCGGTGTCGTAGGCATTGTCGCGTCGCTGCCAATCGGCGTGGCGCTGGCGTTGGGTCGGCAGTCAAACCTTTTGATTGTCAAGGCGATCTCGGTTGGGTTCATTGAATTCATCCGCGGTGTGCCGCTGATCACGCTGCTCTTCGTGGCGTCGGTTCTGTTCGCCTACTTCCTGCCGCCAGGCACCAGCTTCGACATCATCCTGCGTGTCTGCATCATGGTGACGCTGTTCGCGGCGGCCTATATGGCAGAGGTGGTTCGCGGCGGCATCGCGGCGCTTCCAAAGGGTCAGTATGAAGCAGCTGACGCCATGGGCCTGACCTACTGGCAGTCCATGCAGCTGATCATCCTGCCCCAGGCGTTGAAGATCTCGATCCCCAACATCGTCTCGAGCTTTATCGGGCTTTTCAAAGACACGACGCTGGTGATCATCATTGGTCTTCTGGATCCCATCGGCCTTGCCGGCACCACCCGCGCAGACGCGGCCTGGAACGGTATTGTCTGGGAACTCTACGCCTTCATCGCACTCTTCTTCTTCATCTTCTGCTTCGGCATGTCCCGCTACTCTATGTATCTTGAGCGTAAGCTCGCGACCGACCACTGTTAAGGAGCATACCCAATGGCTGAAGCCACACACGAAACCATGGTCGACCGTCAGATCGACACCTCGAAAATGCAGGTGTCGGATGAGGTCGCGATTGAAATCAACGGCATGAACAAGTGGTACGGGGATTTCCACGTGCTGCGCGACATCAACCTGACGGTTAACCGGGGCGAGCGCATCGTCGTCTGCGGCCCGTCTGGGTCGGGCAAATCCACTTTGATCCGTTGCATCAACCGTCTGGAAGAACACCAGCAGGGTGACATCATCGTTGATGGGACTGAATTGAACTCGGACCTCAAGAACCTCGACAAGGTCCGGGCCGAAGTTGGGATGTGCTTCCAGCACTTCAACCTGTTCCCGCATCTGACGATCCTAGAAAACTGCACGCTGGCCCCGATCTGGGTGCGTAAAACGCCCAAGAAAGAGGCCGAAGAAACGGCGATGCACTTCCTGGAAAAGGTGAAAATCCCTGATCAGGCGTTGAAGTACCCAGGTCAGCTTTCAGGCGGTCAGCAGCAGCGTGTGGCGATCGCCCGCTCGCTCTGCATGAAGCCGCGGATCATGCTGTTTGACGAGCCGACATCGGCCCTCGACCCCGAGATGATCAAAGAGGTGCTCGACACCATGATCGAGCTCGCGGAAGAAGGGATGACCATGATCTGCGTGACGCACGAGATGGGCTTTGCCCGTCAGGTGGCGAACCGCGTGATCTTTATGGACGCTGGTCAGATTGTTGAGCAGAACGAACCGGAAGAGTTCTTCAATAATCCGAAATCCGAGCGGACCCAGCTGTTCCTCAGCCAGATCCTCGGCCATTAAGACAAACAAAGACGAAAAAGAGAGGGGACGCTATGTGCGTCCCTTTTTCGTTGACGCCAGCTTATTGCGTCGCTGGTTTAGCCAGCGCGCTGTGCTCAGAAACGTAATGCGGCGTCGGCGGCGTGACTTGCACAAATGGCTCGACCGCCGCTGCGGTTAGTGTTCGGCTGGCCAGCGGGTCGAGCGGTAATGTCGACACAAACGCAAGCGTTATCACCGCCACGAGCTCTGTCGCGACGCCCAGGCAATATGCCAGAACTTTGTTTCCCATACGGCCCCACGCCTCTGGAATCACTCAGATTTCCCGCTCTGAACACAGCGGTTAATTCTCAATTCCTAGCAGAGGCGCTTCGCGCGACGCAAAGGCCGAAAAACACACGCTGCGGTGGATTGGAATTGGCGGATCAGTCCGATCGGTTCAGTGCCGCCTCCACCAGTTGCAGTCGATCCTGGCCAAAATACATGTCGTCGCTATTCACGAACATCGTTGGGCTGCCAAAGCCGCCGCGGTCGATGACCTCCTGTGTATAATCCCGTAGTCGGTCCTTGATCACTTGCTCGCCGGTCTTGGCGAGGATGCTGGGTCCGTCGAGCCCTGCTTGGGCGGCGCAGTCCGCCAGCACATCGTCCTGACTGATATCGCGATCATCGCCCCAATAGGCCGCGCAGACGGCCATCGCGAACGCCTCCACCCGCCTGGCGTCTGTGGCGGCGATGCAGGCGCGCTGCGCCTTTACCGCATTCACCGGAAAGATGCTGGGCTGGATGATCTTCATGTCGTGATGGCGGGCCCAGTCATTCAGGTCTTTGAGATAGTACTGATACTTAGGTGTATCGGGCGCGGCGCGGCGGTCATAAACCTGCTGGTTCACCTGATTGAAGATTCCGCCAACCAACACCGGTTTCCATTCCAGATCGCCCCCCGTCCGCGCGGCCAGTGCGCCGATCCGCGCGATCGCCATGTAAGTCCAGGGCGACGAGCAGTCAAAATAAAATTCCAGCCGGGCCATTATTGCAGAACCGACGCCGCTGATGGTGAGATGCGGGTGACCTGGATCGTTTCGCGGTTGATGCAGCCGCCGATAAAGGGCGCAAAATCATTCACCCATTCGGGATCCTCGTAGACCGCCTTGTATTTCGCGATCCGATCATCTTCATTTTCGAACCGGCGCATCCAGTAAAACAGATCAGCGCCCGTCTCGTCGCTGAACACACCGCAGATTACCATGCCGCGCGCGGTCTGAAACGGGACAATGCGTTTGTCAAAGAAGTCCAGCCATTCGGCCATTTTTCCTGGGCAGATTTCGTAGCGGCGAAATTCATAGAAAGCCATGTGAGCGGTCCTTTTGCTTCATCAACTGTCCATCAGCATGCCGCCATCACCGTGCCTGCGCAATCCATGACGCGGCGAAAGCGCTTTCGTGAAACCTATAAATATCAGGAACTTAAGGGTAGTTTCGCGCGTGAAACCATCGTCTTTCTAGCCGTCCAACAGCCGCGGCGCCATTTCAGCGACCAGGCGGGTGTCGCCCCAGGTCACCTCTAACCAGGTGGGCGCGTCGAAATCGAGGATCGTCACTTTGCCGGTCGGGTATTCATCGACCTCCCATTCCGGCAGCAGGCGGTTCGCCGTGTCCTGCATTCCGGGCTGATGCGCAACGACGATCATCGTCGCCGCCGCCTCGTCCCCGCCCTGAATGGCCTGCAGGATCGTTTCCGAAGCTGCATTGTATAGCCGGGCTTCCGTCCGCGAGGCGCATCCAAGACCCGTGAGCGCAAAGGTTTCCTGCGTGCGCACGGCCGAAGACACCAGTGCAAAATCAGGCGCATAGCCCTGATCCTGCAACCATTGGCCCATCAGTGGGGCGGCGCGGCGGCCACGCTTGTTCAAAGGGCGGTCGTGGTCCGACAGGTTTGGGTGGTTCCAGTCAGACTTGGCGTGGCGCATCAGGATCAGGCGTTTCATTGGCTCAAGCTACCCGAAACGCGTCGATATGAAACGCCGCTTGCGCCGCTGACTGTGCGTAATCCCGGCCCACGGGACAGGCCCGGCGCGCAAGGCAACCGGCTGCGCGGCACGGCGCGCCTTCTGGGGCGTTCAGGTGCGCGCGGCAGCGGGCGGCGTCATAGCCGTCATCGGTGAAGGCGTCGACGGGACAGGCGGTACGGCAGGGCGTGGCGCAGCCGTTACATGGATGATCTGTGGCTGGTTTGGGCGGCAAATCCAGCCGTTCAGCCAGCGCCACCGCGCCGCGCCAGCCAGACCAGAGGCCGCGTTCAGGGTGGATCGACATGCCCAGCCGCGACTGGTGGATCGGCTCGCCCGCATAGGTCCAGCGGATAAAAGGTTGATAGGGCGGCCCGCCAAAGGGAAACAGCGCTTCGCCAGCGAACCGCGCGGCAAGGCGTGTGATCACGCCATCCGACCAGCGGTCCAGCCCGTGCGGCGCGCCGTCAGACGCCTCGGGCGCGCCCTGAAACGCGGCCCACAACTCTGGCCCGCCATAGCCAAATAGCAAGATCGTTGCGGCCCCTTCAGGCCCCAGATCATCGGGGCCGGGATGAAACCAGCCGGTCAGGGCAAGGCCGTCTTCCGCCGCCGCAGCGCGGATGGCGTCAAACGTCACGACCCGCGCCGGAATGGCAGCGCTAAAGACCAGAACAGACGCGCAGGCCGGCTGTCGCGCCAGGGCGCCAGGCCAATTTCCACCCCCTGATGCCCACCATTGGGCGTCTGGGTGTAAAGGCCGGACAGGCGATCCCAGATCGACAGGCAGAAGCCGAAATTCGTGTCATGTTCGCGCCGGTCCACCGAATGGTGGCTGCGATGCATGTCTGGCGTGACGATGAACCAGCGGATCACACGCTCCGCCGCCCTGGGCACGCGCAGGTTCGAATGCGACCACATCGCAGTGGCGTTCAGGGCGATTTCAAAGATGATCACACACAGTGCAGGCGCGCCAAGCGCGTAGACCAGCGCGATCTTGACTAGCATCGACGCCGCAATTTCCACCGGGTGAAACCGCAGACCAGTCGTGACATCCATATCCCGGTCCGCGTGGTGGACCATGTGGAACCGCCAGAACAGCGGCACTTTGTGGAACACGACATGCTGAACCCAGATCGCAAAGTCGAGGATCACGAAGGTTAGCGCGACCGACAGCCATAACGGCCAGCCGAGCCAGTTGAACAGGCCCCAGCCCTGGGCGGTGGCGTCGAGCGCCGCGCCAACAGCGGCCAGCGGAAACAGGATGCGCACCAGCGCCGTGTCCAGCACCACCAGCGCCAGGTTCGACGTCCATCGCGATGTGCGGCTCAGTGCGCGGGGGCGTTTAGGACGCGCAGCTTCGGCCAGTGCCAACAGGACAAAGCCGCCCAGAAACATGCTCAGACGCGTTGTTGCTTCCCATTCCATAGATGTGTCCTCCACTAGCCAGATGTGGCGCGTGCGCCAGTCACGGTCAAATAAAAAACCGCTGAGGCCAAACCCCGGTAGAGCGAATGTGATTGAGACGCCCGGATCTTGGGCTATCTTGCATCAGCGACACATTGAGAGAGGCGCTTCATGATCCGCACGCCGTTTCCCACGTTTTTCGGCGCAATTTCTTTGACCGCTGCTTTGACCGCGCCCGGGCTGGCGCAAACGAAAAGCGCCGCTATCGATTATCAAATCTCCATTGCTGGGCTTGAGATTGGCGAGATCGCTGTGATGTACGAAGAAATCGAAGGCGCCTACGCAATCGACCTCGATGGTGAGTTCCGGTTTCTGTTTGTCAGCGGCGCCGCCGAAGGGCGCGTGACCGGCGCCAAGGATGATGGCGGGTTTTCACCCGACGCCTATCGGTTGCGGTTCGACGGACCGACGCGGGAAGTGATCAGCGACATTCGGTTTGACGCCGGTCAGCCCGATGCGTGGTCGATCATGCCCGAACCCGAACCTGAATGGCTGGATGGGCGCATCCCCCTCGCCGACAGCGACATGCCTGGCGCAGTTGATCCGGTCAGCGCCTTTCTTGTGCCTGCGTCCAGCGCGACCGAGGCGTGCACGCGCCAGCAGAAAGTGTTCAGTGGATTTGTCCGCTTTGATCTGACCCTGACCCCCGGTGCGCCAGAGGCGAACGGCGTCATCCCCTGTGTCGTAGGGTATCAGCCCGTATCCGGCCATCGCGTCGACAGCGAAGGCGTCGCGCGCCTGCGGGCGGGCGAGGGGTTGCAGGTGTCGATGGCCGAATTGGCGCCCGGTGTCTGGGCACCGCATTTCCTGGGCTTCAAGACCCCAATCGGAACACTGGCCTTCGAACGCAAACCATAACGGCCCCCCTTTATTGCGGTGGGCCTTCGGCATAGCGCCGCGCGAATTCCTGAATTGAACTTTTGGGCGTTTCTGGAAATCGATTCTCCATCGCTTTCAGCCCGCGAATGCGCGAGACGCGGAAATGGCGATGGTCCTGCCGCAATTCGCACCAGGTGTAGAACGTCCACAACGCCTGCCAGCGCAACAGCGCAATCGGCCAGATGAAGCGCGTCGTCAGCGCATCGCCTTAGTCGCTGTATTCCATGCGCAGCTTTCGCCGTTCCTCGCACGCTTTTCGGATGATGCGGTGTTGGTCGCGAAGGGTCTGATCCTCAGCCATGAAGGGCGCGACACAGGGGGATCTGTCGGCCCGTTCCAGCGCGGCGTCGTTCAGAACGGCGCGGATCCTGGCCTCCGCGCGGGTGCCAGCGGTGGCCAGGTCATCATCCGTGGCCGCGGCGGCGATGCGCAGGCCCGCAAGAAGGGCCTGCACTTCGTCGGGTTCAAACATGATCGGGGGCAGGTGGTAGGACGGGTCAAGCATATAGCCGACCCCCGCCTCGCCATTGATGGGCGCGCCGGACGCTTGCAGCGCCGCGACATCGCGGTAGATCGTGCGCGTCGACACCTCAAACTCGGCAGCCAGACTGTCGACGGTGATCGCCAGACGGCGGCTGCGCAGGTATTCGATCAGCCTGAACAGGCGTTCGGCGCGTCGTATCAGCTGGCGTTCCCGTTTGTGGTGACGACGATCACGCCGCCAGCCCCATATGGGCGACCGGGTGATGTTCGATCTTGACGCTGCCAGGGTCGATCATCTGCATGAAAGGGGACGACATCATCTCTACTCCGATCTTGTCGGCGGCGGCCTTCACCTCCGCCTTTAAAGCCCACCATACCATATCAATCCAGCCATGGTCCCCCCGGCCGACAAGCGTGCGGTATTGAAATCCGGGTTGGCGCGCGGCCCATCCGAATACGGACGGCGCGGCGGCGATGAAGGCGTCTTTGTCAGCATATGGCGCAAGTTTGAATGCTACCATTTCAAGGTAGGAGATCATAGGTCAGGGTCCTTTTGTATGCTAGGCGCATCGCCCGGTGACGGAGTGATGCCTGACGCCTCCTGACAGCGTGGTGTCGGTAGGGTTTGAGCTGGAATGGATTGGGTGTGGTAAGTTGAACGCAGACGACGTGTCCGACGGGTTCGTGCATGTGAAACGTGAGTGGGTTTCACAGGTTAAAAAAGTATGAATTCTGTTTCTTATCTATCGGTTGGTTTGGTTTCACGCGTGAAACCTATCCGCCGATATACCGTCTTTCATATCGGGACCCCAGCGATGTCAGGATCTCATATCCAATCGTTCCAGCGGCGCCCGCCAGTTGGTCGACAGTTTGGTTTGGCCCCAAAAGCTCCACCATGCTGGTGCCAAAGGCGCCGTCCGGAATGTGCGTGGCGTCCAGCGTGATCAGGTCCATCGACACCCGCCCAATCGCCTCTACCGGTTGGCCCTTGATAAAGCCTTTGAGCTTGCCGCCCATCGCCCGGATCAGCCCGTCGGCATAGCCTGCCGCGATGGTGATCGTCGTCATCTCACGGTCCGCTGTGAACGCTGACCCATAGCCGACAATCTCACCGGGTTTGACATGGTTGCGCTGGATGATTGGCACCTCCAGCGACACAACAGGCTTGGCCCCGGTAAACGGCAGGCCGCCATATAGCCCGACGCCCGGGCGGGTTAGGTCGAAATGGTAATCCGCGCCCAGCAGCACGCCCCCGGTCGCCGCCAGGCTGGCTGGCGGCCCCTGCGGCCTGCGCGCGGCGAAGGCGGCGCGCTGGCGGTCGTTCCATTCGCTGGCAGGATCATCGGCGCAGGCGAGGTGGCTCATCACCAGTTGGATGTTGAGACCCTGCGCCAGATCAGAGGCGAGGAATTCGTCCAGATCCTCTCTCTCGCAGAACCCCAGCCGGTTCATCCCGCTGTCGATCTGCAGGCCAACCTTGAACTTGTCGCCCATTCCCCACGCCGCCCGGGCGGCGTCCTCGGCTTGCCGGGGGGAGTTCAAAAGTGGGATCAGATCATGCTGCATGCAGATCGAAACATCGTTGGCCATCAGGCCCGAAAAGACAAAGATCCGAGGCCCGGGCCCCAGCGCCTGTCGCACGGGAACACCCTCTTCCGCGAGGGCGACGAAGAACGTCTTAGCGCCTGCCTTGGCCAGTGCCGGGGCGACCTTGGCCGCGTCCAGCCCATAGCCGTCAGACTTGACGACGGCGCCGGTTTCACAGGATGTCATTGCATCCAGGGCCCGCCAGTTGTCTGCGATTGCGCCCAAATTGATCGTCAGATGCGATCTCATGGCTTATACGAAGTCGCCGCTCCCGTGGCGAATCGGCTGGGCAAGATCGCCAAAGCGGGTGAATTTTCCTTCAAAATGCATCTCCACGGTGCCAATTGGACCATGGCGCTGCTTGCCGATGATCGCTTCGGCCTTCTGGAAAATGCGCTCAGCTTTTTCATGCCATTCTGGGAATGAAGGATCATCTTCGGATGGTTTGACGCGTTCATGGTAGTATTCCTCTCGGAAGACGAACATGACCACGTCGGCGTCCTGCTCGATAGACCCAGATTCACGCAAATCTGACAGCTGTGGCCGCTTGTCGTCACGCGCCTCGACCTGGCGGGATAACTGCGACAAAGCGATGACGGGGATATCGAGCTCCTTCGCAATCGCCTTAAGGCCCTGGGTGATCTCGCTGACCTCGTTCACGCGGCTGTCCTTGGCTGATGCGGGGCGGACGAGTTGCAGGTAGTCGATGAACAGCACATCCAGCCCATGGGTCCGTTTCAAGCGCCGCGCCCGCGCGGCAAGGGTTGAGATCGGCAGGGCGGGGGTGTCGTCGATGAAGAGCGGGATGCGTTCCAGATCGCGGGCGGCTTCAACGAAACGGCGGAATTCCTCCTCCTCCATCTCTCCGCGGCGGATCTTTTCGGAGGGAACCTGAGATTGTTCAGACAGGACGCGGGTGGCGAGCTGTTCGGCGCTCATCTCCAGCGAATAGAACCCGACAACGCCGCCATCGATGGCACCGTCGGACCCGTCGTGTTTTTCACCCTTTTTGTAGGCTTTGGCGATGTTGAAGGCGATGTTGGTGGCCAGTGAGGTTTTGCCCATTGACGGACGCCCGGCGAGGATCAGGAGGTCCGAAGGGTGCAGGCCACCCAGCTTCTTGTCCATATCCATGAGCCCGGTCGAAATCCCGGCCAGGCCGCCATCGCGCTGATAGGCGGCGTTGGCGACATCCACCGCCTCGGTCGCGGCTTTGAGAAAGCTCTGAAACCCGCCTTCGTACTTGCCTTTTTCGCCTAGGGTGTAGAGCTGCTGTTCCGCGTCGACGATCTGGTCCGAAGGCTCGCTGTCGATCTCAACCGCGCCGGCTTTGGATGAGATTTCCTCGCCGATACGGATCAGGTCGCGGCGCAGCGCGAGGTCATAGATCGTCTGGGCGTAGTCGCGGACGTTGAAGATCGACACAGCGGAACCGGCGAGGCGGGCGAGGTAGGCCGGACCGCCGATTTCGGCCATCGCCGCGTCCGCCTCAAAGAACGGCTTCAGTGTGACCGGTGTGGCCAAAGCGTTCTTGGCGATGCGCCGGCCAGCGGTTTCGAAGATGCGGCTATGTAGGGGGTCGTAGAAATGATGCGGCTCGATGATGGAGCTGACGCGGTCATAAACGTCGTTATTGACCAGCAGTGCGCCCAACAGCGCCTGCTCTGCTTCAATGTTGTGTGGCGCCGCCTGAATTTCAGGGGCCGTCGATCCATCCGCCATGATCACCCTCGCTAACTGCTCTTGGTCTTATCTGAGTCGGGGCGTTGCAAGAATAGCCGCAAGTCGAGTTCTTGTGGAGAGAATTCAGAAACTTGGGGAGAATTCTGTGGATAAGTTGCAACTGTGAAACCAATTATAAGCCATTGAAAAACATGTTAATTAAACCTTTGTCAATCTCTCACCCAAACTGGGTTTCGCACCGGCCGAGTGGCTGCTAAGGCGCTGAGAAGACCCAGAAAAGATGTGATCAACATCAGCGTTAGCAACATAACTGCGCCGGTTTCAGCGTTCACCAGCCAGCTGGCCAGTGAGGTCAGTAAGGCGCCTCCAGCCACGGTCATGGCGCCGGACAGGCCCGACGCTGTGCCGGCCAGTTCGGCGCGGACCTTCATCGCCCCGACATTCGCAGACGGCATGGTCAGCCCGTTGCCGACACCCACAAAGATCGTCGCGCCGAACAGGGCGAGTTCATGCACGACGCCAGATGCGAAAAACGCCAGCCAAATCGCAAGCCCGGTGCAGGCGATGATGCGCCCGGTGATCATCATCACCGACGGCGCGACGCATTTCGCAAGACGCGCAGCAACGAAACTGGCGCAAAAGAACCCGCCCGTGATCGACCCCATGTAGACGCCCAAAACGCCTGGCGAAATATCGAAGAAAGCGCTGGCGACCAGCGGGACGACTGCGATGAAGGCGTAGAATGCGTCAGTCGAAAAGGTGATGCAGGATGAAAGGCCCAGAACGCCCCCGATTGCAAAAGATGCGGCCACGCGGCGTATTGGTGGCCGAAAGTGGCGGTCGGGGCGGCGTTGGTTTCCCCAGATCCCACCAGACCAGCGCCAGCAAGATGAACCCGATCAGGGTGTAGAGCGCAAAGCTGGACCGCCAGCCAAACGCCTCGTCCAGAACGCCGCCGACCATTGGTCCCAGCATTGGGGCAATCGCCATGGCCATGGAGATATAGCCAAGCAAGCCAACAGCGTCGGCTGGATCGCGCGTGTCGCGTACGATCACTCGCACCAGCGCACCGCCGGTGATGATTGCGCCTTGCGCCATGCGAAAGACCAGAAACGTCCAGATATCCTGCGCCAGCAGAAATCCGGCCGAGGCGGCTGCAAAGATCACAACAGCCCACAACATCACAGGGCGGCGGCCGCATCGGTCGGATAGCGGCCCGATGATCACCTGCAGCACTGCCGTCATCACAGGTACCCTGAGAAGGAGGTGCTGACGAGCGCGTAATCCGTTTCAAACTCCGCTGCGATGTTCACCAGCGAGGGCAGGAACATGTTCAGCGAAAGCGTCGTCGCGCCGGTCAGCAGGATCAGTGTGGCGATGGTGGGCGGGGTGCAGGCGATCATGATCTGGTTTTCTGTCTGGCATAAAAAAAGCCCCCGTATGGTGGCGGGGGCGCATGACAATCGTCTGAGGTGACCGCTAACGGTCCCTGGGCCTGTCGGTTACTAACACTACGGTTCTGCTGAGCATCAACTTCGCCTTTCACTTCGTTCGAAGGTTAGGTGGGAACGGGCGCATGTGTCAAACGACGATACGCGCCTGGCGTGGCCCCGGTCCACCGCTTGAACGCCCGGTGGAAATTGGCGGCTGAGGCAAAGCCGATATCTTGTGAGATGACCTCGACGCTCTTCGTCCTGATCCTCAGATCACGAATGGCGATATCGCGGCGCAGCCCATCTTTGATCGATTGAAACGAAGCGCCGTCGCGGCCGAGGCGCCGGATCAATGTGCGGGACGTCATGTTAAGGGCTTAGGCGGCGTCCCCCAATTTCAGGTCTAACTGATCGGATTGCAGCAGCATCTCACGCAGTTGCAGGGAAGGGCGTGTTCGCGGAAAGTCGTGAAAATCCAATCCTTGGGCGCCCGGACCAGAAATTCCTGCATATCTGCCTCGCTGCGGGCGAGGGGCATGTCGGCGAGCTGGCCTTCAAAAGTGATTGAAGATTGGGCGCATTCAAACTGGATCTGGGCTGGGAACAGCACCGGGTAGTCTTCGGCAAAATCCGGTCGTTCAAAGGCGAGGCAAACGTCGCGCAGTGGTAGTTCCCGCCCAGCCAGCCAGGACGTTACGCCGTGGGCAAGTTTCAACATCAGCATGTTGCCAAAGCGATTGAGCGCCTCATCGCCGCGCGCCGCCAGTATGATGCGCTGGCTGTCCTCGCCGCTTTCCTGCGACAGGCTGTAATCGTCCAAAAGCAGGTTCCAGAACGCGGTGAACCGGTTGAGCGAGGTGGACAGCGATGAGGTATGCCGGACAGAGGTGCACAAAAGCTTCAGTGCGCTTGGCCGGATTGGGCGGGACCAGAGGCCCATCATCTCATCCCCCGTTTCCACCGCGGCGAGCTGGTAGAGGCGAATGATCTGGTCATGAGTGACACGATTGCGGGCGTTAGCAGCGGCGGGGACGCCAACCGCCTGCAGGTATCCCGCCATTTGCCGGGGGGGCGCAATGAACGCTTATCGCGCTCAGCGAGTCTTCAATAAAGGCCCGCGAGACGGTAGGTAGGATCTGTGGGTGGAAAGAGGACACCATAGGCGATCTGTTTCAGCATTTGTCACTTTATGCAAATCAATGGTCGTAAAGGGGATTTTTTGACCGGAATCGCGTTTGTATGTGGCGGAAAATGCAATAGATCACGCCACTGAAAAGGTTCCGGCCATGCCCGTATCAATCGATCCGTCACGTTTTACCAATCTCGCCATTGCGCCACAGGACGAT
>CBFHXH010000106.1:0-246 GCA_965659735.1 uncultured Pikeienuella sp.
ATTTTGGCGGTATCGCCGTTATGGGTCAGAACATAGCGAAGCGCATATTCGGTGGCGTCATCGCGCGTTTTGATCTGGGCGCCGTGTTCGCCAAGGATGCTTTCAACCTCAGCCACGCGATCCTTGATGACCTGATGGATGCCGCGACCGCGGTTCATATCCTCAGCTTCGGCCACTTTCAGCCGCATCACATAATCGCCATCAGTCGGCTCGCCATACACTGCGTAACCGGTGCTGTCCGGGCCG
>CBFHXH010000106.1:256-12942 GCA_965659735.1 uncultured Pikeienuella sp.
CCTGCAACATCGCGGTCATCTCGCCGCCGACGTTGGAGCTTTTGCCCTTATGAATTAGTCCAGCAATTCCGCACATTTTACATGCGCCTCCATTGGTCTTGAGGGGGCGGACGGCGCCTGCGGCACCGCCCAGTTTACGCGCCGATTAGGGCAGACATTCCATGTATGTCTCTTTGTCCCAATCGGTGACGGTGGACATGAAGCGCGCCCATTCGTCGTGTTTGTATTCGTGGTACAGGCGGTACATTTCGCCCGGCATGCCGCGACGAACGACCTCCGAGTTTTCGAGATGTGTAAGCGCCTCGCCCAGCGACATTGGAAGCTTCTTGACGTCTTTACCGTCCTTGATCGCTTCGTAGATGTTGCGCTCTTCCGGCTGGCCCGGGTCGAGGTTGTTGGTCAGACCATCATCCATGGCCGCAAGCAGCGTTGAACCCATGATGTAGGGGTTCACCATCGAGTCGACCGAGCGGTATTCGAACCGGCCTGGCGCCGATACGCGCAGACCCGTGGTGCGGTTCTGGAACCCCCAGTCAGCAAAGACCGGCGCCCAGAAACCTGTGTCCCAAAGGCGGCGATAGCTGTTCACGGTGGAACAACCGATTGCCGTAAGCGCCTGTAGGTTATGAACAACACCGCCAATGGCTTTCAGGCCTTCCGCGCCCGGCATCTGCGGGTCGTCATCATCCGGCATGAAGGTGTTCTCACCACCTTTAACGTACATGTAGTTGTCGGCCATGCCCGGCAGGTTGTCAGGATCATTGCCAGTACGAACCATCTGATCCTCACCGCCGCGCCACAGCGACATGTTGTGGTGACAACCAGATGCGGACACGCCCATGAAAGGCTTGGTCATGAAGCAGGCGAAGATGCCATTTTCGCGCGCGACCTGAGCACAGATCTGGCGATAGGTCGTCAGACGGTCAGCATTGCGCAGCACGTCGTCGAACATCCAGTTCAGCTCCAACTGGCCCGGCGCGTCCTCATGGTCGCCCTGGATCATGTCGAGGCCCATTTTGCGGGCATAACGAATGACCTGCATGGAGACAGGGCGCAGGCTTTCGAACTGGTCGATGTGATAGCAATAGGGTTTGGAATAACCCTCTTCCGGCACGCCTTGCTCGTTGAACTTCAGCCACATCATTTCCGGCTCAGTGCCGATGCGCAGCTGTGTGCCATGCTTGGCGGTGAATTCTTCGTGCATTCGGCGCAGGTTGCCGCGGCTATCCGCAGTCAGGTAACCGCCTGGGTTTTCCTTTTCCTCACGGTTGCGGAAAAGCGTGCAGTAGAAGCGGCCGATTTCTTTGGCCCATGGCAACTGCATGAACGTTTCAGGCTCAGGAATGCCGACAAGCTCAGCCGCTTCAGGACCGTAGCCCATGTAATTCCCTGCGCGGTCGGTGAAGAGGTTCACCGTTGCGCCGTAGACCAGCTGGAAGCCTTTTTTGGCGACCTGTTCCCAATGGTCGGCGGGAATACCCTTACCCATGATCTTGCCGGTGACCGAGACGAACTGCAGGTAGAGATACTCGATACCCAGTTCATCTATCTTGGCGCGAACCTGTTTGATTTTCTCATCGCGCCCTGGGGCTTCAACGAAACGTTCTAAATCTGTTGCCACGTTTAGATCTCCTTGTTGGTTGGCGGACCCTCTGACGGGGCCTCACCTGGTAGGGGGTGTTTGCTTAACTCCAGGGATAGGGACTGTTCGACACCGGATGCAGATCGCCGGTTGAGAAGCGCTTCATCCGGAATGGATCCAACAGTTCCTGCTTTTCGCCCAGCATCTCGTCGACCATCAGGTGGCCGACGCCGATCATTTTCCAGCCATGATTGCTGTCTGCGATAATAGAGACGTTCTCGCGGACACGGTCGAACACTGGAAAACTGTCTGGCGTAAAGCAGCCGATGCCGCCAGACGGCTCCTTATGATACTTCGGCATCGTGCCTTCGAACCGCGCCTGACAATGCGCAAGCGCGCTTACCCACATGTGTGCGAACTCCGGGCCCGACACGAATTCGGGGCTGGACGGGCCGTACGGATCGATCGCTACCTGATCGACAGGTGTTTCCACTTTGTAAGGCGATGCCCCACCCTGCACACCGCCGAAATGCCAATCGGGCTTGTAATAGATGCCCCACATTTCATCAGTGATCAGCGAGCCATCCACCATCGAATGCAACGGCGCGTCCGTGTCCACATGGATGACTGGCGGCATCACGCCATCATTGGTCTGCATGATTTCAGGATCGACCTGAAGTACGCCTTCTTCCAGCTGCCAGAACCGCCACATGTCGACGCCTTTGACGACTTCGCCATTGGGCTGGGTGATGTCGATCTGCTTTGGCAGATCCAGCATATTCCAGAAATCACGTGCCCAAGGACCGGCGCCAATGATGACCTGCTCGCAGGAAATCGTACCTTTGTCCGTTTCGACCGCGGTGACTGCGCCAGAACCGTTACCGGAAACAAAGCCCTTCACCTCAACGCCGGTGATCAGGCGAACGCCCAGCTTTTCAACCTTGTCCGCCAGGGCATACATGGTCTTGGTCTGGTTTGAATACCCGCCGCGCTTTTCGTGCAAAACAGATGTAATGCCCTGGGCGCGCCAGTCATCGAAATAGCCGCGCATGTAGTGGGTGCATTTCTGCTCGCCTTCGATGAAGACGCTCTCGTATCCGATCGCCTGTTGCTGTTCGTAGATTGAGGTGACGTCAGCGCGCATCGATTCCGATGAGATCTGCATGTAGCCGACAGGGTGATAGCTCAGTCCCTCAGGGTCACTTTCCCAGACATCGACCGAATGCGCCATCAGCTTGCGCATTGCAGGCTGGAAGTAGTTGTTGCGGACGACGCCACAAGCAACGCCGGACGCGCCAGCAGCGATTCCGGTCTTGTCGAGAACGACAATGCGCCCTTCGACTTCTTCATCTTTTTCCTTGAGCCGCTCAGCCAGTCGCCAAGCTGATGACATCCCGTGGATGCCTGCACCGATGATCACGTAGTCCGCGTGTTCGGGAAACGCCATGTCCCACTCCTGCTGGTCTCGGCGCATGCACGCCGTCTGTCTTGCGAGTCGTCGTTAGTGAAACCGTGGCAGATGAATACGCGTGCGCACAACCTTTTTCGAACCAATATCCGCTTTTTGGTGGATTTTGGCCCTATTTGGTATAGATTTGGACTTAGGAGATACATATGAACGCGCCAACACTAAAAACCAAAATGGGCTCGGCTGAAATTGCATCATCGCTTCGCAGGGATATCCTGCAGGGCGAGTTGGCGTTGCATGACCGCCTGCCAGCAGAACGCATTCTGGCTGAACAATTCGGTGTGTCACGCGGCACGGTGCGTGAAGCTCTGACACGGTTAAGCCGCGAAAATCTTTTGGAAATTCGCGCTGGCAGCGGCGCATATGTCGCCTATTCGCGGCAAGACATCATCGACAGCCCGATCGACAGCGCGCGGCCGCTTGAACTTATGGACACCCGTTTCGCGCTAGAGCCCCATATCTGTCGCTTAGCGGTCCTACATGCCCGCAGATCGGATTTTGAGCTGTTCGAATCGCTTTTGGACCAAATGGAGCGGAGCGTTAACGACATCAACGCCTTCGCAGAGGCGGATGCAGAATTTCACGGTGCCTTGGCGAAATCCACGGGCAATAGCCTCCTGATCTGGATCCTGACACAGACCAGCAACGTCCGCAGCCACACCGAATGGACCAGGATGCGATCATTGACGCTGAACGCAAAGATCATTGCGCTCTACAACACTCAACACCGCAAGATCATTTCAGCCATAAAGGCGAGGGAGCCTGAGCGCGCAGCCATGGCGATGAAAGACCATCTGGAAACCGCCCGCCTGTCCCTTACACGCGCGGCGGCCACCTAGTCCCGCCACGCGCCATCTTTGTCCTGAAAATATCCCTCGCGGCGCGTTACTTCGGAGGAGGAAATCAGGCCTTCGCCGCCGTCTGCAGCCAGTTCATATACACCCGCTCAGCCATTTTCGCAAAGTCACGCATATTCGCCTCGCAATCGCGCTGCAGGGCACCCACACCCTCTTCGCCCAGCGCACCGCTCAATGCGTTGGCGTATTCCGGGATCGCCGCCCAGTCGCTGACAGTGTTGTCTTCCAGCTCCAAATGGAACTGTACCGAGTAGGCCGTGTTTTCCCATGACATCGCCTGAACGGCGCAGGCTGGCGAGGTCGCAAGAACAATGGCGCCTTCGGGTAATTTGGTCACCTCAGCGCTGTGCCATTGCAGCGATTTGAACACATCTGGCAGGTCGTCAAGAAACACGCCATTGACACCCTGCTCGGTCAGTTGCACGTCCATAACACCAATCTCTGGCGTTTTTGAGGGCCCAACCGCGCCGCCCAGCGCCTCGGCCAGCAATTGGTGACCAAGACAGAGGCCAAGATACGGCACGCCCTTCCCCATGACCGCATCCCGGATATAGGCCTTCTCTTCAACCAGCCATGGGAACTGGTCCTCTTGCCAAGTGTCCATCGGCCCGCCCATGACCCAAAGCGCATCATAGTTTTCGATCGGCGGCGGGGCTTCGCCCAGCTGCAATTCAACCGCATCCCATTGATGGCCGTCTTCGGCCAGGAATTCGCGGAAGCGACCGGGGTGTTCGACCTCCACGTGCTTCAGAACAAGAATTTTCATGGGTCAGATGTCCAGCGTGTTGGCGCGTTCCCATTCGGTGAAATGCGCGGTGAACCGGTTCCATTCTTCGTGCTTCAGCTTCAGGAAGGCGGCCGACACTTCTTCGCCCAGCGCAGCCTTCAGTGTGCGGTCCTTGTCGAATTCGCGCAGCGCATCGAGCAGGTTCAGCGGCAGACGCGGCGCGCCACGCACTTTGTGACCTTCGGCATACATGTCGGTCTCGTGCCGTTTGCCCGGGTCCATCTCATGCTCAATGCCGTCGAGCCCGGCTGCAATGATCACGGACTGCAGCAGATAAGGGTTAGTCGCGCCATCCGGCAGGCGAAGCTCAAACCGGCCCGGTCCCGGCACACGCACCATGTGGGTGCGGTTGTTCGACGTCCACGTCACCGTATTCGGCGCCCACGTTGCGCCCGATGAAGTCACAGGCGCATTGATCCGCTTATAGCTGTTCACCGTCGGGTTCGTGATCGCACACATTCCTTTGGCGTGCTTGACGATCCCACCAAGGAAGTTCAGCCCCTTGGCGCTGAGCCCGAGATCCATTTTGTCATCGGCGAATACATTCTTCTTGCCCGACTTGTTCCAGACGGAGATGTGGGCGTGACAACCGTTGCCCGTCAGCCCTTCAAAAGGCTTCGGCATGAACGTCGCGCGCAGCCCGTGTTTTTCCGCGATAGATTTGACCATGAACTTGAAGAAGGAATGCTTGTCGGCGGTCGCCAAAGAATCGTCAAAATCGAAGTTCATCTCGAACTGACCGTTGGCGTCTTCATGATCGTTCTGATACGGGCCCCACCCCATTTCACCCATGTAGTCGCAAATCTCGGCAATCACATCATAGCGGCGCATCACGGCTTGCTGGTCATAGCAGGGCTTGGCGGCCGTATCATATTCGTCAGAAATTGCAGATCCGTCGGGCGTCGTAAGGAAGTATTCGGCCTCGATCCCGGTCTTCACTCGCAGGCCCTGGTCCGCAGCAGCGTCCACGAGGCGCTTCAGCGTCACGCGCGGCGCTTGGGCCACCGATTGATCCTCCATCACGCAATCGCCGGCGACCCACGCAACCTCTGGCTTCCAGGGCAGTTGGATCGCGCTTTCGGGATCCGGCACAGCCAGCATGTCCGGGTGAGCCGGCGTCATGTCGAGGTAAGATGCGAAGCCAGCAAATCCCGCGCCTTCGACTTGCATGTCGGCGATGGCGGCAGTCGGCACCAGCTTGGCGCGCTGTGCGCCGAATAGATCAGTAAAACTGATGGCGAAATACTTAACGCCTTTTTTCTTCGCCCAATCGGCAAGGTCTTTCGCCATGATCTATTCTCCTGTCGGTTTCGACCTCAGTGGCCGTATTTCGAAATCAACCAGATCGTCCCAATAGGGCGTCCATTTGTCAAAGGTCGTGGGATCATCAGTCTCCATGATCTGCCAGACCGTGTCGTTGCTGTCCGCTAACCAGCTGTCGACATAACGAAGGCCGTCAGGCAGCCCCCGTCCCTTTTCGTGAAACCGGGCATAGATGGCTTCGAGCCGCTCAGGCGGGAAACGCTCGATGACCATATAAAGCGCCACTTACTCCGCCCCCGGTATCCAGCTTGTGCCCGCAAGCGGCACACCCGCCATAGCCGCGCTTTCAACCGTCAGCGCAACCAGGTCTTCGGGTTCAAGGTTTCTGAGGTCAGACTTGCCGCAGGCGCGGGCGATAGTCTGGGCTTCTAACGTCATGACTTTCAGGTAGTTTGCAAGCCGCCGCCCCGCAGCAATTGGGTCGAGGCGGGCCATCAGATGCTCTTCCTGCGTGGTGATCCCAGCGGGGTCCTGCCCCTCGTGCCAATCGTCATAAGCGCCGACAGCTGATCCCAGCGCCTCATATTCGGCGGCGTATTTCGGATCATTGTCACCGATGGCGATCAGCGCCGCGACGCCGATGGACACCGCATCAGCGCCCAACGCCATCGCCTTGGCGACGTCAGCGCCGTTGCGAATGCCGCCGGAGACGACGAGCTGCACCTTGCGATGTACCCCAAGGTCCTGCAGCGCCTGAACGGCAGGCTTGATGCAAGCGAGCGTCGGCTGGCCAACATTTTCGATAAAGACTTCCTGCGTCGCAGCGGTGCCGCCCTGCATGCCATCAAGTACGACGACATCGGCGCCTGCTTTCACTGACAGCGCCACGTCGTAATAAGGGCGGCTGCCTGCGACCTTGATGTAGATCGGCACTTTCCAGCCGGTGATTTCCCGCAGTTCCAGGATCTTGATCTCAAGATCATCTGGCCCGGTCCAATCCGGGTGGCGACAGGCCGACCGCTGGTCGATGCCCTTGGGCAGGTTCCGCATCTCAGCCACGCGGTCAGAGATTTTTTGGCCCAGCAACATCCCGCCGCCGCCAGGTTTAGCGCCCTGCCCGATTACCACTTCAATGGCATCGGCCTTGCGCAGATCGTCCGGGTTCATGCCATAACGGCTGGGCAAAAGCTGATAGACCAGCTTGTCGGAATGCCCCCGCTCCTCCGGCGTCATGCCGCCGTCACCTGTGGTGGTTGATGTGCCAGCGGCCGAGGCGCCACGTCCCAGCGCCTCTTTAGCGGGACCGCTAAGGGCGCCAAAGCTCATCCCCGCAATGGTGATCGGGATATCGAGCTCAATCGGGTTCGCGGCGAACCGGTCGCCAAGCGTAACCGCCGTATTGCAAGCCTCACGATACCCTTCCAGCGGATAGCGAGACATGGAGGCGCCTAGGAACAACAGATCGTCGAAATGTGGAACCTTGCGCTTCGCACCCGCTCCCCGGATGTCATAGATCCCAGTTTCCGCAGCGCGGCGGATTTCAGAGTTTGTGTAGTCGTCAAAACCCCAGGGCTGACGGGGATGGGTTTGTGGGTTGGTCATGTCATTCCCCCTCAGTACGCGCTGACATTATCGATGTTGAAATTGTATAGCTGGCGGGCCGAACCATAGCGGCGGAAATCCTCAGGCTTGGTGCCTGTCACTTCGCCTTTCTCAAGAAGATTAGCGACTAACTCCAAGTGTTCACTGCGCATTTCCCTTTCCGTACAATCGGCACCCAGCGATTTCACTGCGCCTTTCACGAACAGGTGCGCCTCATAAAGGCTGTCGCCCAGCGCATCCCCAGCATCGCCACACACGAGGAGATTGCCGGATTGCGCCATAAACGCGCTCATGTGGCCGATATTGCCGTGGACGACGATATCGACACCTTTCATCGAAATGCCGCAACGGGACGATGCGTTGCCCTTGACCACCAGCGTGCCGCCATGGGCGGTCGCGCCGCAATACTGACTGGCGTCTCCTTCGACGACAAGTCTGCCTGACATCATGTTCTCAGCCGCGCCGGGCCCGACAGACCCCTTTACGTGCACCCGGGCCAACTGGTTCATGCCAGCGCAATAATACCCGGTGGAGCCTGAGATCGTCACATCAATCTCGGACTTCAGCCCACATGCGATGGCGTGGGCGCCCCGCGGGTTCACGATGTAATAGGCGCCCGCGTCAGCAGATTGCAGCGAAGCGTTCATTTCGCGAAGGTTCGCGCTTGTCAAATCAAACTCTGTCATTATTGCCCCCAAGCGTAGACGGTGGCGGGTTCAGGTTCCCATACCTTGGCGTCTTCGATGCCCGGCAGGTTAACCAGCGCCCGATACTCAGACCCGAAGGCCACGTACTGGTCAGTTTCGGCTAACACAGCGGGTTTGCAGGCGATCGGATCGCGCAAAACTGCAAAGCCGCCTTTGGTGCCGCAAACAAAGGTATAGAAACCATCAAGGTCGGTGATCCCCGCATCAAGGGCTTCATCCAATGAAGCGCCCTTGCGCATCTTGTCCGCGAAATAGGCGGCGCCGACCTCGGTGTCGTTCTCGGTTTCGAACGTTACACCCTCCTGCTGCAGTTTCTGGCGCAGGCGGTTGTGGTTTGAGAGTGATCCATTGTGAACAAGACACTGATCGTCATCCGTCGAAAACGGGTGCGCGCCCAGCGTTGTCACGGCGCTTTCGGTCGCCATGCGGGTGTGGCCAACACCGTGCGATCCGGCCATCTGGCGAATTTCGAACCGGTCGATGACGTCTGCGGGCAGGCCGACTTCCTTGTAAATCTCAACAGTTTGACCAGTTGACATGATGCGCACCGCGGGATGGTTCGCTTCAATCTCCGCCCGCACGGCGGCGGCGTCCGAGGCCGCAATGTCGAGCACGGCGTGCGTGTCGCGACGGGTCATCGAAGCGCCGGCGTCCAGCGCAGATCCCAACGCTGCGAAAGCCTCATCCGGAGTGTCCGACTGAACGGTGATCTTGGCGCGCCCTTCCGGAGCGTCGGAATAGATGGCGATGCCCGCGCTGTCAGGTCCGCGATCCGACATGGTGACGAGCATGTCGCTGAGAAGCCGCCCTAGCTGAGGCTTCAACGCCTCGTCCTTCAAATACAATCCGACGATGCCGCACATCGCTGCGCCTCCCTCTTTTGCTGGGAATGACCTTAGGGGGGACCCGCGCGGCGTCAACAACCGCGAAACTAATATTCCTGTCAGGAAAATATCCGATGCGAAACTTTAGTCCAAATGGCGGTAGGAAATCACAGACAGGTAAATCGCGGGCAGTTTCACCAGCCGTTCCGGCCCATGGGGCGAATCTGCATCGAAATACAGGCTGTCGCCTCGGCGAAGATGATATGACGCGTCGCCGTGGCGGTATTCGACCTCTCCCTCAATCATATAGAGGAATTCGAGGCCTTGATGCTGAAACGTTGGAAAGGTGTCCGATGCTTCGGTCAGCGTGATCAGATAGGGTTCGACCGTCACACCTGACGCATTCGCGCCAATATGGCCGAGAAGTTTGTAGTGATGGCCCGCTCGGGTGCCGCGCCGGTCCGCATTAACGCCCTCCCCCGCCTTCACGTGCACCGCGCTGCGGGTCGCTTCGAACCGGCGGAAAAAGTCAGTCAGCGGCAAGCCCAACGCCTCAGACAAAGCCTGCAGCGTGGCGAGCGAGGGGGAAATGCCGCCATTTTCGATCTTTGAGATCATGCCGACGGACAGACCCGCGCTTTCAGCCAGGTTGGCGGCGGTGATGTTCAATTCGCGCCTGCGGGCCTTCACCTCGCGACCGATCGCCAGTTCCAGACGCCGTTCGCCGCATTGGGTGACGGCGTGCGGGTCCTGGGACAGCGGCGGGCGGGCCATCAGAACCCGGGCCGTCCGATGGCGCGGGCGATGATGCGGGCTTCGACCAGCACATCGCGGCTTTCGACCATGGCGCGCTTCAACTCTCGCTCCACATGAACCTTTGGGTCCGCCGCGCCCGCCGCAACAGCGCGTTCCAACGCCTCTTGCGTCGCGGCCTCTTCAGCTGATCTCAGGGCCATCTCTTCTTTTGTCAGCAGAACGGGCTTGTCGCCGCCTGTCACCTGAAACGCCTCGCCGTCAGATCCCAGGATCGCACGCTCCGCTGAGACTTCCACTTTACCGGCCACAGCACCGACGGCGTTCGCGACTTCGGCGAAATCCGGGATCACTACATCGGTCTTCAGAAGATCGCCCAGCGGGGGGTAATAAACGCCTGCGGATGCCCCAAGGCCGATCAGAGGCACCGTCAGCTTCAGGTCGAACGCCGCCAACCCCACCTGCCCGTCCAGCGCTGCGCGGGCGAGCGTTGATGTGGACAGGCCTTCCTCTTCAAATCCATCACGTTCAAACGCCGCTTCCAGCACGAGTTCCGCCGACCGACGGCGGAGTTTGGCGATAACTCGCGCCGCCAGGTCTTTTACATCCGCCTCCAGCGCCTTGCCGTCATCGCCGCGGCGGCGCGCAAACAGTTTTGCTGTCATTTCCGCCGCTTCGGCGTCAAAGCCGTCATGCAGGCCCAGAACATGTGCCGCATCCGTTGGGGTAAATCCCACGCGCCGCAAGGCGCCCGCCCGGAACAATCGGTCTAGCGAGGCGATTTCACGACGGCCAAGGCCCAAATCCTCCACTGCCATGCCTTCGCCAACCTGGCTGACGATCACAGCGGACCTGTCATCCAGATCCCCCACAGCCCGCGCGCCGGCGGCGGCAAAGACCCCGTCATGGTCGCCAGGGCGCGGCGCGTCCAACTGGCGGGCAAGCGCCTCTTTCGCCGCGCCACCGGTTGCAGAAAACAACGACACCGGCACGGCGCGTCGGGGACCGAGCGTCAAATCAGGCTTCAGGCCGCCATCTTTCACCCCCACTTCGCTGTCGCCGCCCAGCCCATGCGTGCGCATGGCGACGGCTTCAACCATAGTGCGCCATCCGCCAACCTTGGCGCCGTCCGGGTCAATGCGCGGGCGGCCACCGGACAGCACGGCGATGTCAGTCGTTGTGCCCCCAATATCGGATATGACGGCGTCCTGCAGACCGGTCAGCACAGCCGCGCCAACCACGCTGGCGGCGGGACCGGACAGGATGGTTTCGATCGGGCGCACGCGGGCGACGCCAGCGCTCATCAGCGCGCCATCGCCCTTGACGACCATCAGGGGCGCATCGACGCCCAGCTGCGCCAGCCGATCCGTCGCGCCGTCGATCAACTGCTGGATCATCCCGATCAGCCGCCCGTTCAGGAGCGACGTCAACGCCCGCTTTGGCCCCCCCAGCCGCGCAGACAATTCGTGGCTGCAGGTCACAGGCTTGCCAGTAGCGGCTGCGATCATCTCGCGCGCGGCGACTTCATGCGCCGGGTTGCGTGTGGCGAAAACGCTGGCGACGGCAAAGCCCGAAACGCCGGGCATGTCGGTGCAGGCCGCGTTAATCGCCGCGCGGTCCAGCTTGTCCGCTTCATCCCCGTTGCTTTTGTGCCCCCCGGCGACAAAGGCGACCGGGTCGCCCGCCAACGCATCGCCCAGCCCCGCGCGGGTCAGGTCCTTTTCGCTGAACCCGATCATGATCAGGCCCGTCGGATCGCCGTGCCCTTCGACCAGCGCATTGGTGGCGAGTGTCGTAGATAGTGACGACAAAGAAATTCTCTCGGCCGGAAAATCCGCCACCGCCAACGCAGCTGACGCCGCCTCGCCAATGCCAACATCCAAAGCCCGATGTGTGGTAAATGCCTTGGCCGACCCCAGCACGGTGCCGGTCGCATCATCATAGACAACCGCGTCAGTGTACGTGCCGCCTGTATCGACGCCCAGAAGAAAGGCCATTGCCGCCCCTGCCCTTATTTAAACTCAGAATTCGCGGTTACAGGACAGGGCGCAGACTGGCCAGCCCGAAACCGACCATCGCAGGCACAGACCGACCTGAAGACCGATTGCTTGATTGACCCGGCCCTGGTCGTCGCGCCACAAAGCTGGGATGAAGGAAAGCGACCTCTATGTCCCTGTCAAAACCTATCTTGCGGCGCAGGGCTATGACGTGAAGGCCGAGATTGGCGATTGCGATCTGATGGCCATACGCGGGGATGAGCCGCCCGTGGTGATCGAACTGAAGCTGACTTTTTCGCTGGCTCTGGTCATGCAGGGCGTCGCGCGCCAGCGGCTGGTTGAAGATGTCTATCTTGCGGTGCCGGTGTCAGGCGACCGGGGATGGAAGCTGCGCTACAAGGACATCATCCGCCTTTGCCGCCGCCTGGGTCTGGGCCTGCTGGCGGTCAAGGATGACGGGGTTGAGGCGCATCTTGACCCCGGTGATTACAAGCCCCGCAAACAGACAAAGCGTCTTGGCCGCCTGCTAAAGGAATTCGAGCGTCGCGTGGGCGATCCGAACGAAGGCGGCACAACGGGCGTTAAACGTATCACAGCCTATCGGCAAGACGCCCTGCGCTGTGCGATGCATCTTTCCGCCCAAGGCCCCAGCAAAGCCGCCCATGTCGCCGCCACCACCGGCGCCAAACGCGCCGCCACGATCATGCGCGATGATCACTATGGCTGGTTTGAGCGGGTGGAGCGCGGGATTTATCAGCTGACCCCGAAAGGGGCTGAAGGGCTGAAGGAATTTCATGAGGTCGCCGCAACACTGACCCCACCAGAAACTTAATCCACCTCTCGCCT
>CBFHXH010000107.1:0-12913 GCA_965659735.1 uncultured Pikeienuella sp.
ATCTGGTCCATGGCGCGGCAGGCGATGATGTAATTGGCGGCAAGCGCGGGGACGATGCGCTCTATGGCGGCGATGGCGCAGACATGGCGCTTGGCGGCGATGGCGATGATACGATATCGGGCGATGCGGGTGATGACGTCATCATCGGCGGGGCGGGTGTTGATCGGCTGTTTGGCGGTTATGGCGACGACCTGATCCATACCGGCGCACCCGGCGCAACAGACGCCCCTTACGGCTTCGTCTGAGCGGGTGGCGGCGATGATGTCGTCATTGGCGACCGTGGCGCTGACCTGCTGGCGGGTGATGCGGGACAGGATCGTTTGTTCGGCAAAGGCGGCGCAGACCGGCTGCTGGCGGCGGCGGCCGTGACTTTCTGCGCGGTAGTGAAGGCGCTGATACCTTGGCGGGTGGCGGCGCGGCGGACGACGCAGCGGGTGGCGGTGGTGCGGACCTTCTGGTTGGCGGCGGCGGCGCCGATACGCTGGACGGCGGCGCGGAGCCAGATGCGCTGATCGGCGGGATTGGTGACGACATGCTGATCGGCGGGCGTGGCGCGGATGTGCTGACCGGCTCGGGCGGCGCGGATGCTTTCGTCTTTCAGGAAGGGGGCGGCCGTGATGTCATTACCGATTTTCAGGTTGGCGAAGACAACTTGGTTTTCGAAACCGCCACTGGCTTCGCAGATCTGTCATTGCGCGACACCACAGCGGGCTTACGCATTCAGGCGGAAGGGGCCGTGTTGCTGGTTGAAGACGTCAAAGCCGCCGATCTGGCCGCTATCGACATGATGTTTCTGGGTTGACCGAGGGGTGAAGCGCCGGTGCGCTGGGGGGCGCGCCGGCGAATGGGCCCGCATGCGGCGGGGCGGGCCGCATTGCGGCGCAGGCGCCTGTGGGGGGTGTCTGCGCCGATCTTATGTTCAGAGTGCGCCCAGCTTCATGTCAGGCGAATATGTCTCATTCACCTCTTTCACAACGGCCTGGCCGCAGCGCATCACGCCGCGCGTTGTGTCAAAGCCATAAACAGGCGGGCCTTGCAACGACCAGCCGTTGGCCAAGGCTTCGGTCACCTTGTGGCAGAAGGCGGACGTGTCGTCTTCGGTCAGGAAACGGTAGGCGAGCATTGGGCTATACCGGGAATGGATTGACGCCCAGCAGCACGCCGTGGGCGAAGGTGATGACGATGAAGATGATCAGCGTCACGCTGATCAGGATCGCCTCGCCCTTGGCACCGCAATGCTTGGGCGGGGCCCATGCGCCGACGCGGCGGTTGATCATCCAGATCATGCCGAGCGCCCATAAAAGCATCCCGCCAAACAGCAGGATCGACGCTTGATCACCGTTGACCAGAAGATGAGATGCCGCCCAGACGATCACACCGGTCAGCATCGGATGGCGCATCTTCGTCGCCAGCCAGCCGCGCGCGCCGCCAACGCCCATAAGGTAAATCGCCAGCAGCATCGCCAGATTGTTTAAGTGGACGCCCCAGGAAGGCGGGTCGTAGACATAGATCCACTCAGCGGACCTGTATCCCCACACGATGAGAACCAGCGCAATCACCATGTCGAGGGTGAAGAGGCCCCGATAGGCCCCAAGTCCGATTGCGTCGATCAAACGTTCGCGCAGCGCAGGCGCGACGGACGGTAAAAAATGCACAGCAGCCCAGAGGCTGACGCCAATCGCCAACACGATCATTCAACTCTCCCTGCCCCGCAGGGATAATGCGTTCAGGTTGCGTCGGCTGCAAGCTTTTCTATCGCTTCAGATTCGGCGATCAGGCGTTTTGCGGTCTCTACGTGCAAATTCTCAACGATCCGACCGCTTACAACAGCGACGCCTTGACCTGCGGCCTCCACCGCCTCAAAGGCGGCCAGCTGTTCGCGGGCTTCTGCCAGTGCTTCCGTCGTGGGGCCAAAGCTTGCATTTGCGATCGCCAACTGGGCGGGGTGGATCAGCGTTTTGCCGTCAAAGCCCATGGCCCGGCCATCGGCGCATTCCACGCGCAGGCCGTCATCATCCTTGAACGCATTATAGACGCCGTCGATGCAGGCCAGCCCCGTCGCGCGCGCAGCCAACAGGCACAGCGACAGTGACGTCGCCACGGGCGCGCGGCCCGGCGCATGTGTCGCCTGAAGTTCTTTGACAAGATCGTTGGTGCCCATGACCATACCCGCCATTCGTGGGTGGGACTGGGCGATCGCTAGGGCGTTCAGGATGCCCAGCGGCGTTTCCATCATCGCCCAGATCGCCATGTCGTCCGGCGCGCCCGCCGCCACAAGGCGGTCGGCGATGTCCTGAATCATCGCGGCGCTTTCGACCTTTGGAATCAGGATCGCATGCGCGCCCGATGTCGCCGTCATCGCCAGATCATCCGCGCCCCAATCGGTGTCGAGGCCGTTGATGCGCACGATCAACTCGCGCGCGCCATAGCCGCCTTTGGCGAGTTCTTCATCCACGACGATGCGGGCGGCTTCCTTTTCCGCCGGCGGCACGGCGTCTTCCAGATCCAGGATCAGCGTATCCGCCGCCAGACCACGCGCCTTGTCCAGCGCACGTGGCTTTGACCCGGGCATGTACAGCATTGAACGGCGGGGGCGGTAAGCAGACATGTCTCGATCCTTTGTCAGACTTCGCCCGCTGGGTAGCGGATCGTCTTCGGCGGTGCAATATTGACGCTCATGCGGATGAAAGGATCGTCAACTATGGCTCAGCTTCCCGACAAAGGCGCAGGCCGGCCCGACCCAATGGTCTTTGGCAGGGGGCTGGCGGGCGGTGTTGGCGTCAATATCCTCGTGCCGGATGTGGAGGTGGCGATCCGCTGGCAGGCTGACGTTCTGGGTGCCGAGGTGACCTATTGGGAGGATCACTTTGCCATCATGCGTGCGGTTGGCGCGGTCTGGTTGGTTCATTCCGACTGGTCTTATCGCGATCATGAGATGACCGGAGTGGTCCAAGGCGTTGAAGCACGCGGCGCAGGCGCAGAAATCAGGCTTTACGGCATGGATCCCGACGCGGCCGAGGCTCGGGCGCGTGATCGGGACGCGATCGTCCTCGCCGGCGCGATGGACAAACCGCATGGCCTGCGTGAAGCATACCTGGTCGATCCGTCCGGCTATATCTGGGTGCCGGGAACCGCCCTGCCGGAGTAAAGCCGCGCATTTCGCTAAAAGTTTCTAAAGATCGCGTCCTGATGATTTACCAGTTTTTTGGCGGGGTGGGCCCATTCTGCAGTCACCGCGAAACGCCGGCTTGCGATGGTGCTGCGGTCCCTTATCGACCTGGTTTCCGTTGTGAGGGTTGGCGAAACGTATCATGCGACGCGGCCCTTTTGCCGTCCCCCGTGGGGGTTGGCGCCCGAAAGGTGAAAAGTCATGAATGGATTTGGCAAATTCGGCGCGATCGCGCTGGCGGTTGCAACTGCCGCGCCGCTGCTGGCCCCGACCGCTGCTGGCGCCCAGGGCAATGTATGCGCCAAGCGTGAAAAGCTGATGTCCGAGCTGCAGAAAAGCCACGGCGAAACCTGCCAGTCGGTCGGCTTGCAGCGCAATGCGGGCGTGATTGAGACCTTTGCAAACACCGAAACCGGCAGCTGGACCATCATAGTGTCCTTGCCGTCGGGCATGTCCTGCCTGGTTGCAGCGGGTGAAGCGTTTCAGAAAGATGCGAAAAAAGTGTCGCTGATCGACGACGCCGCCTGACAGAGAATTCCGCAAGAGTTGCAAAAATCAGGCGCCAGGGGCTGACCTCCACTGGCACCTGAACGCTGTTTTATGCACACCGCAAACATGCAGGCGGTGCGTTTGCGACGAAAAAGTGGCCGGTTCGTGGCGGCGTATTTGACGCGCTAAATGTGATAAACCTCACACACTCCTAGACTTTTGATGGTCTGACCGCTGGCTGAGGGTACGAAAATTCCTCCTGCCACGGGCTGTCAGCACGAAATGTGAATTCTACGTTTTCAACTTGAAAGATCTGCGTATCTGAATAATTTCAAAAAAATTCATTCTTCGGCGTTTATCATCTTGAGGAGAGAACGATGGCGGATCAAACGCATGCTGGCGAAACCGGACTACCCGACGGTTATGGCCAGGGCGACGGGCTGAACGCCCGCATCGCAGACTTCATTGTCAAAACACGGTGGTTCTGGGTGGTCGCCGCACTGGCGATGGTCGCGTTTTCCGCCACGCGCATGGATCAGGTTGTTCCCATCGATCCTGACGCGCGCATCTTCTTCGCCCCTGAAAATCCTGATCGGCAACGCCTCGACCAGTTTGAGGAGATGTTTTCCAAAGACGACAACCTGATGATTCTGGTGGAGCCGTCGGATGGCGAAGTCTTCACCCCCGAAACCCTAGCGTATATCGGCGAGTTCACCGAAGAAGCATGGCTTTTGCCCTTCGTGCGCCGCGTCAACTCACTCACCAACTTCCAGCACACCTACGCCGAAGGCGACGAGATGATCGTGCGTGATCTGATCGTTGATCCAGCGACTGTAACCCAGGCGGAAGCGGACGCCGCAAAGGCCATCGCGTTGGATCGCATTGAGCTGCTGAACTCCATGATCGATCCGGGATCGAGCATCACACAGGTTCAGGTGCTGTTTACGCTGCCAGGGGAAAACCCAGAAGTCGAAGCGCCGCTGATCTATCAGGAAACCCGCGACCTGATGGCGAAATACGAAGCAAAATACCCCGAGATTGATCTACGCATTTCCGGATCGGTCGCGATGAACAACCAGTTCGCCGTATCGGGGCAGGGCGATGCGTCGACCCTGACGCCCGCGATGTTCGTCGTGATCCTGATCATCGTTGGCCTTGCGCTGATGAGCTTCTTCGGCGTGCTCAGCGTTCTGATCGTCATCATGTTCTCAGCTGTCGCCGGGGTTGGTGCGCTTGGGTGGATGGGGGTTCAGTTAAACTCCGTCACCGTCTTGGGGCCGCTATATGTGATGACGCTGGCGGTCGCGGCGGCGGTGCATATCCTCGTATCCGCCCGTCAGGTCATGGTCGTCTCGGGTGACCGCAAGGAATGGGCCCGCCGGGCGCTGATTGAACATATGGGCGCCATCGCGATCGCCTGTATCACCACGGCGATTGGCTTCTTTAGCCTTAACTTTTCTATCTCTCCGCCGTTCCGGCAACTGGGCAACATGACGGGGTTCGGGGTACTGGCGGCGATGTTCTATACGTTGACCTTGTTGCCTGCGTTGATCGTCATCCTGCCATTCCGCCGTCAGCCGCAACGGGCGCGCACCTCTGCTCTGATGGAGCGTCTGGCCGATTTCGTGATCGCTAAACGCGCGCCCCTGCTGTGGGGCGGCACGGCGGTTGTCATGGCCTGCATCGTTGGTGTCAGCCAGTTGAAGCTGGAGGATAACTTTGTCGAATATTTCGACGAGCGTTACGAATTCCGCCGCGATACGGACTACGCCGAGGAACGGCTGACCGGCATGTATCTGTTGGAATTCCCGATCGACAGCGGTGAACAGTCTGGCATCAATGACCCAAAATACTTGCAGACGGTTGCTGATTTCACCGATTGGCTGCGCGATCAGCCGGAGGTCGTGAATGTCCGTTCGCTGACCGATACGGTCAAACGGCTGAACATGAACATGCATGGGGATGATCCATCCTACATGCGCATCCCTGACAATGCGGATGAGGCGTCGCAATACCTGTTCCTCTACGAGCTTTCGATCGGCTACGGCATGGATTTGACTGACCAGATCGATGTCGGGCGCCAGGTCATGCGGATCAGCTTCAACATGCGTGACGTGACGACCGCTGACATGCGGGAAATTACGGATCGCGCACAGGATTGGCTGACCACCAATGCGCCACAATATTCAGCTGCGCCGACGGGCATCGTCCATGTGTTCAACCTGATCAGCTATCGCGACACCCGCGCTATGCTGACCGGAACGCTGATCGCGCTGGTGCTGATTTCGGCGATCATCATGCTGGCGCTGAGGGACGTGCGGATTGGCCTGATTTCGTTGATCCCGAACATCCTGCCGGCGACGATGGGCTTTGGCTTGTGGGGCTACCTATATGGCAACGTCACGCTCGCCATCGCGGTGGTGCTGGCGGCGACATTGGGGATCGTGGTCGACGACACCGTTCACTTCCTGTCGAAATACGCCAAGGCGCGACGGGACGGGAAATCGGCCGAAGACGCCGTGCGCTACGCCTTCAAGACCGTTGGCATGGCGTTGACGATCACGACCTTTGGTCTGGTCGCAGGCTTTGCGGTACTCGCTCAGTCAGGGTTTGCTGTGAATGGCGACCTCGCCAAGCTGACGGCCATCACCATTACAATCGCGCTGATTGCAGACTTCCTGCTGCTGCCGGCGCTTCTTATTGCACTCGACAAAAGGAAAGATGTCATGCCTGTGTCCTCTCTCACGCCTGCGGCTGTCGCGGCGGGAATGATCGTCGCTGGCGGCGTTCTGTTCGCGGCCTTCGGAGTTGCTGCGCAGACGCCCGCGGAAAAGGGCCTCGCTATTTCGACCGAGGCTGACAAACGCGACCTTGGTTTTGGCGACTTTGAGGCGGATGGTCAGATGATCCTGCGCAACAAGCAGGGTCAGGAAAGCGAACGCGTGTTCCGCGCCATAACGTTGGAACGGCCTGATGCAGGCGTTGGCGACATGTCGATCACCGTGTTCCAAAAGCCGCGCGACGTGCGGGGCACCGCCCTGCTGACCCACGCCAATGTGGAACCGGCGGATGACGACCAGTGGCTTTATCTGCCAGCGGTCAAGCGGGTTAAGCGCATCTCGTCGTCCAACCGTACGGGCAAGTTCGTATCGTCAGAGTTCTCGTTTGAGGATCTGGGCGGTCAGGAAGTGGATGATTTCACTTACGAATGGCTGCGCGACGAAGCATGCCCGACGATGGCCGGTTCGCAGTGTTTTGTCGTCGCCCGGTTTCCCAAGAATTCCAAGTCCGGCTATTCCAAGACGATCTCGTGGATCGATCAGGATGAATACCGCCTGACTCAGGCGGAATTCTACAACCGTCGCGGCGATCTGGAAAAGGTGCTGCAGCTGACTGAATACGAACAGTATCTCGGCCAGTTCTGGCGCCCGGGCCTGATGCGGATGGAAAATCAGCAGACCGGCAAGTCGACCGACCTAATCTGGTCCAACTACAACTTCCGCTCAGGTCTGAGCGAAGGTGACTTTGACAGCCAACGCCTTTCAAAAGCGTCACGCTAAGCAAAGGGGGCGGCGATGGCTCACCACAAATCAGACGACCGGATGGCGTTTCTTGCGTCTGCCCTGTTGTACGCCTTTCTTCTGGTGGCGGTCTTCGCCGCCTCATGCGCCCGAGCGCAGGACGCATTCAGCCCAGAATATACCGAATTCTACGGTGAAGGCGGGGTAGAGGCGACGTTCTTCGCCGAAGGCCCCCGCTTTCCCGGCCAGGCGCGCCATGACGTTTCGGCGTATATCGAGCCGACATTCTACGCTGAGTGGGCCGATCGCGACATCCGCGCCACATTCACCTCCTTCGCCCGCGCTGATGCGGCGGATAGTGAGCGGAGCCATTTTGACATCCGCGAGGCCAAGCTCGACTTTCTGGCGGATGATTGGGAAGTGACCGTTGGCGTCGACACGGTGTTCTGGGGTAAGGCCGAAGCCGCACACCTTGTCGACATCATCAACCAAACCGACACTCTGGAAGATCTGGATGACGAAGATAGTCTGGGTCAGCCGATGATCCGCGTCGGCCGGCAGTTCGATTTCGGTACGGTGCAGGCGTTCTATCTGCCGTATTTCCGCGAACGCAAATTCGCGGGTGAGGGTGGCCGCCTTCGGGTCGGCCTGCCGGTGGAAGAGGAATTCGATAACGTCCGCGTCGATGGCGGCGTCTTCGCGCCCAGCTTCGCGCTGCGCTATGATGGTGTCTTCGGTGGTGCGGATGTCGGCCTCAGCGCCTTTCATGGCGTCAGCCGCGATCCGGGCTTTGATCCGATCATCGCCTTGCCTTCGGTTCCGGGGGCCGCGCCGCAAGTCGTTGGGCTGGCACCGGTCTATGATCGGATCACGCAGGTCAGCTTTGATGGTCAGTTCACCGATGATGCGACGCTTTACAAAGTCGAGGCGATTTTTCGGACTGGCCAGACCAATCTTAGCGGCATTGAAGAAGACTATGTCGGCGTGACCGGCGGCGTCGAACACACGCTCTATCAGGTCTTTGACAATGCTGATCTCGGCCTGATCGCGGAATACGCCTATGACAGCCGGGGCCGCGATGCGACGACGACCTTCAATAACGACATCATCCTTGGCGCTCGTCTGGCTTTGAATGACGAAGCGGACACGTCGTTCCTGCTAACCAGTTCAATCGATCACCGCGACGAGGTTGGAACCATCCGGTTGGAGGCGCAACGCCGCGTCAGCGATGGTCTGGTCGCCGAAATTGAGGCAACGCTGTTCATCAATGGCGATCAGGATCCGTTAGGCGCTGATCTGCAGGATGACAGTTTTGTCCGGCTTAAACTAACGTATTTTTGGTGAATGACCTGACGCACGAAACAACAGAAGCCCCGTCCATCAACCTGATGGATGCGACGCGATATGAGATCCTCCGCCATGCGGAGGATCTTTTTGGCCATTACGGGTTCTCGAAAACCAACATGGCCGACATCGCCGAGCGGGCGAAGATGAGCCCCGGAAACCTCTACCGTTACTACCGCAACAAGCAGGCGATCGGCCTGGCGGTGGTCGAGGCGTTCTTTCGGCAGTCAGAGGCGGCGATGGAGGCCGCGATGACCGGCATCGACGACCCGGAGGTCCGCATCCGTGCTATGATCACCGCTGGCGTACGCGCGCTGGTCGGGGAAATGGCGCTGAACCCCAAGCTGATGGAGCTTGTGGATTTCCTGATGGCTGAAGACGAAGCGTGGGCCCAGCTGCAAATTCATATCGGCTGGAAACGCGACCATGTGAAAGCAGAACTTGAACGCGGCGTGAAACGCGGCCAGTTCCGCCAGATGGACGATCTTCATTTGTCGGCGGTGAACCTGATGCATGCGACCAAGGCGTTTCAGATGCCGCAAAGCTTGATGTCATGGCGGGAACCTGAGACGATCCTGCTGGAACTGGACGGGGTTCTGGACATCCTCTTTGCCGGCGTGCGGAACTGACTCGACCGCCTTCCGAGCCGTGGCGGGATTGTATGCGATCAGACGTCTTCGCAATCTTCTGATCATGTTCCGCTGCGTCGATCCCGCCAATCGTTGCGGCGGCTTTTGAATGCGCGGAACTAGGTGACCATAATGGAAGGAGGCTGTGCGGACCTCAGCATGGCGGGCAGCACCCAGGATTGGGCAGCGGCCGCACACTGACGGCCGCATCCCAATTGGCCATGTCATCCTGAGTTTGGGATCGGAATGCCGTCAGTGGCCAGTAGATTCAGCTAAGACTAAAGCCCCGACGGTAGGACGCACCGGATGACGAACCGCTTTCGAAATCAAAACAAAGCTTGGCTGGGATTTGGCGTTTGGCTGGGGAACCTGGATTCGAACCAGGACTAACAGAGTCAGAGTCTGCGGGTCTACCGTTAACCTATTCCCCAGTATCGCTGTGAGGCCAAGAGCTATGCGCAGCGGCTCCGCCTGTCAAGCCGCCAACCGCTTTGGCCCGAAAAACCTCAGTCGACCAGCGCATCCATGCGCATGCCCGCTTGTTCCAGATGGATCGGCAGAACCTTGCCGTATAGCTGCCGGCAGCGTTCTGGCGTGGCGACCATGTCGGGGTATTCGACAAAGGAAAAGATCGTGACCAGCCGCATGTGGTCGCCCTGCAGCGGGGTGACCCGGTGCAGCGAATAGCGGCCCTTGAAGATCTGTAGGTCGCCCGGCTCGAGATCCAGCGTTTTGACCCGCGTGCTGGTCCCGTCCAGCACCGCTTCAACCTCGTCGTAGTTTTCGTCCGTCGGGGTGCGGAGGGCCGGTGCGTATTCGAATTCCCCGCCCGCCTTTGAATTCTGGATCGCCAGTGTCACGGTGTAGTTGTTCGTGTCAAAACACGGAAAGCCGCCGCCTTCTTTGGCGGCGTTGACGATCACATCGGCCAGTGGATCAGCTTAGCGATAAAAACTCTCCTCCCCTAGCGCCTGCTTGATGAAGGCGGTGAAGGCGGGCCATTCGTAGATCTGGTGCAAAAGGCTGTCCGGTCCGAAATTGTCGGCTGGGACAAAGCTGTTCGACCAGTCATAGAAACGGCGCAGTGAGTGCGTTTCGGGCAATGTCGGGTCGTCTTTGGTGAAATAGACGTTGGTGCGATTAAAGTTGCGATGGCCAAAGGGCGCGCTTGCCTCGGCTTCCGCCACCAGCGACGCGATCTGTTCCGGGCGAACTAAGCCCTTCAGAACCGCGCAACCGTCATCGTTCAACTGGGTGGTGGTGCGGGCGATCAGATCGGCGCTGTCCAGCGGGTACCGGTCAATATCGATCAGTTCTGAAATGTCGGTCATTGCGCCCTCCTGCGTCTGAAGAAAGCTTGACCGGGTCTGACGGCGCCGCCCGTCAGATCGCGACATGGAGGCGACGAAAAAGTGCCGCGCCATCGGCGCAGCCCTATCTTTGATCTATCAGGATCAGATCAGCTGTTCTGTTCGCGGATCTTGTCAGCGGCGGCCTCGTTGTACGAGATGCCCTTGTCCTTGAAGGTCGTATCCAGTTCGCCGGACAGGACCATTTCGGTAATGATGTCACAGCCGCCAACGAATTCGCCTTTGACATAAAGCTGCGGGATCGTCGGCCAGTCGGAAAATTCCTTGATGCCATTGCGGATGCCTTCATCTTTCAGAACGTTCACGTCCTTAAAGCCGACTTCCATATAGTTCAGGATCGCCGCGACCCGGCTTGAAAAGCCGCATTGCGGCATGGTCGAGGTGCCCTTCATGAACAGGACAACGTCGTTGGCGTCGATATCGGCCTTGATGGCCTCATGCGCGGGATTGGTCATCAGATCTACTCCGGTGTTTTGGTGGTGAGGGCGAGGGCGTGCAATTCCCCCCCCATGCGTCCTTTCAGGGCGGCATAGACCATCTGGTGCTGCTGCACCCGGTTCTTGCCTGCGAATTCTTCCGCGACCACCGTGGCGGCGTAGTGATCGCCGTCACCGCGCAAATCCTCGATCGTGACTTTGGCGTTTGGAAACGCCTCTTTGATCAGGCTTTCAATCTCGACAGCTTGCATCGGCATGGGGTCGTCCTTCTTTGTCGTTGGGTCATACTTAGAACGCGGGTTGGGGCCGCGCAAGGCGGTCAACCGAATGCCGCAGAGTAATTGTAAAGGCGCACCCATTTGCGCCAGACCTCTGCCAAGAAAGATCTGTTCGGATCGATCAACTGGCGCAGACGACGCTGTGTCATCGCCCAAAGGGCCTATAGATCTACATTTCGATAGGGCTGCTTTGAACCACGTTGCTCGCCGCCCCTTCGCCCGATAGGCTTTTCCTTGGGAAAATATCGAGAGACTGACATGGCGAAGACAGAATTAGTCGCAACGGATGGTCACAAGCTTGGCGCCTACCGGGCGGACCCGAGCGCCAGGCCGAAGGGCGCAGTGGTTGTCGTACAGGAGATTTTCGGCGTTAACGAACATATTCGATCAATCTGCGATCGGTTGGGGAGCGAAGGCTATGTCGCCATCGCGCCAGCCCTTTTTGACCGGACCGAGCGAGGTTTCGAATGTGGCTATTCGCCGGATGAAGTCGCACGTGCGCGCGCCTTCATCGCAGATGCGGATTGGGACGCTTTCGTCCGAGATACTGAGGCTGCGCGCGCCGCCGTCGCCGATATCGGCAAGGTTGGCGTCGTCGGGTTCTGTATGGGCGGCACGGTCGCGTTTCTGGCTGCGACGCGGTTGCAAGGATTTTCTGCAGCATCCGGGTTCTACGGCGGCAAGATCCACAGCTTCGCTGACGAGCAGCCGAAATGCGCCACGCAACTTCATTTCGGGGCGGAGGATCAGGGCATCCCGCTTGGCAATGTAGAGATCGTCAAGGCGGCGCGGCCGGACTGTGACGTTCACGTCTACGAAGGCGCGGGCCACGGCTTTCACTGCGATCTGAGGGCCAGCTTTCACGCAGACGCTTCAAAGCAAGCTTGGGAACGCACGCTGGCTTTGTTAGCTGACAATCTCGCCTAAGCGGCCTTTTGCGCGTGCCAGGCGAAGATCGCTCAAACGGACACGCAAGCGCTATTCCATCATTCGCGAAAAGCCCAGCTCGTGCGCCGCGCGGGCCTCCGCAAGCGGAACGGACCGATCGCCAAGAACGACGTGGTCACCTTCGACTTTGCCGATATAGCTGGCGGCGACGCCAGCAGCGGCGGCTTCGGCCAGCGCTGCGTCCACTTCGTCGCGGGATACGGCGATCAGATAGCGGCCCTGATCTTCGCCGAAGAACCAGGCGTGCGGTGGCAGATCGACATCCGACGCCAGTTTGACGCCGACGCCGCCCGCAAGCGCCATCTCCGCGCCAGCAACGCCCAACCCGCCATCGGACAGGTCATGCGCGGCGGTCAGCAGGCCCTTGGCTTTAAGTGCGCGCACTAGTTCGCCCGCCTTGCGCTCAGCGGTCAGGTCGACGCTGGGCGCATCGCCGTCTTCGCGGCCGTGCAACTCAGCGAGATAAGCGGACTGACCAAGGTGCCCCTTGGTTTCCCCCAGCAGGATTAGCGCGTCGCCGTCATTCGGCGCGACGCGGATCAGTTGGTCAAGGCTATCGAGCAGCCCCACCGCGCCAATCGTCGGCGTTGGCAAGATCGCGGTCCCGTCCGTCTCGTTATAGAGCGAGACATTGCCCGACACGATTGGCGTATCCAGCGCGGCGCAAGCCTCGCCGATGCCCTGAATGCAGCCGACGAACTGGCCCATGATTTCAGGCTTTTCGGGGT
>CBFHXH010000108.1:0-12893 GCA_965659735.1 uncultured Pikeienuella sp.
GCCTGAGGGTCAGGTGACGAAACGCGCTTAAATCCGTGGCGCGTTTCGCCTGGCGCTCCCAATACCAGGCGAAAGCCCGGTCGCGAAGGCTGCGTTTCGCACTGTCATTTGCGTCGGCCATAGCCCTCCGCCACGTCTGCCGCCCCTTGCACCTCGCCCACTCTGATAACGCGAATTGCGTCGCCCCGTCGAGAGCCGGATGGTTGTTCGGGTGATCATCGCGTGGTTAATTCCGGCAATGCATGATCCTCACAAAACTCTGCTGACCGGCCGCGTTCTACGCCAGATCGCAGACCCGTTTCTCACACCTGCAGATCAGTCGGCCAGGGTCGACGAGGCGATCTTGCTGTCGGGCGGCACTATTGCGGATATTGGCGCCGCCAGCGTGCTGGCGGCGGCGCATCCGGGCGCCGCGCGTATTGACTGTGGCGAGCAGATTATCGCCCCCGGCTTTGTCGATAGCCACAATCACTATTCCCAAACAGGCATTATCGGGAGCTGGGGAAAGCGGCTGATCGACTGGTTAAACACCTATACCTTTCCGGAGGAGACGCGGTTTGGCGATGCAAATTATGCGGCGGAAATAGCAGATCGCTATATCAATCTCTTGATAGACAACGGCATCACTTCTGCGGCGGCGTTCTGTACAATTCACCCCGAAAGTGTTGACGCCCTGTTCACGGCGGCAGAAACGCGCGGAATGCGCATGACTGGCGGCAAGGTCATGATGGACCGAAACGCGCCGGTCGGGCTGCGTGACACTGCGCAGATCGGCTATGATCAATCACAGACCTTGATTGATCGATGGCGCGGCCGGGGTCGGCTGACCTACGCCATCACCCCGCGATTTGCGCCCACATCGACGCCAGACCAATTGGCGGCGGCAGGCGCGCTGTGGGCGGCGAACCCAGACTGCGCCATGCAAACGCACCTGTCTGAACAGGTTGAGGAAATTGCCTGGATGCGAGATCTCTTTCCGGACGACGCCGATTATCTGGCCGTATACGAGCGGTTCGGCTTGTGCAGTCCCGGTGCGATCATGGGGCACGCCATCCACCTGACTGACCGAGAGATCGGCGCATTGCGCGACACAGGCGCTGCCGTGGCGCATTGCCCAACATCAAACGCCTTCATCGGATCGGGTATGTGCGATGTGTCCGGTCTGCGCGCAGCCGGCGTCGACGTTGGACTTGCGACCGATATTGGCGGCGGGTCCAGCTTTTCGATGCTCGCCACTATGAAATCCGCGTATGAGATTGGTCAGCTGCGCGGCGCAGCGCTGCACCCTGCCCAGCTTTGGTGGTTGGCGACGGCCGGATCTGCAGCCGCAATGCGATTGGGTGATTGCATTGGGGCCCTTGCCGTAGGCAAGGACGCCGACCTGATCATCCTTGACCCTGACGCAACGCCGGTGCTTGCACAGCGCACGGCGAGAGCAGACGATATGTGGGATGTTCTATTCGCCCTGATAATCCTGGGCGATGATCGAGCGATCAGCCAAACTTGGGTAAATGGCGAGAGAGTAAAAAACAAATGACCGACAAACCGCGCCTGCCACCCGGCCAGGGCCTGATCCGCAATCCTGATAACTGGCCCGTTCTTGGCGAAACCGCCCCGCGCGATGATGACAGCCCTTGGATTATCCGCGTGACGGGCGAGATTGAAAAGCCGCTTGAAATCGCTCTGACCGACCTGATGGCGCGCCCCCGAACTGAGTTGATCAGCGACATTCATTGCGTGACCCGATGGTCGAAATACGACTGGGCGTTCACTGGCTATCCCCTGATGGATCTTCTGGACGAATGCGGGCTGACACAGAACGCCAACTTCGTTCGTTTCATCGCCCGCACCGATCGGGCGCATGACACCAGCCTGACCATAGATCTTTGTCGCAAGCTGAAGCCGCTGATTACATTCACCGCGCAGGGCGAGCTCCTGGCCGAAGAACATGGCGGCCCCGTACGCATGGTCACGCCCGGCCGGTATTTCTATAAATCTGTCAAATGGTTGGAGGAGATTGAGGTCCGCACCGACAACAAGCTCGGTTATTGGGAGGCCGGCCCCGGTTATCACGACAATGCTGATCCATGGGAACAAGAACGGTTCATAACTGGCAACATCCCACCTGACCTGCGTCAGCGCATGATCGAACGGCGCAGCTTGGGCAAGCGTGATTTGTTCTCGGTGAATTTCGATGGCGAAAACCTGGGCGGGCTGGATGCGACCGGCACTCTGATGCGCAACTGTTCGTTCCGAAACGCTGGCTTGCGCAGTGCAGATTTCACTGACGCCAACGTATCGGGCGGCGCCTTTGATGGCGCTGACATGGTGGATGCTAATTTTCGCGGAGCGTGTTGCAATGGCACCAGCTTCGACGGCGCTGACCTGCGGTCGGTCGACTTTACCGGCGCTGAACTGTTCGGCGCCAGCTTCGTCGCCGAAGACGGCGGTAATGGCGCGATCATGGATGGCGCAACGCTGATCGACGAAGATCAACTCGCCCGCATGTCCGACGTTAATCGCGCCTATGTGGAGGCCGCGATAAACGCAGCGCCATAGACGCCTCTCACTTAGGCTTTTGCGGCCAGCAACGTAATTCTCGCCTCGGATTGGACGGCGAGTTTCTGGCTTTCTACCGCGCAAGTTTGGCATGCGGCCAACGCCATGCGCAGGTTTTCACGCCTGTCTGTCGCTGGCGACAACAATGCCAATTCCAGCGCGCCCTGGATGATTTGCAATTGGTTGTTCAGGATGTTCGCGACATCCTGTAAGCTTGGCTGCGCGTCAAAGGCGGAAATCTCTGTCCAGACGCTGATCGTGCCGCCTGCCCCGCTGGGCTGTTCATGGACATGATATACTCGACCATCACGCCATCGCCGTATGACCGCGCAGCCAATTGCAAGATCTTCTAGTCGCTGGGCGATCCATGCCGCCTGGTCGTCCATCGAAGCATCAGCGATCTCTCCGTTTTCGATCAGGAGTTTCAAAAGATCGATGAACAGCGCGCCATGCCAAACGGACGGGGCCATGTGGTTGCTAAGGCGCAAAAAGGCTGCGTTCCAGTAAACGAGCCGGTCGTCTAGATCGAACATCGCAACCGGCGCAGATATCATGTCCATCGCCAAATGAGCGCAGGCGACGTCACGTTCCTCAGCCAGCTTGCGCACCATCTAACCCCGTTCGACTAGTGGGGATGTTAGACAAAATGCAAATCAACAAACCGTTATTGCGTGTGCTCTCAACCAGTCATCAAACCCTCAGCCAGCGCTTTATGCCGCTGCAATGCTGCTGGCAGGTCAAAGCTGACGATCTCACCACCACGAACAACAGCGCGTCCTTCAACATAGGTATCACGAGCCCGCAGCGGCGCGCACAGAAGCAGCGCCGCAACCGGATCCCAGGCGCCAGAAGTCGCGATTCCGGCAAGATCAAACACCGCAAAATCCGCTCGCTTACCCGGAGCTAGCGATCCAAGGTCGTCACGTCCCAGAACCTCTGCCCCGCCTCGGGTGGCAAGACGCAGCGCTTCACGCGCCTTCAAACCGTCTACCCCCAAACGCGCCCGCTGCAGCAGCAGCGCTTGGCGCGCTTCCGCCAACAGATCAGCGGAGTCATTGGATGCTGATCCATCGACACCCAGCCCGACCTTCACACCGCCATCAAGCATTTCGCGGACCGGCGCGATACCACTGCCCAGCCGACAGTTGGAACAGGGGCAGTGAGCCACCCCCGTACCTGTGCGCGCGAAGAGGTCAATTTCATCTGCATCCAGTTTTACGCAATGGGCATGCCAAACATCATCACCCGTCCACCCCAGATCTTCGGCGTATTGGCCTGGGCGACAACCAAACATCTCCAACGAATAGGCGACGTCTTCGTCATTTTCCGCCAGATGCGTATGGAGCATTACACCTTTGTCACGGGCCAACAGCCCAGCGTTTCTCATCAGGTCACGGCTGACCGAAAAGGGCGAGCATGGCGCTACACCGACACGGACCATCGCGCCCGGTGCGGGATCATGATGCGCGTCGATCACGCGGATACAGTCGTCGAGAATCGCATCTTCAGCCTCAACCAGGCTGTCAGGCGGTAGGCCACCTGCGCTGCGCCCAATCGACATGGCGCCCCGGGTCGCGTGCAGCCTGACACCGGCGTCCAGCGCCGCGTGGATTTCATCGTCCAGCCGCGCGCCATTTGGGAACATGTAAAGATGATCTGCGACACAGGTCGCTCCGCTTAGCGCCAGTTCCGCCAGTCCGACCATTGTCGAGACGCGAATATGTTCCGGCCCCATCCTCGCCCAGACCGGATAGAGGCTTTCCAACCACCCGAATAGTGCAGCATCCACCCCTTCAGGCATCACCCTTGTGAGATTCTGGTAGAGGTGATGATGCGTGTTGATCAGCCCTGGCGTCACAACACAGCCAGTGGCGTCTACGACCTCGTCTGCCGCAGAAGGCAAAGCGTCCGATGGACCGATTGCGACGATAACGCCGTCGCTGGCGTAAATTCCGCAATTATTGAGCTCTTCCAGTCCCGGTTCCTGCGTGACCAACTTCGCCGCATTTTTCAGAAGCAAATCAGGCATGACGGTGGTCAAAATCAGTAAGTTGCGCTAACGTCATTTTTATCGCTTTCAGTTGTTTTCTGGGGTCGCCCCCCCCTTCACACGACCTTGAGGACTAAAAATTGATCGCGTAGGGGTCGCGCATTCGCTTCACCGGGCGCGATCCCGCCTAAGCCTATTTAGTGCCGAACATCCGGTCACCGGCATCGCCAAGCCCCGGAATAATATAACCTTTTTCATTTAGCTTTTCGTCGACAGCAGCGGTATAGATGCGTACATCTGGGTGCGCTTCCGCCATCTTCGCGACGCCTTCTGGCGCTGCAAGAAGACAGATAAACCTGACGTCGATGGCGCCAGCAGCCTTTACATTGTCGATCGCCGCAATTGCCGAATTTGCGGTCGCCAACATGGGATCGACAAGAATGACTGGACGTTCCTGCACATTTTCAGGAAGTTTCTTGTAATACTCCACTGGCTGCAGGGTCTCTGGATCGCGGTATAATCCTACAAAGCCAACGCGCGCCGCAGGCGCCAATTCCAAAACCCCATCCAGGAGGCCATTTCCGGCCCGCAGGATGGACACGAACACCAACTTCTTGCCGTCGAGGATTGGTGCCTGCATCGGCATCAGCGGAGTTTCGATCTCTGTCGTGGTCAACGGCAGATCGCGTAGCGCCTCATATCCGAGGAACAGGCTAATTTCGCGCAAGAGTGTGCGGAATTTACCAGTAGAACATGTCTTGTCCCGCATCAGGGTCAGTTTGTGTTGCACCAGTGGGTGATCAACGAGAACAAAATTGTCTGACATGGGCAGGCTCCTACTGCATGGCGTTTTATTTTGCCGGTTATGACGGTGTTGCAAGCGCTTTGTCGAGCCGCGCTGACAAATTCGCTTTGGTCCGCTCATCGCAAAACGCAGCGCTCAGCGCGGTTCTTGCAAATGTCGTGAAGGCATCCGCATCCATCACAAAGATTGCCTGAAGCGCATCATATTCGGCGGTCATATCGGTATGAAAAAAGGGCGGATCGTCCGTAGACACCGTGCACCTAACGCCAGCGCCCAACAAACTGGCGATGGGATGCGCATCAAGCGAGCCATAGACACCCAACGCCACGTTTGAGCCCGGGCACACTTCCAGCACCTGGCCCTCCACCGCAAGGCGGCGCATCAGATCGGCGTCTTCAGCCGCACGCACGCCGTGGCCGACGCGTTCTACCTTCAGATCGTCAAGCACGGCACGCACGCTTTCAGGACCGCCAAATTCGCCAGCATGGGCGGTCAATCGCAGTCCGGCTTCCGCAGCCAAAGAAAATGCACCAACGTAATCGCGGGGCGCATGCATGCGCTCGTCCCCCGCCATGCCAAAGCCAACTATGCGTCCACGCGGCAGGGACGTCACAGCCTCAGCCAAAAGCAGGGATTGCGCGGGATCATGGTGTCTGATGGCCACAGGAATGAAACGGGTGATAACGCCCGTCGTGGTTTCAACCCGATCCGCTGCTTCATCGACCGCCGCCAGGTAATCCGCCCATTTTGCTGCATCATAGCCAAAGCTGGTCGGCGATAAAAAAACCTCAGCGTATATGACACCATGTGCAGCGCAGTCCTGCAAAACGGCTTCGGCAAGCGCGCAGTAATCATCCGGCGTCGTGAAAACGGTCGAAACACGTTCATAAGCGCGCAGAAAGCTGGTGAAGTCATTGGAATTGTAACACCCAGCTTCGTCAAACACATCGCTTAGATCAATGTTCTTCTCCGCAGCCAGATTACGCACCAGCGGCGGCGGTGCTGCGCCTTCAAGGTGCAAATGCAGTTCCAGCTTGGGAAAGTCACGCCAGATGCTCATAAAAAAGCCTTTCCGTGCGGGCCAGCCGGCAAGCCTAAATGAGACAGAACTGTCGCTGCGACGTCGACAAATCCAACGACTCCGCAAGCCTTGGCTGGCAAATTGACACCGGCGCAAAGGACCGGAACCTGTTCGCGCGTATGATCGCTACCCGGCCAGGTGGGGTCATTTCCGTGATCCGCAGTTATGATGAGAAAATCATCCAGGCGAAGACGGCTGAGCGCCTCAGGCACGCGCTGGTCAAAGCGCTCCAGCGCCGCCGCATAACCGGGCGTATCGCGGGGGTGGCCATAAAGACTGTCGAATTCGACGAAGTTCGCAAAGATCAGATCGCCATCTTCAGCGTCACCCATCGCTTCCAGGGCCCGGTCGAACAACGCCATATCGTCTGGTCCTTTCCGCACTTCGCTGATCCCTCGATGGGCGAAGATGTCGCCGATCTTTCCAACACCAATGGTGCGCCCGCCCGCCGCAACAACCCGGTCGCACAACGTATCATCTGGCGGCTCGATGGCGTAATCGCGGCGGTTTGGCGTACGGTGGCAGGCCCCTGGCTCACCTAAAAAGGGCCGCGCAATCACCCTTCCAATATTGAGCGGATAGAGAAGTTCACGCGCGATAGCGCACACGTCATAGAGCCGGTCGAGACCGAATGACGCCTCGTGCGCCGCGATCTGAAACACGCTGTCGGCCGAGGTGTATATGATCGGCTTACCTGTCACTGCATGTTCCGCTGCAAACTCAGAAATGATCGCCATTCCGTTCGAATGTTTTTGTCCAAGAACACCAGGCAGATCGGCGCTGCGCATAAGTTCCGCGATCAAATCAGGGGGAAACGCAGGCTCTGTTTCCGGGAAGTAGCCCCAGTCGAACGTGACCGGGGCGCCCGCAAGTTCCCAATGCCCCGAAGGAGTGTCCTTACCCTTTGATATTTCGCGGCCCACCGCCCAGCATCCCACCGACTTAGTCAGGCCGGGCGGGGTGATCCCAGTGGCGCAGGCCGCAGCGGCGCCCATGCCAAGGGCGTCGAGATTGGGAATGCAAAGCGGCCCGCTCCTCCCGACATCCGCACGCCCTGCCGCGCAAGCCTCAGCAATATGGCCCAGCGTGTTGGCGCCCTCGTCGCCAAAGGCGGTGGCGTCAGGCGCGCCGCCAATACCAACGCTGTCCATCACAAAAATCAGCGCCCGCGCCATCAGGGATCGATCCGGGCGAGCACGGGATCAGGTAAAAAAGGCGTCGCCTCAGCCAGATGAATCGCCCCCAGTAGCGCATTTGCTGCGTGATCTGCAGCTGATTGATCCGCCGCATGAACCCGGCCGAGCACATCGCCTGGCTCAACCATCGCGCCGATCCCGATCATCTGATCGAACCCAACACTGTGGTCGATGGCGTCGGCGGCGTCGCGGCGACCGCCACCGAGTTCAATCACCGCAACGCCGATATCGCGGGTGTCCATCGCGGATACAAAGCCTGCGGCATCCGCCTCAATGTCCATCACGACATTGGCGGTTGGCAAATGATCGTCAAAACATTCGACAAAGTCCGATGGTCCACCCAGCGCGGCGACCATCCGGCCGAACCTTTCTGCCGCAGCGCCGGATTCAAACGCCTCGGCGATCCGCATGCGGCCAATCTCTTCGTCCGGTGTGACGCCGGAAAGAGCCAGAAGAGCGCCGCCTTGCGCCACCGTCACATCCCAAAGTCGCGGGTCAATTTCTGCACCGGTCAGAAAAGCGCAGGCGTTCCAAACCTCAACCGCATTCCCTGCGGCGGAAGCAAGTGGTTCGTTCATGTCAGTCATCAGCGCCGCCGTACGGCACCCTGCCCCATTGGCGACTGCAACCAGCGATCGAGCGAGTTCATCTGCATCTTCAGTCGTAGCCATGAACGCGCCGTTGCCGCATTTCACGTCCAGGATCAGCGCGTCCAAACCGCTCGCCAACTTTTTCGAAAGGATCGACGCAGTGATCAGATCGACACTTTCGACCGTTCCCGTCACATCCCGGATCGCATAGAGGCGCTTATCCGCCGGGGCGAGGTCGCCAGTTTGGCCAATGATCGCACAGCCCACATCCCCGACAACCTCAGCAAAAAGATCCGAGGATGGCTGGGTCTGATAGCCAGGAATACTATCGAATTTGTCCAGCGTGCCGCCTGTATGGCCCAGCCCCCGGCCGGAAATCATCGGCACATAGGCACCGCATGCGGCCAACGCGGGGGCCACCATCAGGCTAACATTGTCGCCAACGCCGCCAGTTGAATGCTTGTCCACCACCGGACCCGGAAGGTCCCAGGTCATGACCTCGCCACTGTCGCGCATCGCTTCAGTCAGGATCACGCGTTCTTCCTGCGTCATACCCTTTAACAGCACCGCCATCGCAAAAGCCGCAGCCTGCGCGTCCGATGTCGCGCCTGAGGTGAGCCCTTCGATCAGCGTCGCAATCTCAGCCTCGGACAGAGTTTCCCCGTCGCGCTTTCGCCGGATGATTTCCTGCGGCAGCATTCAGTATCCGTCCGACCTAGCCGGCGCGTCTTCTTCATTCAGCGTCGCCAGCAAGTCGTCCAGAACGCCAGATGCGCCGAACCGAAAGGTCTCCGGCGTCGCCCAGCCAGCGCCCATGATCTCGTCCGCCAGGTCAAGGTAATGGCCCGCCTGAACCGTCGTCTTTACCCCGCCTGCAGGTTTAAATCCGACGCGTGCGCCGCTTTCCCTGATCGCCGTCAGCATGATGCGAGCCGCCGACAGGGTGGCGTTCACTGGCACTTTTCCAGTTGAGGTCTTGATGAAATCGGCCCCAGATTCGACCGCAATGTCCGCTGCGCGGCGGATCAGGTCTGCGTCGCCTAAAACACCGGTTTCAAGGATAGCTTTTACTGACGCGCCATCCGCCGCCGTTTTTACGCGCTTGATCCTCGTACGAACGATTTCTTCGCGCCCTTCCATCAGGGATTTGTAGGGGATAACAAGGTCAATCTCATCCGCGCCGTCGGCCACGGCCTTTTTGGTCAAATCAATGACCTCGCTGGCCGGATCATCCCCTGTCGGAAAGTTGACTACCGTCGCCACCTTCACACCCCGATGTCCCACCAAGGCGTGAGCCTCGGCGACGAAAGCAGGCCACACGCACAGCGCTGCGACATGGCCGTGGTCGGTACACGCGCGTGCGGCCAGCGCCTCAATCGCGGCCTCATCGCAATCATCATTCAGATTAGTCAGATCCAGCATCGTCAGGGCGCGCTGCGCGATCAGTTTGAGATCAGTCATGTGTGAAGCTCCCGACAAAAGCGCGGATCAGACGGCGAAAGGTTGCTTCGGCTTTCGCCGCTTCGGATTTTGTCTCGTCATGGCTAAGCGCGTCGCCCGTCATGCCCGCCGCAAAATTTGTAACGCAAGAAATGGCCAGAACGGACAAATCAATATGCCGCGCCATTATCGTTTCCGGCACCGTCGACATGCCCACAGCGTCAGCGCCTAGCATGCGGATTGCGTTGATTTCTGCGGGAGTTTCGAATGAAGGGCCGGAAAACCAAGCGTAAACGCCTTCGTACAGATCAATCTTTTCTTCGTCCGCCCAGAATTTCAACCTGAACCGCAACGTTTCATCATAGGCGTTGACCATGGAAACAAAGCGGCAGTCCCCCTCAACGCCGATCAGTGGATCGCGGCCCGAAAAATTGATGTGGTCCGTCAGGGACATGAGTGATCCGGGGCCCATTTCTTCGCGGGTGGATCCCGCCGCATTGGTGAGAAACACGAAATCTGCGCCGAGCGCCTTGAAGGTTTCCAAAGGCGTGCGCATCGCTGCGGCGTCGCCTGCCTCGTAATAGTGTTTGCGCCCGGACAGGATAGCGACCTGCGTGGCCTGCAACCGGCCGATGGTCAGGGTGCCAGCGTGGCCTGTCACACCCGAAACAGGGAACCCCGGCAGGTCTTCGAACGAAAAGCGGGTCGCGTCGGTCAGTTCCTCCGCCATACCGCCGAGGCCTGAGCCAAGGATTAACCCCATGCGGATCGGATCAGGACATACAGCGCGAATGATATTGGCGGCTTCGGTCATGCTTCACCCTCCAGTGAAAATGCCTCTGGTAACAGTTCGCCAAGTGTCCAGCGGGCCCGCTCACCGGTCGGACCGGCGGAGATGACAATTGTATCTGGCCTGCCAAACTCAGCCAGTTTCTGACGGCACCCCCCACAGGGTGTGCAGGGGTTTACACTGTCAGCCCAGACACACACCTCGGTGATTACAGTCTCACCTGCGACGACCATATGGCTGATCGCAGTCGGCTCTGCGCACCAGCCCTGCGGATATGACGCGTTTTCAATGTTACAGCCTGCATGCACAGCGCCCGAAGCGGTACGGATCGCGGCGCCGACATCGAAATTCGAATAGGGCGCATACGCCTTCGCCGCGGCGGCGGCAGCAGCTTTGATTAGGTCATCTGACATAGGTAGCGGGGGTCCGGGTCGAACTGAGGGGCGCGTCAGACTGCGATGTTCCTGCCGAACGGGCAAGGGGTGATCCTGCGTCGGTTTCCGACAGTATTCTATCTTGAGCCGCCGGTTGGGTCGGCCACCGCGTCAGGCCTGTTTCGCCCACGCCTCTCGCTTGCGGTACAGCGTCGAAGGGCTGAGGTCGAGCGCCCGCGCTGCCTGTGGGATCGACCCGTCAAACCGCGCAATTGTCGCCTCAATAAAGGTGCGTTCGACATCGGCGAAAGTTTCACCGACCAGCGGGGTGACGCGCTCTGCCAGGCTGGCCACCGCGGCAGAACCATTGGCGACCGGCTGCGGCGCAATCGCAGGCTGCGCCGGCGCAGCGATCGCTTCAGATTCCCGCAGGCCCACTGGCAGCATGTGGGGCGCAACCTCCACCCCATCATGCAGAACGACGATGTTGCGAATCACGTTCTGCAATTGGCGGACATTGCCAGGCCAATGCATCGACTGGAACATCGCCGTCGCCTCATCACCCAGACTGCGAAAGGCTTTTCCTTCTTCCTGCGAAAACGTGACCAGGAACTGCTGTGCGATCTCAATAACATCCTGCGCACGGTCGCGAAGGGGCGGCAAGTGGATCGGAACGACGTGCAGGCGATAGAAAAGATCCTCGCGGAACCGGCCTGCGCGCACCTCTTCAGCCGGATCGCGGTTGGTGGCGCAGACGATCCGCACGTCGACTTTCCGCGGCGTGGTGGCGCCGACAGGTGTGATCATTGAGGTTTGCAGAAACCTAAGAAGTTTGGTCTGCAGCGCCAGGTCCATTTCGCAAATTTCGTCCAGGAACAGCGTGCCGCCATCAGCCACGGCGGCTGCGCCAAGTTTATCCGCCAGCGCGCCGGTGAAACTGCCTTTCAGATGGCCGAAAACCTCCGACTCCAGCAAATCCTTGGGGATCGCCCCGCAGTTCAGCGGCACAAAAGGTCCGCGCGCGCGACCGGAAACATCGTGGATCGCCTGTGCTGCGACCTCTTTGCCCGTTCCACTTTCACCCGTGATGAAGACGGTCGCGGTGGATCTGCCAATGCCCTGGATCGTTTGATAAAGCCCGCGCATCACGCCGGACCCACCGATAAATCCCCTGTAGGATGTTAGATTTTCAGGCGCAGCGGCTGGGACAGGTTGTTGCACCTCATCCAAAGTGGCGGCGGCGGCGTTGTCAACAGCGGATAAGAGACGACGATCGTCAAACGGTTTGACCAGAAAGTCGAAGGCGCCGCCCCGCATCGCGTCGACAGCGCGATTGATCGATCCGTTGGCGGTAATGACGATCACCTTGCCAGTTGGGTCATCCCGGCGGAAGTCGCGCAAAACATCCAGACCATCGGCATCTGGCAACATAAGGTCGAGCAGCACCACACGACCCTCCGAACCCTGATGCGCCAACCGTGCTTCTTCAGCGATGAACGCCGTTCGCACGTCGTGGCCCGCCTTTTTCAGAATAGTTTCATAGACCAGCGACAAGGATGGCGTGTCTTCTACCAGCAGGACAGCGCTGGAGAGCGTCATCAGGCGTCGCCCGAATTCAACTTGTCGGCGACGTAATCAAGCACGCCTTCCAACTCCACCAGGGCTTCGTCAGTCAGGATGGCAATGTTCGCGAAATCGCCCACATGCGCCAGCGCGTTCATGCGTTCCGCCTGGTTCTGCAGTCTGACGCCGCCAACCGCGCCCGCAACGCTGATCAGCACATGCGTCGCCGATCGCATAAGGTCCATGTCGGCCGAATTGTTGGCGTCGATGATCTGACTTTTGACCGTTCTGAGGTCAATTTCGATCTTGCCAAGCAGATCGACCATCGCCTCTGGCCCGATGGTTTCCGCTAGACTGTCGAAGATGCTGCTTTCGATCGTGGGGCCGTCGCTTAGGTCGGCTTCAACCGGCGCAGTCCGGCGGCGCACGCCTTCGTCCATATAGTTCAGAATGTCGGTGCCGAACTGCTCGATGGAGATAATAGGCTTGGGGATCAGACCATCAG
>CBFHXH010000109.1:0-12677 GCA_965659735.1 uncultured Pikeienuella sp.
TGACGATCATGGCCAACCGCACCCGCACGCAGGTCGACGCCGCTGTCGCCCGCGGCGCGATAGAGGTTGCGACCGCCCGCGATGTCGCGGCGGCGTCAGACATCGTCATGCTGTGCATGGATGCGTCGGCGTCGGTTGAAGGGCGGATGCGCGGTGATGACGGTGTGATCGCCGGCCTGAAACCTGGCGCAACGGTGATCGACTTTGGGACATCGCTGCCCGGCTCAACCCGCGTTCTGGCGGATGAGGTCGCCGCTGCGGGCGGCGCCTATCTCGACGCTCCGCTGGGCCGCACGCCCGCTCATGCCTATGAAGGTCAGCTCAACATCATGTGCGCTGGCGATCTGGCGGCTTATGAGGCGGCGCGGCCAACCCTGTTGGACCTTGGCGAAAACGTCTTTCACCTCGGCGCGTCCGGGTCAGGTCGTACGATCAAGCTGATCAATAATTTCTTCGGCATGACCACGACGATGGCGATGTGCGAAGCCTTCGCCATGGCGGACGCCGCGGGGGTTGAGCGGGGCATGCTGTTCGACGTGATGTCAGCGGGGCCGCTGAAATCGGGCATGATGGAATTCGTGAAAGGCTACGCGGTCGACGGAGACCCTTCGCAACTGGCGTTTGCGCTGAAGAATGCCAAGAAGGACGTCGAGTATTACGCCGCCATAGCGTATGAAATGGGCAAACTGTCAATCATGTCGCCCAGCACGCGTCAGGCGTTGGGTCTGGCGGTCGCGCAAGGCCATGGCGACCGGATGGTGTCAGAGGCGGTCGACATGTTCGCGGACTTCTACAAGGACTAGACGAACGAAAGCGCAAAGGACGGGGGAAGGAGTTTCCTGCCCTATCTTTTGTGCGTGATCTTGCTGATTTCAATGTCTCTGGCGACGGCTGTATAGATCTTCGCAGCCTGTCTCAGAAAGAGCGGAAGTATGTCGCTCGCTGAGCTGGCGGAGCCTCTGGCGGGGATATTTTTGACACGAAGATGAGCGGCATTTGGGATCAGCGGCGGACGTTGCCGCTGATTTCTGGAACGCCGAATTCGCGGTGGCAAATGTCGGCCAGTTTGGTGACGCCGGCGCGGATGGTTTCGGCTGGCGGGTTGGCGAAGCAGATGCGGATCCATTCGTCCGCGTCGTTCTGCAGCGACCATTCGGGGCCGGGGTTAACGGCGACCCCCTCTTTCCCGGCAATTGCGGCGAGGCGAGCGGTTTTGACGCCTTCTGGCAGGCGCACCCATAGGAAGATGCCGCCAGGTGGCACGTCGTAGTGAATGGTGGAGCCAAAGCTTTCATCCAGTGCGTCGGTCAGCGCGTCCAGTTTGGCCTTCAGCGCTGCGTTGCAGCGTTCGACATGAGCGTCGAAATGATCAGGGCAGTATTCGGCCAGCATTAACTGTTCCAGCGCGCCAGATCCCGCATCGCCCTTCATGGCCACAAGGCGGCCCAGCACATCCCAGTCAGCGTTGATGTATCCAACGCGCAGCGCCGGGCCTATGGTTTTTGAGAAGGTGCCGATGTGGATGACGATGCCGGTATCATCCAGCGCCCTCAGCGCGGGGGGGCGTTCGTTGGTCCAGACGATGTCGGAATAGCATTCGTCCTCAAAAATCGGCACGCCGTATTTTTTCGCCAGTTCAATCATCTTGTGGCGGCGGTCGAGCGGCAGGATTGTGCCGGTCGGGTTATGAACGGTGATGATGGCGTAGATGTATTTCGGGGTGATCCCCTTGGCCGCCAGATCATTAAGGGCCTGTTCCAGCGCGTCCATCCGCATGCCGTCGCGATCGAGCGGCACCGGCACCATATTGACGCCAAGCGCGCGGAGTTTCGAGAACGCGCCGCCATAATTCGATTCTTCGACGATGACCGTGTCGCCCTTTTGCAGCAGCAGCTTGTTCACCAGATCCATCGCCTGAAGTGAGCCGGAGGTCAGCAGGATATCGTCACCCGTCGTTTCGATCCCGCAGTACTTTTTCAGTTTCTGGGCGACGTAGTCGCGGCAGGGCTTGTACCCCTGCGGCCCGCTTTGCAGGTAGTAGGTCGCGATGTTCGACCCTTCCCTCGCCATGCCCCGGTCCATCGCGGCGCGCAGGTCGTCCACAGGAACAGTCGCGTCGTCGATATGACCGCCGACAAAATTGAACTCAGGAAAGCCGGTCCAGCGCGCGGCGGGCGCCGGGACGTGGGCCGGGAGCATCGAGGTGTAATCGAACGACATGGGTGGATCCTTTGTTTTGCGCAGACTAAAGCGTTTTGCGTAAACGTTGAGGCATTTTGCATCGTCAACGCGTTTACTAACGCAAACGCTGCCTGACGACGCAAAACGCCGTGGCGATTCAACATAAACGCAAAACGCTATAGGGGGCGGCCCTGTTGACGCGCAAGAGATGCCGCGATGTCGGGTCAGTTGGTTTTGGGCCGCTTAGCCTTTTTCGGCTTGAATGGGGTCATGCCGTCATTGGCCAATTTGTCGGCGCGTTCGTTTTCTTCGTGGCCAGCGTGTCCCTTGACCCATTCCCAACTGACGTCGTGCGCGGCGACGGCGTCGTCGAGCTGACGCCAGAGGTCTTCGTTTTTCACTGGCTTTTTGGCGGCGGTTTTCCACCCGTTCCGCTTCCAGCCGTGAATCCACTTTGTCAAACCTTCTTTGACGTAGGAGCTGTCGGTCACGATGGTGATTGCGGCGCGGCGGTTCAGCGAGGTGAGCGCGCTGATCGCCGCTGTCAACTCCATCCGGTTATTGGTCGTGTCGGGCTCGCCGCCGCACAGCTCTTTCTCCTTCAGGACAGTGTCGCCGTCCTTGGCGATCAAGAGAACACCCCACCCACCCGGGCCGGGATTGCCCGAACAGGCGCCATCAGTATAGGCGAAAAGCTGGGTCATCTGGCGGTGAAGATGTGCATGGATTTCTCGGGCAGTCCGTCATACCCCTCACCATCGCGAAGGCGGATCTGGGGTTCCTGGAAACCGGCCTGGGCCAGCAGTTCGGTGATGAACTCAGGTTCGAAATAGCTGTAGAAACGCCCAAGACTGTCGCGTTTTTCGCCTGAACCGGCCTTGAGACCCAGATAGAGCACGCTGCCCGGTTTCAGCGATCTGTAAATGCGGGCGAGGTTTGCCGGCATCTCCGATCGTGGCGCGTGGAGGAGGCAAAAGCTGGCCCAAATCCCGTCATATCGGTCTGTTTCGTCGAATTCCTCAAAGCGCTGGACCTTGACGTCCAGGCCGGTTCGCGTCGACGCCTCGGTCGCGAGGCCGACTGATCCGTCGAAGGCTTCAACCTCGTATCCAGCTTCGAGCATCCGTTTTGCCGCCCAACCGCCGCCGCAACCGAAGTCGAGCAGACGCCCGGTTTCAGGCGCGAGCGAAAGGAACTTTTCAAGCCAGGCGAACTTGGCTTTTGGCGCCGACCAGGGCGCGTAGACGGACGCTTCCTTGTCATAGAAATCAAGCGTGGCTTTGTCGCCGCTCATATCTGGGCCTCTATCCAAGCTGGTAGATTAGCGACGCTGTCGAGGATTGCGATCGCACCCGCGGCCGTCAGGGCGCCGGCGGCCGCGTCACGGGCGTGGGCGGTTGCGTCGGGATCAAGCGCCGCGAGCGCCTGTTCCGACAGGCCAACGCCGTTGCCGGATAGGGTGATCCCGATGGATCTGACGCCCGCGTTGACGCCTTCCAGAATGCCAGGCACCGCATCGTCGATCTTCAGCACGTCAGCCGGGTCTGTGACGCCGAAATGTGCCATATTGGCAAGAACGCCATCTGGCTCCGGGCGTCCGCCCGTGATCTCGTCGGCGCAGATCACGCAATCAGGCGCGACGCCTGCGGCCCCGGCTTTGGGCAGGACGCCCTGCATGATTGAGCGGGCGTAGCCTGTGGTGCTGCCGATATGTATGTTCTTCGACCAGAGATAAGACAGGGCCTGCGCCACGCCCGGGATGGGCGCAGCTTCGCGCATGGCGACCTCAGCGGCGATGGGTTCGAACGCTTCGTATAGGTCGTCGATTGTCTGTTGCGTCACGGGGCCGTGGGCGGCTTGCCATCGGGCGGCCATTGGCGCCGCCGCCAGCATCTGTTCAATATGAGGGCGCTTTGGCATGCCCATTGGGGCGCGGGCTTCCGCCTCGGACGCTTCGACGCCAAACCGGGCGAAGGTTTCAACAAAGGCCAGCGCCGGCGCGCGTGAGCCATGGTCGACCAGCGTTCCCGCCCAGTCGAACACCACAAGTTTGATCATGCAAATCCCCCAACCGCCAGACAGGCCCAGACGATGGCGGTGAGCAAGGTTCGCAGGCTCATCCACCACTCGGGCGTAAGCTGCTGCGTTGAGAACCAGTTGTCGAGTATCAGTAATATGACAAACCCGTTGAACAGCAAAAGCACGCCGCCTTGCCCCTGATACATCGCGGGCATGAACAACGCTGGCACAAAGGCCAAAAGCGCGGGCGCGACGCTTGCGACGTACAGGGGCCAGTCGGTGCGCTGGGCCCATGCGGCGAACCCCCAGAGGACACCCGCCATGAAGCAGAGGATGACGACACCATAAAAGTTGATCAGCGCCACGCCGGACAGGGGCGTGAAGGCGGCGCGCGGTTCAAGATGCGTAAGCGCGCCGTAAATGAACGGGATCAGACCGGCGAGGCCCAGCCAGAGCACGGGTTTGGGGATCGCTTTCATCTTTCAACGGTCAGGCTGCGGCGACGCGCAGGATGCGCGGAACTTTGAATTCCACGGTTTCCTGCGCGGTTTCCACCACTTCGACAGTGATGTCATAGCGTTCGCGGAAAGCATCGATTACTTCGTCGATCAGGACCTGCGGTGCCGATGCGCCCGCAGTGACGCCAACGGCCTGCGCGCCCTCCAGCGCGCGCCAATCGATGTCGGTCGCGCGCGGCGCGAGTTGGGCGTAGCCGCAGCCAGCAGTGCGGCCTACCTCCACCAGGCGCTGCGAATTCGATGAGTTGGGCGAGCCGATGACGATCAGCGCCTCGACCCGAGGTGCGACGGCCTTGACCGCTTCCTGCCGATTAGTTGTGGCGTAGCAGATGTCTTCCTTGTGCGGGCCGACAATCGCGGGAAAGCGCGTCTGCAGGGCTTCGACCACGGCGGCGGTGTCATCGATGCTGAGAGTTGTTTGCGTGATATAGGCGAGGCGATCCGGGTCGCGCACGGTCAGCGTTTCGACGTCGGCGGGGGTTTCGACCAGCAAAACCTCCCCCTCAGGCAACTGGCCCATCGTGCCGATGGTTTCGGGGTGACCTTCGTGGCCGATCATCACCATCTGCAAGCCATTCTGGTGATGACGTTCCGCTTCAATATGCACTTTGGACACCAGCGGGCAGGTGGCGTCGACATAGACCATGTTGCGATTTTCAGCCTCTTCTGGCACTGACTTGGGTACGCCATGGGCCGAAAATATCACGGGCCGGTCTGTCGGGCATTCCGACAGTTCCTCAACAAAAACAGCGCCTTTGTCGCGCAGGTCGTCGACAACGAATTTGTTGTGGACGATTTCGTGGCGCACATAGACGGGCGCGCCCCACTTTTCCAAGGCCATCTCGACGATCCGGATGGCCCTGTCTACGCCAGCGCAAAAGCCGCGCGGAGCGGCGAGATAAAGCGTCAGAGGAAGTTTCATAATTTCGACTACCGCAACTCGATGTGACGGGCAAGGTTTACACTTCATCGGTTCAGAAGTCTCTGAACCCCGCAAGCCAAACTGTCATGCAAAGATATATTAAGGATTAAAGCCGATCCAGCAGGGCGGAATGGAGCACGGGGGGCGCGATGACGACGCCGGGCATGCGCGGGTGGGCGGCGTTGTAGGACCACCGCTCGCCATGCTGGGTCGAAATGGTCGCCCCGGCCTCTTCGGCGATCAGCTCGCCCGTGGCGACGTCCCATTCCCAGGCGGGGCGAAAGGTGAAGGCCATGTCGAACGTGCCATCAGCAACAAGGCAATGGCGATAGACCAGCGAGTTCCGAAATTCCCGCGTCACGGGGGGCGGCCCACCGGGCCAACGGTCGGGGTTCATCTGCGGCTGACCGGCCAGCGCGGTCGCGCCGTCCAGTGTTGGTGTTTCCGACACGCGGATCGCATTGCCCTGATGAAAAGCGCCGCCGCCTTTCGTGGCCCAGTACATTTCATCCTTGATCGGGAAATACGCAGCTGCAGCGACGATGACGCCTTTGTCGGCCACGGCCAGCGCATGACAGAACGTGTCGTCGCCCCGCATGAAGGCGCGGGTGCCGTCAATCGGATCAACGATAAAGCACAGATCATGGGCGCAGCGGGCGCTGTCATCCTCGGTCTCTTCCGACAGCCAGCCATAGTCGGCGCGCGCCGCGGTCAGTTCCGCTTTCAGCATCTGGTCGATGGCGATGTCCGCCTCGGTCACAGGGCCTGCGCCGCCATCCTTGTCCCAGGTGTCGATATCCTGCTTGAACTTCGACCGGGCAATCTCGCCGGCTGCGCGGGCGTAGTCCAAAAGCAGGTCGAGGTCTTTCTGGTAGGGATCAGCCTGAAGCAACGGTTAATCCTTCCACCAAGATGCTGGGCGCAATCAGCGATTTGGTCATGTCAGCGTCATTCGCTGGAACCATCGTCATCAGAAATTCGGGTAGCGAGCCTGCGATCGTCAGTTCGTTCACCGGGTGGCTGATCTGGCCGTTTTCCACCCAGAACCCCGACGCCCCGCGCGAATAGGCGCCGGTGTTCGGGTTGATGGATGATCCGATCAGCGAGCTTACGATCAACCCTTCGCCCATGTCGTGAATCAGGTCTTCGTAACTGGCGTCGCCCTGGGTCAGCGTCAGGTTGGACGATCCGGGCGAGGGCGGTGACGACACGCCTCGCCGGGCGCCACCGGGCGCCTTCAGGCCAAGCTGCCGGGCCGTGGCGGTGTCCATCTGCCAGCCTTTCAGTACGCCGTTTTCAACCAGAGCACGGGGGCCGATGGCCATGCCTTCGCCGTCAAAAGGGCGGGACGCTGCGCCGCGCTTTCGGTGGGGATCGTCGGTCAGAGTGAATGCGGCGGGGATGATCTGCTGGTCCATCTTGTCGGACATCCAGCTTGATCCGCGCGCGACGGCGGATCCGGATAGTGCGCCCATGATGTGCCCGACCAAGCCGCCCGAGACGCGATTGTGGAACAGTACCGGATAGGCGCCGGTCTTGGCCTTGCCGGGGTTCAGCCGCTCAGCCGCCCGCCGCCCGGCGGAGGCGCCAATTTCCGCCGGATCGGGCAGGTCTTCGGCCCAGATGCGTGAGGCGAAGTCATAATCCGTTTCCATCCCCAAGCCCGTTCCCGCGACGGCGGACACGGATATGGAGGTGGTGGATCGTTCATACCCGCCCTCAAACCCATTGGTCATCGCAAGGGCAACGGCGCTGCGCCGCCAGCCGGCACCTGCGCTCTCCACCTGGCTGACGCCGTCTATGCCGCCCGCCGCCGCTTCCGCCGCCAGCGCCATGTCGCGAAGGGCGTCGGGGGGCAGCGTGTCTGCGGGATCGACAAGCTGAAGGTCGGGGGTTGCGGCGGGGTCCGCCAGATCAGCAGGATCGGCGAGGCCGCAATAGGGGTCTTCGGGCGCAGCCATAGCCATGGCGACGGCGCGTTCGGCCAGTTCGGCGATGACCTCTGGCGCAGGGTCCGACGCGGACACGCAGGCCTGGCGCCGGCCGATAAGAACGCGCAGCCCATAATCCGTACTTTCCGACCCTTCGGCCTCTTCCAGCGCGCCTTCGCGAACGGACACGCCAACATCGCGGGATGACACGGCGATGGCGTCAGCCTGATCAGCGCCCGCCTTCTTCGCCGCGTTCAGCAGGGCGGATGTGAGGTCTTCGAATTTCATATGCTCAACCCATCTGCGAGATCGCATGCGCGATCAGGCCCAACGCGAGCACGCCGCTGGTCGTTAGCGTCAGCACCATACCGCCCGGGCGCGCCCAAAACCCGATATGGCCGTTGAAATGCAGACCGTGGAGCAGACGGCCCAGAATAAACGCGATCCCCCCGATGTGGACGGCGATGGCGGGCGCGCCCAGCATTTCTGTCAGGCCCAACATGATTAGGATCATGGGCATCTGTTCGGTGGCGTTGGCGTGGCCCCGGATCGACTTGGCGACAACCTTGTCGCCCCCATCGCCATGGACGATTTTGCCAGATCGGCGGTGCTGGACCACGGCCCAGGTGGGCCACAGGAAAATCAGCGCGGCGAGCCCGGCGTAGAGGGCGGTGATGACGGGTGGGGTCATTTTTGCAGCCTTTGTTGGTTTGGTGGGAACGTAACGTGATCGGCGGGGCGCGCAAGGCGTCGGGTCGCCGCGATGACGCATTCGCATCTTTGATCTACCCCTGGCCATCGCGGTCGCATCATAGAGATGCTTCCACTACGCTGAAACCCAAAGAAATGCAGAGATGAAGCCAAAGCAGAATATGAACCGCAAAGAATTTCTGAAGATGGCCAGCATGCTTGGTCTGGGCGCGTTGGCTTCCGCGACACGCGCCAACGCCAAACAGTTGGAAAATGTCATAGTGGTCGGCGCAGGCGCGGCAGGCATGACTGCGGGGTACCGCCTGCGGCAAAGCAAGATCAACTTTCAGATATTAGAGGCGTCCGAAACACACGGCGGGCGCATGAAGGTCAATCGAGACTTTGCAGATTTCCCACTTCCGATGGGGGCGGAATGGCTTCACACCTCGCCTAGAGTGTTTAGCAGGATCGTCAATGATCCTTCAGTGACGGTTAATGTTGAGACAGTTGGCTACGCAAGGGATGAAACCTATGGGCGCTGGGATGGCGCAGCGCTGACTTTGCAGAACTCCGTTTGGGATACGGACCGTAAGTTCGTGAATTTAAGCTGGTATGATTTCTACGATCAGTACATCTACCCAGCAATTTCAGACCGGATAACATTCAATGACCCGGCGACGGCGATTGATACGTCCGGTGAGGGCGCAGTCATCACTACAAAATCAGGTGCGCACTACACTGCGGACGCGGTCATCGTGACGGTTCCGCTAAAGATGCTGCAGCGAGGCCGCATAGCATTTACGCCGCCATTATCGCAGAGCAAAACGAAGGCTATTGACCAGGCGACCGTTTGGGACGGATTCAAAGCCTTCCTCGAATTCGACGAAGCGTTCTACCCCGCCTACACGTCGGTCGAGGTTAGCCCGAACACCGCCGGACAGCATGGTATCTATGACGCCGCCTATGGGCAAAACACGGACCGCCATATCATGGGCTTGTTTTCGGTCGGCGTTGCGGCGCAGCAATACATTGGCCGGTCAGAGGATGATGTTATACGCCTCATCCTGGGACAGTTGGACGCCATCTTTGACGGTGCCGCAACGCCGCGATTTCGCAAGATCATCACGCAGGATTGGTCAAACGAAGACTACATCGGCGGGGCCTACATCCACGATCACGAAGATTGGAAGCGCGTGCGCGATCTTGGGGCGCATGGCGCGGGACGGCTGCGCTTTGCGGGCGAGGCCTATACCAATGGCGAAGACTGGGGGGCTGTGAACGCCGCCGCAATGGCGGCGATCCGGGCTGTGGATAGTTTTTAGGGCCAGCTGGTCTGTTCTTGGTGGCGTCTACGGTTTGTTGGACGCCGCCAATGGAAATAATTTAGCGATGCTTGGCTAAGAATCCCTTGATAATCTCCGCCCCTTCAGAAGGCGCCTGGCACATCCACCAGTGTTTGTGCCCTTCCATCACGGCAGTCTCCACCCCCACCTGTTCCGCGATGCGGTGCGCCTTGTCAGGGCCGCCTGTATAGGCGTCTTCGGTCGCGATAAGCGCGAGGCCGGGCTTGGCGGCGCATTTGGCGATGTCCTTGCCCAGCTCAGCCAGATAGGGCTGCGCCGCCTTGCGATAAAGCGGCAGGATCGCCTTGGCCATGGTTTCGTTCATGCCTTCGGCCACGCCCATTGCGGCGGCCTCGGTCATGCCGGCGCTGACCAGTTGGGCCGCCTTCATCTTGGCGGGCGCCATAGCCATTGCGCCTACTGTCTGCTCGCCCACTTTGGGCGTCTGCCAGGCCTGCGCCAGATCGTGCCATTTATATTCGGGATCGAAGACGCCGATGCTGTCGATGACCCAGCAGCGGATCAGATCGGGCCGTTCCATTGCTAGGCGGATCACGTGGATGCCGCCCCAATCGTGGCCAATGATGTCGACGGGGCCGTCCAGCGCCTCAACCTCACCCACCAGCCAGTTCAGATACCCATCAGACGAGATGTCGAAATCATCCGGCAAGGGGGCGCCGAAACCGGGGGCCGATAGTGCAACGGTTGGCTCGTCAAACTCTGCGCGGATCAGGTCCCAGATGGCGGCTGTTTCTGGCACCCCGTGGACGAAGGCGATGGTCATGACGATCTCCCTTTACCTTTTGAACACGGTAGCCGCTTTAGTCCTCGTAAAGAAGATGCGCTGCGACCTGACGTTGATGTGGGGCGTCGCGATGCTCCCACAGGTACACACCTTGCCACGTGCCCAGCGTCAGGCGGCTGTCCATCAGGGGGATCGAAAGGGTCACGCCGCTGAGAACCGTGCGAATATGGGCAGGCATGTCATCTGGCCCCTCGGCCCCATGGATGTAGAGGCCGGGATCATGCGGCGCGAGCCGGTCCATCGCGGCGGCGAGGTCGGTCTGCACATCGGGATCAGCGTTTTCCTGAATGGTGAGCGAGGCTGAGGTGTGACGACACATCAGCGTCAGAACCCCCTGAACCGCCTCAGTTTCGCGGCAGAATACGCGGATGTCGCGGGTGAAGTCGTACATGCCCGGCCCGCGGGTCTGTAACGTCAGGATACGGCTCGCCTGTTTCATGGCCCTTTGTTAACAGATACGCCGTGGGAATGAGAGAGGGCACCATGGAATTCCGAGATGATTACGACTGGGTCGACTACAATCCGAAGGGGTTCAACATTCACGCCGGTCCGTTCAACATTGCGCGTCTGAACGAGACGGAATTCTACATGTATCTCGATATCGAAGACCACCATCTGAACCAGGGCGGTGTCGTGCACGGCGGCGTTTCGATGACGCTGGCCGACAATGCGATGGGCATGGCGGCGTTCTATGCGGGGGGCAAGCCCGCCTCGACCATCGAATTCGGGTGCAAGCTTATGGCTGCTGCTAAGGGGGGATTGCCGCTTTACGGCAAAGCGGTGGTGGAACGGTCGACCAAGGATGTCTGCTTCATGTCGGCGGAACTGTGGTCGGATGGCCGCAAGACCATGACGGCGTCAGGTGTGTGGAAATACATCCAGCCCAAGCAGTGGGGATAGGCGCGCAGCGCCGCTTATTTGCAGGTTGGTCGCCTCGATCAGACTTAGCCTGAGATTTGATGTGAGTTCGTTCAGAATTTCAGCCTGATTGTTCCGAAGGCTGGACTATCGCGCCACGATCTTCCATTTATCGGATCATGTTGGAGACACTAAGCGACATCCTGTCGCGACTGAGCCTCAAAGGGACGCTCTGTTTCCGGACATCGTTCACCTCGCCTTGGGGTGTGGCGGTTCCTTCATATGAAAATGTCGCGCGCTTTTACTATGCGCATCGCGGTGAAAGCATGTTGCGGATCAGGGAAACCGGCGATGTCGTCAGGGTCGCGCAGGGCGACCTTGTCATTGTACCGCATGGGGCGGCGCATGACCTCTATTGCGGCTATGCAAAAGCGCCCACCGTTCTGCCGTTGGACAAGGTGCTGAGCGAATCTGGGTTTTCCGCTCGCGGCGTGCTCGTGCATGGTGGCGAAGACGAAGATCGCAAAACCCAGCTGATCTGCGGTCATTTCGCCCTTGCGCCTGAAGCGCGGCACCTGATTTTTGACCGTCTGCCGAGCCATGTGCACATCCAAGATTATGGCGGCGTTGTGGGCGGCTGGCTGGAGGCGACTTTGCGTTTGATCGCCGCGGAAACAGGCGCGGACAAATTGGGCGGCGACCTTGTGGCGCTGAAACTGTCCGAGGCGATCTTTGTACAGGCGCTGCGCACCTAAATTGAAAGCAGCGGCGCGGAACGGGCGGGTCTTGCCGGTTTCGCCGATCAACAGATTGGCCGCGCGCTGGCGGCATTTCATCAAGCGCCGGACAAGGACTGGACGATCGAAAAACTGGCGCGTGAGGCGGGTGTGTCCCCCACGGGGTTCGCCATTCGGTTTTCGGACAAGATGGGTGTGACGCCGATGCAGTACCAAACGCACTGGCGCATGCAGATCGCCTGTCGCAGCCGGATCGACCAGGACGCGTCGGTAGCAGAAGTCGCCAATGCGGCTGGCTACGCCTCTGAGTCAGCGTTTACGAGGGTGTTTAAGAAAGAGGTTGGCAAAACGCCAGCGGCGTACAGATCCACCCATCGTGCAAATGGCAGCCACGTTCACTGACTTGAACGATCTGCATGATCTTCTGAATTCCTGCGTCTGCGCACTGAGCCTCCCCCTTTAAATTGGTCCGCCCCTATAGTTAGGAAAGCGTAGGACCCGAGATGGCTATAAAGAGACCCAAGCCCGAAGAGATTGTCGTGAAAGTTACGGCAAGTTGAAGTTTTGATGGGGCAAGGCATGCCCCGGATCGATGCGATCAGACAGATCAGCGTAACTGAACAAACCTATTATCGCTGGAAGAAGAAATACGGCGGAATGGGCACGGAGCAGC
>CBFHXH010000110.1:0-12651 GCA_965659735.1 uncultured Pikeienuella sp.
GCCAGCGCCTGATAGATGCGCATCAGTCAGCGTGTCGGCGGAGATTGTCAGAATCCCCACCTTGCGCCCCGCTGGCAAGGTCGCCTGGATCGCCGCCGCCTGCATCAGCGCTGAAGTTGCGACCGGGACGTCCAGCGCCGCCGACAGCTCTGCCTGAAACTTGGCGAGAAACCCGCAATTGGTGGTGATCAGCCGACAGCCATCCGCCACCAGTTCGCGGCCCGCGGCGATAAAATCGTCCAGCGTGCCTTCAGCGCCCCGCCGCACCACGAGATCAGGGGAGGCGCCGCGCACGACCTTGTAGCGCACAGGAAAAGGCCATGTCAGGGCGTTGCCCATATCGCCCCTGATGCGGGGGAACTGAGCCTCCAGCATCAGAATGCCGATATCGGCCCCGTAGACGGCCTTGCCACCCTTTGCGATCATGACGTCATCCTCAATTGACAGGCACATCCCTTCCACAGACGGTTGGCCTGAGGCAACGGGAAAGGGCGGGACATGAGCAATCAAAGCACGGGCGCCGAAGCAATGGTGCGGCTGTTGGAAGGCCACGGGGTAAAGCACATCTTTGGTCTTTGTGGCGACACGTCCCTGCCGTTCTATGACGCGCTTGCGCGGCTGGATCATGGGATGACGCATATCCTAAGCCGTGATGAACGCCACGCCGCCTACATGGCTGACGCCTACGCCCGCGTGACCGGTAAACCTGGCGTTTGCGAAGGGCCGTCTGGCGGCGGGGCGACGTATATTCTGCCGGGTCTGGTGGAGGCGAATGAAAGCTCCGTCCCCATTCTGGCGATCACGACCGATGTAGCGACAACCTCCGCCGGGCGGTTTCCGCTGACGGAACTGGATCAGGATGCGCTGATGAAACCGCTGACCAAGTGGAACGGCGTCATCCCGTCCGCCACCGTCTTGCCGCGCATGGTCCGCCGCGCTTTTCGAGAGATGACCAGCGGACGGCCAGGTTCCGCCCATCTGGGCCTGCCGTTTGATGTGCAAAAGGCAAAGGTGGCCGAGGATGACATCTGGGCGGATGACCGGTTCAGCAGCTACCCCGCCCTGCCCGCCGCGCCCGCGCCTGATGATGTCGACAGGGTGCTGGACGCGCTGCTGACGGCGGAGCGGCCTGTGATCGTCTGCGGCGGCGGCGTCGTGCTGGCGGGCGCCTGCGCTGAACTGGCCGATCTGGTCGAAACGACCGGTATCCCCGTTTGCACCACGGTCAGCGGACAGGGGTCTTTGGCGGAAAGCCATCCTTTGTGCGCCGGCGTGGTCGGATCGAATGGCGGGCAACCAGCGACGCGGGCCTTGGTCGATGACGCCGATTGCGTTTTCTATATCGGCTGCCGCGCCGGATCGGTAACGACTGAACGCTGGCGGTCGCCTGTGCCCGGCGGCGTGGTGTTGCATTTGGACAATGACCCAGCCGTCATCGGCGCCTGCTATGAAACCACCGCCGCGATTGTCGCTGACGCCCGTATCGCGCTGGTGGACCTGTCGCTGGCGTTGGAGGATCGCACATTCCGCCCCACAAACGGCGCCCAGCGGGTGGCCAAGGCCAAGGAAGAAAAATGGGCGGCCTTTCGCACGCTCGCCGCATCAGACACCGCGCCGATCCTGCCGGAACGCGTGATCGCCGATCTGCGCGCCGCCCTCCCCGACGATGCGATCATCTGCGCTGATCCCGGCACGCCCTGCCCCTATTTTTCCGCCTGGTATGACTGGCCGCAGCCGGGTCGCCATTTCCTGACCAACCGGGCGCATGGCGCGCTGGGATGGGCGCTTGGCGCATCTATCGGCGCACAGGTCGGACGGCCCAACGCCAAAGTCGTCTGCGCGATGGGCGACGGATCGTTCGGGATGAGCGTGGGTGAGCTGGAGACCGTCAAACGCCTTGGACTGCCCATCACCTTTGTCGTCTTTTCCAACAGTGTCTTTGGCTGGATCAAGGCGGGGCAGAAGTCTGGCTTTGACGAGCGGTATTTTTCGGTCGATTTCAGCCGCACCGACCACCACGCCGTGGCAGAGGCGTATGGACTGAAGGCCTGGACCGTCGAAGACCCGCGCGCCTTGTCAGGCGTGCTTGCCGAGGCGATCGCCCATGACGGGCCGACGCTGGTCGACGTGATCGCCCAGCCGCTTCAGGACGCTGCCGCGCCCGTTTCGGAATGGGTGGCCTGAGCGGACAGCGTCGCGCGCAGGGCGTCATAAAACGCCTCCCCCCGGCGTGACAGGGGGCGGCCGCGCGCGCGGATCAGGGCGAGGTCGAGATTTATGGGCGGCGAGAACGGCGCGGTGACATAACCGGCGCCGTCATCTGCAGCTAGCGTGAAGGGATCGACAAGGCCTACGCCCATGCCCTCCTTCATAAATTCCAGCAGTACGCTGAAAAGATGCGTTTCAGCCCGTGGCCGCCACCGCGCGCCAGCCTGCAGGAATGCTTCGCGCGTGCGGTGATAGGTCATGTGATCCTGGCCCATGGTCACGAATGGCGCGTCGTCCAGCGCTTGCGGCGTCGCTGTTTCAAGGCCGGCCAGCGGGCTGTCGACAGGGATGGCGCAGCGGCATTCGACAGAGAATATCTCAGCATCCAACCCCTCCTGCTCAATCGGCAGTTCGGTGACGCCAATCTCGTAGAGCTGCGAGGCGACCCATTCCTGAATGTTGCGCGAATACCGGGTTTGCAGCGAAACCATCACTTCTGGCTGATCCGCCAGAAAGCGGGCGATCAGCTTTGGCAGAAAGGTTAGGCTGACCGCATGCGTCGCTGCAATCTGCAATTGTCCCGCACGTTGGTTCTGCAAATCGGTGACGGCGGACGACACCTGATCCAGCCCCCGCACCACGGTGTCGACCTCTTTGAACAGCACCGTCGCCTCAGGCGTCGGGGTCAAACGGCCTTTGATCCGGTCAAAAAGGCGGAGGTTCGTCTGCCCCTCCAACTGCGCAAGAAGATTGCTGATCGCAGGTTGAGACACACCCAGCCGTTCCGCTGCGCCCGTGACTGTGCCAGTGTCCATCACCGCGTGAAGCGCCTGAAGCTGACGGAATCGAAGCATCATTTTTCCTGATGATGTGGCCAATATTTAATATTTGATCTGATGCGCCGTCGCTTTCAAAGTCAACGATAAGAAGAGGATTCCATGAGCGAAACCAAAGCCCACATCATTGTCATCGGCGCCGGTATGGTCGGCGTCGCAACCGCCATCTGGCTGCAACGCGCGGGCGAGGCGGTGACGCTGATCGACCGCGAAGGGCCAGCAGCGGGCGCATCCTATGGCAATGCAGGCGTTCTGGCGGCGGGATCGGTTGTGCCGGTAACGGTGCCTGGTTTGATCGCCAAGGCGCCAAAGATGCTGTTCGACCCGATGCAGCCCCTGTTTCTGCAGTGGCGCTATCTGCCCCGTCTGATCCCATTCCTGTGGCGGTTTCTGTCCCATTCGAACGCCAAGGATGTCGAACGCATTTCGTTAAGCTTGCACGACCTGCTGGCAGACACAGCGGACCAGCATCGCAGCCTCGCCGCCGGCACGCCCGCCGAGCGGTTCATCCATGATGGCGACTACGTCTATGGCTACAAGAACTACGCCACCTACAAGGCTGATGCGTTCACCTGGGGTGTCAGATCGCGTCGCGGCTTGCCGATCGAAGAACTCAGCGGCGACGCGCTGCGCGACTATGACCCGCAGCTGGTAGGGCGGTTCGGGTTCGCCGTTCGCTATGGTCGCCACGGCATGATTTCAGACCCCGGCGCGTATATCATGGCGCTCTACGATCACTTCGTGGCTCAGGGCGGCAAGTTTGTGCAGGCGACCATATCGGACCTAATCACCGAAAACGGCGCCGCCAAAGCGGTGGAGACAGATCAGGGCGTGATCCCGGCGGCGCGAATTGTGATGACGACTGGCGCCTCGTCACAGCCCTTCGCCAAAAAGCTGGGCGTGAAAGTGCGGCTGGAGGCGGAACGCGGCTATCATCTGGAATTCGTGAACCCGAACATCACGCTACGCTCGCCCACGATGGTCACGGCGGGCAAGTTCGTCGCTACGCCGATGGAAGGACGCCTGCGCTGCGCCGGCGTCGCCGAATTCGCCAGCGTCGACGCCCCGCCGTCCGAGGCGCCTTATCGTTTGCTGGAAAAGCAGACGGCGGCGATTTTCCCGGATCTCACATATGACCGTATCGACCGCTGGATGGGACGCCGACCGTCCACCACCGACAGCCTGCCCGTGATTGGCGAGGCGCCGGGCGCCAGGAACGTCTGGCTTGGCTATGGCCACCAGCATGTTGGGCTTTCCGGCGGACCAAAAACCGGTCGCTGGCTTAGCCAGATCATCACCGGTCAGACACCGAACGAAGACCTTTCGCCCTTTGCCGCGGATCGCGCGGCATGACGGACGCGCAGATAACCGGCGACGACGTGGCGCGTCACCGGCCTCAGATAAATGCCACTTCAACCGGTCACATCCGATCGAACCAACAAGGAGAGTAACGATGAAAACTCTGATCGCAGCCGCCGTCGCGACGGTCGCCCTGGCAGGCGCCGCCAACGCCGCCGGGCATGCCCAGAAATGGGACATGCCGATGGCTTACGCCAACAGCAACTATCACAGCCAGAACGGCAAACTGTTCGCAGAAGCCGTGGGCGTCTGCACCGGCGGAGCGCTGGAAATCACCGTTCACGCGGGCGGATCCCTTTTTGGCGGCGGCGACATCAAGCGCGCAGTTCAGACCGGCCAGGCCCCGATCGGCGAACGGCTTCTGTCCGCTCACGCCAACGAAAACGCGCTTTTCGGGATCGACAGCGTGCCGTTCCTGGCGACGTCTTTCGAAGACAGCGACAAGCTGTGGAACGTCTACAAAAGCAAGTTGGCTGAGATCATGGAGGAACAGAACCTCGTCCTCCTGTATTCCGTTCCATGGCCGCCGCAGGGCCTCTACTTTAAGAAGCCGGTTGAAGGCACCGCTGACACGCAGGGCGTAAAGTTCCGGTCCTACAACGCCGCGACGGCTCGTCTTGCTGAGCTGATGGGCATGCTGCCTGTTCAGGTCGAGGCCGCCGAACTGACACAGGCGCTGTCTACCGGCGTGGCGGAGGCGTTCGTATCGTCCGGCTCCACTGGCTACGACCGCAAGGTCTGGGAACAGCTGACCCATTTCTACGACACGCAGGCTTGGCTGCCGCGCAATTACGTTTTCGCCAACAAGAACGCCTTTGATGGCGTGGACGCGTCCATCCAGAACTGCCTGAAATCGTCCAGCATCCTGGCGCAGGCCGCAGGCACCGCGCGGGCGCATCAGCTGGCGGACTGGTACGTTTCGCAGCTGGCGGCGAACGGCATGACCGTCGGCGCGCCGGGCGAACAGCTGAAGGCTGACCTCGACACAATCGGGGCCACCATGGCCGCTGAATGGGCCGAGGCCGCTGGCGCAGACGGCGCGGCGCTGGTCGAAGCGTTCAAAGCTGAATAAGCCAAAACCCTCCTCCCGCCCGAAGTTGGGGGGAGGGGTCACACCCGGCGAGGTGATCTCATGCTGAAACTTCTCAGAAAATTCCTTGATGCGATCTATGCGGGGGCGGGCGCGATCGCCGCGCTGTTCATGTTGGCCATCCTTGTGATCATCGTCGCCCAGATGGTGGCGCGGTGGACGGGGATCACCTTTCCCGGCGCGACCAACTACGCCGGTTACTGCATGGCTGGGGCGTCGTTCTTTGCGCTGGCATATGCGCTGAACCACGGGGCGCATATCCGCGTCTCACTGTTTCTGGGCAAAATGGGGCGCTGGCGCAGGATGGGCGAGATCTGGGTCTATCTGGTCGCCGCGCTGACAGCGACCTTCTTTGCGCGCTACGCCGTCAAAGCCAACTGGTGGTCAGAAAAGCTGAACGACATCAGTCAGGGACAGGACGCGATGCCGATCTGGATTCCGCAACTGGCCATGACCATCGGAACGATCCTTTTGGCCATCGCGCTGTGGGATCATCTGATCCGCATCGTGTTCTCATCCCATATGGGCGTAACCGACCCCGAACCAGCTGAGGCGCGGGACTGATGGATCAATTCACCCTCACCATCGTTTTTCTTTTTGTCCTTTTCTTCCTGCTTGGGTCCGGCGTCTGGGTCGGCCTCGCGTTGATGGGCGTCGCCTATGTCGGGATGGAGCTGTTCACATCCCGCCCCGCAGGCGACGCGATGATCACTGTGATCTGGACGTCGTCCTCGTCCTGGACCCTGACCGCCCTGCCACTGTTCATCTGGATGGGCGAGGTCCTGTATCGCACGCGCCTGTCCGAGGACATGTTCCGCGGCCTCGCCCCCTGGATGGCGCGACTGCCGGGCGGCTTGCTGCACACCAACGTCGTGGGCTGCACGATCTTCGCCGCCGTATCCGGGTCTTCGGCGGCGACGCTGACGACGGTTGGCAAGATGTCGATCCCGGAGCTTCGCAAGCGCGGCTATCCGGAATTTATGACCATCGGCACGCTGGCGGGGTCGGCTACGCTGGGCCTGATGATCCCACCCTCGCTGACGCTGATCGTCTATGGCGTGACGATCAACGAAAGCATCACTCAGCTCTTCATGGCGGGCGTGATCCCTGGCCTTGTGCTGGCGGCGATGTTCTCGCTCTACATCGTTGGTTGGTACTATCTGCGCCGCGAACAGCGGCCTGCGCCGGAACCGGGGATGAGCTTTGGAGAAAAGCTGTGGAATTCCCGCTTTCTGATCCCCGTGATCCTGCTGGTCTTGCTAGTCATCGGCTCGATGTATTTCGGCTGGGCCACCGCGACCGAGGCTGCCGCGTTCGGGGTGCTCGGCTCGCTCGGCCTCGCGGCGTTTCAGGGATCGCTCAGCTTTGAGACCTTTCGCGACAGCCTGCTGGGCGCCACCCGCACATCCGCCATGATCGCGCTGATCCTGATGGGGGCCGCGTTCCTGTCGCTGTCGATGGGCTTCACCGGCCTGCCCCGCGCGCTGGCCAACTACATAGCAGAGCTTCAGCTTAGCCCCTTCGCTCTGATCGCTGCGCTGACAATTTTCTACATTATCATTGGTTGCTTCCTTGATGGTATTTCGTCCGTCGTTCTGACCATGGCGGTGGTGGAGCCGATGATCAGGCAGGCCGGGATCGACGTGATCTGGTTTGGCATCTTCATCGTCGTGGTCGTGGAAATGGCGCAAATCACCCCGCCCATCGGGTTCAACCTGTTCGTCATGCAGGGGATGACCCGGCACGAGATCGGCTATATCGCCCGCACCGCCTTGCCGATGTTCCTGATCATGGTGCTGATGGTCGTGATCATCACGGTATTCCCTGATCTTGTCACCTGGCTGCCGGAACAGCTGAGAAACAGGCCTTGATCCTGCTGCGGCAAGGCTATCTTGCGGCGGATGATCAAGACTGACAATTTTGACAAAGTCGAAGTCGCCAGCGCCACCGCGCTGCGCTACTGGCTGACCGCGCATCATCGGCAGGATGACAGCATTTGGCTGGTCACCTGGAAAAAGCGCGTCGCGGACAAATATGTCAGCGTGGGCGAGGTTTTGGACGAACTGCTCTGCTTTGACTGGATCGACGGGATCCGGCGCAAGCTGGATGATGATCGGACGATGCAGCTTATCGCCCGGCGAAAAACCCAGCATTGGGCAAAAAGCTACCAGGACCGTGTCGCCAGGCTGACCGCCGAGGGGCGGATGCACGAGGCTGGCCTCCAATCGGTTGAAGATGGCAAGGCCAGCGGCCTCTGGACCTTCATGGACGATCTGGACGCGCTAATCCCGCCTGATGATCTGATCGCCGCGTTGCCCACCGCGCCCCCCGCGTTAGAGCGGTTTGAGACGTCGCCACCCGTGGATCCTTCGCCGCATTGATCGTTTGCAGCGCATTTGGATCAAGTGTGCGCCAGCGTCTCTGATCAAAGCTTTTGTCGATCAAATGGCGCAGCGCCGCCTGCACTGGTTCAGCGAGCGGGCCGGTTGGCGTTGGGGGTGGGGAGCCAAACTGTTCCAGTGCTTAGTCGGTCGGCTGCGGCGCGGTCTGCGTCTGTGCGCCCGTTGCGCCGATCACAATCGTCAGCGCGGCGAGCGTCTTGCTCAGAAATGTGCGCAAATCGCGGCTTAGATGATCAGTCATGGCGGCCCCTTTCAGTGCAAATATTGATGACGGCAGCCATAGCGAAGCGACCGGCGCCGCCGCTATTCACGTTTGCATCATGCGTCAGCGCCTCGCGCGCCTGCGATCAGAAGTGATGATCTGGCGCGATTTGTCAGCTTATGGCGGGTTCCAATCAGGCTCCGGTGAATTTAGGATCTCGTTTTTCGAAGAAAGCGTTTACCGCTTCTTCGAAATCGCCACCAGATTGCGACAGGGCGAACTGGTCCAGATCCATATGGCTCGCGGTGTGTGCAAGAGCGTTCGCATAGGCGTCGACCTGTCCTTTGCACATGCGCAGCGCGACAGGGGGCATCGCGGCGGCGCGCTCCGCCATTTCCATTGCTTTCGCCATTGGGTCGGCGGCGACCTCGTCCGCGACGCCCCAATCCAGCGCGCGCAACGCGTCCAGCTTCTCCGCCAGAACGACAATTCGTTTCGCTTTGGCCGGACCAACCAGATTGGTGATTCTGGGCACCGATCCCCAGGACATGTTCATGCCGCGCTCAATCTCCGGCACATAGAAATGCCCGCCATTGGACATGATCCGCAGGTCAGTCGATACGGCCAGCGCCGCACCGCCGCCTACGCACCAACCGTTGATCGCCGCTATTGTCAGAGGTTGCAGATCAGCCCACGCCTGGCACATCCGACGTCCCGTCGCCACCGACAGACGTTTGTCCGCCAGAGGCCCGGTCCGCATGGCGATCGCTTCTTCGTCCCGCAGGTCAAACCCCATGGAAAAGTTTTCACCCCCGGTCAGAACAATGGCAGAGGTTTCCGTGTCCATCTCAAACGATCGCGCCGCCTCGGTCAGATCGCGCATCAGTTCAAGCGACAACGCATTCGCCGGCGTCCCACGATCAAATCGCACAACGGCGATTCTGCCCGATTTCTCGATAGTGATGTCTGACATGAGGCTCCCTCTCTCCCCGGAGATATTAGCCTGCTGCAGGGGCGGCGCAAAAGTTTCTTGGCGGCAGGCCGTACTTATAGTTCGATATCGCACTACTTAATTCGATATTGAACTATAGTCGAGATGACGATGACTTCCCGACGCAAATTCCTCACCATTCTCGGCGGCGGCGTTGTGCTGGCTGCTGGCGGCGCCGCAGCGTTCATGACGACCCGCACTCCGACAAAGGCGATCGCGCCCTGGTCGGCGGCAGGCGGGTATGAAGACCCGCGGATGCAGGCGCTGTCCTATGCGATCCTCGCCCCGAACCCGCATAACCGGCAGCCCTGGGGGGGGGGATCTGTCGAAGGCGGATGAGGTGACTATCCTGCGAGGTAAATCGCGCAATCTGCCTTAAACGGACCCCTTTGACCGCCAGTTGACCATCGGGATGGGATGTTTTCTGGAGCAGCTGGCCATCGCTGCGTCAGCAACGGATCACAAGGTCGACTATGATCTCTTTCCCGAAGGCGACGCCGGCCCTGTCGCCATCGCCCGCTTCAGCAAGGGCGCAGCGGCCGACCCGTTATTCGACCACATCATGAGCCGCCGTTCCTGCAAAGAGCTGTTCCAGGACCGCGCTGTTCAGCCGGCTTCGGCTTTGGAAGCTCTCGCAGATATCCATGTCGAACCCGGCAAAGTCACCGACATCAAGGCGCTGACCAAGGTCGCCTTCGAGGTTGAGATGTTCACCCCCTATACGCTGGAAGAAAGCATTGACCTGATCCGCGTCGGCAAGTCCGAAATCAACGCCAATCCTGACGGCATCGACCTTGGCGGCGCCTTCTTTGAGACGCTGGTTATGGCGGGCTTGATGTCGAAAGAGGCGATGATGGATGTGACCAATCCCGCCTTCACCCAGAACCTGTCCGGCTACATGGAGATGCTGAAGGCGACCCCCGCCCACGCCGTCGTTCGAACCCCAGGCAACAGCCGCGAAGATCAGATTGCGGCGGGGCGGCGGTGGCGGCGGTTGAACCTGACGACGACCAGCCTTGAGCTTGCCTTGCACCCGGTTTCACAGTGTCTGCAGGAGTATCCCGAAATGGCCAATCATTACGCCGCCACCCACGACATGCTTGCGAAACCGGGCGAGACAGTTCAGATGCTGGGGTGCCTCGGCTATGGGCCCGAGACGCCGTTCACGCCACGTTGGCCGTTGGAGACGCGCATTCTGAATGGATAAAAACCCGCCATCACAGACGCCCCCGCATCAGGGGGAGGGTCAGGCGCCGGTTCAAGGCGCGACTGACGGGTCCGGGGAACCGGGCCTGTCAGGGTCGGAAATCGGCTACTATTTTGCGCTGTTCAACGAAATCGGCATCATCAGCCAGCTAAGCCGCGCCGTGATGGAGGAGGAGCTGCCGCACGGTTTGCTCGTTTCCCATTTCAGCGTGCTGAACCACCTGATTCGGGTAAAGGATGGGCAGACACCGCTAAAGCTGGCGTCAGCCTTTCAGACGCCCAAGACGACCATGACCCACACGCTGATGGGGCTGGAAAAGCACGGCCTGATCGAAATGCGGCCAAACCCCAAAGACGGCAGATCAAAATGCGTTTGGCTGAGCGAGGCCGGCAGGGCGCTTAGCGATGAGACAACCCAGAAACTGGGGGGCCGGTTTCAGGACCTCGCCGCCGCCTTTCCCATCAGCAAGATTGGCAATCTTGTGCCTCGCCTGGCGGAAATACGGATGTACATGGACGCGGCGCGAGACGAAGACTGAGCGGAGTTGTACGCGTGAAACCAAGCATAACCTATTAATATAATTTAGTTTCACGTTTCTGATGTTTTTACGGACCTGTGCGGAAAAGGCCAGTGGCAGCATTTGGGGCGGAGCGGACGTTTAGGATTTGCGCCAACGGCATCGGAATCAAGCCGAAGGCACCGATGCAAGCGTCAGGCCGTCCCGGCGGTCTGACGCTTTTTGGGTGGAGCGCTATGCGGGAATTTAGGATGTATCTTGCTGGGATAAATCAAGGAGATCTGCGGTTACGGCGTCAGCCCACGGCCTGACGCTCTCATCGGCTACCGTTGATTACCACCGCCCCGGATTTGATCCGGGGCCTCGATAGGTTGGGCGCTTCGTTTTTCGAGGTCCCGGGTCAAGCCCGGGACAGTCGGGAATACGAACGTCCGCTCAGCCCTAAAAGCGTAACGAAGCGCACCGTCCAAAGCATTTACCGCGATCGCACAAAGGCTGAAACGCTACGCCTGACTGCCTAACGCCCCCGGAACCTGCGCCTGCAGGCCAGCCAATCGCGCCAGGTGCCAAACCAACGCCGAATTTGACGAAATCACTGGTTTGCCAAGCGCCGCCTCAGCCTTTTTGATCACGCCAAACGTGTTTAGGTTGGTGCAGGATGCAAAGACCGCTTCGACATCATCGCCTGACCCGACCTCCAACATTGCGGCCAGCGTCGAGCCGCCGCTGATACGGGCGACTTTCGCTTCCTCAGCTTCTTCGAAAGCGCCGAAGGCGGTGATTTCAAATCCGTTGGCCTCTAACAGCGTCTGCATCGCGGCGGACACGTCCAGCGTATAGGGGGTCAGCAAGCCGACCCGTTTTGCGCCGAGCGTCGACAGTGCAGCCATAACGGCGGTGATCGGTTCAGTGGTTTTCGCCCTTGGATGCGCCGCACGGATGGCGGCGGCTACCTTGTCCTGCCCAATCACCGTCGCGCCGGATGTGCAGCAATAAGCGATGGCGTCGTAGGTCACGTGCCCCGGAAAGGTGCGGGCGGCGGCAGGCAGGTCCGCCTCCATCCCCGCCAGCGTTTCGGGCGTGACAGTTGGTGCGGAATAAATGCGTGTGTGGTGCAGCGACGCCTCACGCGGGATCGCGCTGCGCGCTTCGTTTTCCAGTGTCTCGTCAGTCTCCAGCACGATCAAGCCCAGTGAAGCGGCGGGTGCGGGCGCAAGGTCGTAGGTCAAGGCCATCAGATCACCGGCAATTCGGGCGCCGCGCGCGTGGTCAACAACATGGGGGCGTCTTCGGTGATAAGGATGTTTTCTTCCTGCACCATCATCGTGGTTTCCGTGACGCCGACCGAAGGCTCCAGCGTCATCACCATGCCCGGCTTCAGCAGAGTCTGATCAAATGCGGCGATGGACGGCCATTCGGTGAGCTGCATGCCCAACCCATGACCTAACCGGCCAATGTTGCTGTCGCCGCCCAGTTTCGCCGCCATCGCTGCGAAAAGTTCGGCGCAGGTCGCGCCTGGTCGGGCGGCGGCCATGCCGGCTTCGGTCGCGCGATAGAGCTTGGCGTAGGCGGTTTTGGCGGCGTCAGATGCGTGGGTCAGGGCGAAGTTGCGGTCAAAGTCGCAGAAATAGCCCTGCAGGGTCGCGCCCGTATCCAGCATGAGAACGTCACCGTCCGCCAGCGGTGTGTCAGACGGTGGAGAGATCACATCGCCGTATCCATCCGACCCGGCACCACCAACCAGATAGGGGACGTCTTCGGCCCCTTCCTCCAGCAGCGCGATCTTGAAGGCGCGGAAGGCCGCCGACAGGGGTTGGCCGGCGCGAAAGAGATCAGGCG